>JAJRTL010000310.1 GCA_024278315.1 Planctomycetota bacterium | reverse complement strand
TGAAGTAAAGGACGTGAGGATCCAGGGCAGAAGGAGGATGGCTACCAATACGAGGATCTCTGCCCCTGCCTTGCGGCCGAAACGACGGATGCCAGAGGGAACGAGCCAGAGGAGAGGCGAGAACAGGAGAACGCCCTTGCCTGGGGCGAGCCCCAGGAGGAAGAAACCCAGGATGGGATTGAAGCTCCAGTAGCCCTCCGACGTGCCCGCAGAATAACCAGTCTCTCCCAGGGACCCGAAACGCCACCAGTTGAACCCCAGGAAGAAGAGCAGGAACGGCGAGAAGCCAAAGCAAAAGAGGAACCCCGCCTTGGGCTGGCCGCGCAAGAACCCCTTGAACAGGACATACAGGCCAAAGACGAAGAGTGGTAGCAGCTGGTTGGGCCGAACGAGGAAAGCCATGCCACCGATTGCTCCAGCTGCGAGCAGGAGCCAGACCGTCGGTGGCGGACCAGCGTATGGTTCATTATCCCTGAACAGCACTCCTGACCGGCGTGCCCAGGCGAAGACTCTCTCGAGACACCAGAACAGGAAGAAGGCACCGGTCGTATCGGCCATGGACTCGCGACTCTCCGGACCCAGCTGCGTGGCGAGGCAAGCCAGAAGCACGGCAACGACACGGATCCGGGCCGAAAACCCCATATGGCCCAGGAGAATGAAGAGGATGAGACCAATGAGCGCAGCGAAGAGCGGAGAATGGAAACTCACCAGGAGTCGTGAAAAGAACTCCGGGCCCAGGGCAGCACCAAAGGGTTTGGGCAGAGCCTTCAGCCTCTCCTTCTGTGCGGTCTCCTCGACCGATGGAAGGACAAGAGCCAGTCCGCGCCCCGCCAGATAGAAGGGGACCATGACCATGGCATGTCCGGGGCCGAACCAGGAGTAGTAGTTCCCCTCCCTCCCCTGCATGACCCCGTGGCCGCGCTGGATCAGCAGTCGCTCGGCGACCGAGGTGTCCTCGAGTCCAGGGGACAGAGCGAATCCACCGCGACGCACCAGGGCGCGGGCTGTCTGGAACTCGGTCTCGGCATCGTAGTTGTCGATATAGCCGTGGCTCAGCAGGGTGAAGATCAGCAGCAGAAAGAGGAAGAGCCGCCTGCCGATCTTGCGGTCCAAGTCGGGCTGCTCACGATGCTCCAAGTCCAAGGTTCGGGTGTCGCTCATGATTCACCCCCTGACGGATCCTGCGCTGCACCCCGCCAGCCGAGAATCCACTCCAGATAGCCCTGGGCTCCACCCGCGGCGGTAAACACGAGCAACTCAGGTTCCTCGTAGGGATGGTCAGCGGCAAGTGAGCGCAACAGGACCTGAAGATCGTCCTCATCGCGGACACTGGTCTTGATCAGGAGGAGAATCTCCGACTCCTCCTGGATCTCGCCCTGCCAGGAATAGAGGGATCGAGCTCCCGGGATCCGCGTCACACAGGCAGCACGATGGCTTTCGACCCAGAGGCGGGAGAGACGCTGAGCGTCCTCTTCGGAAGCTACCGTGGACAGGATGAGGCGGATCTGTGCGTGAGCCTGGCCTTCATCCCGATGTCCCCCCATCCCGTTCATCGGCCGTGAACAAGACGTTCGGCGAGATAGGGGCTCAGACGTTGGATCAGGATCTCCTTCTGCATGCGCTGGATATCGTAATCGACACGCTGATAGAGGAGCTTCCCCTCATCCACGACGAGAAAACAGGATCGAGAATCGCCGTCGCGTGGCTGACCGACACTCCCCACGTTGATAATGCATGGCCCCTTGGGTAGGTCCCAGACAAGGCGGTCGGCACTGGCCTGGTGGAATCGGAAGTCCGCCGTCGTAGAGCCAGGTTGATGCGTATGGCCGTTGAAGCAGGGCCCTTCGATCTGACGGAAATTCTCATCCATCTTCTCGGGATCGAGGAACCCATCGGACTTGAGGACATACTCCTTGATGGGATCGCGGGGCGATGCGTGCACGAAGGTGAACCCATCCTGATCCACGCGCGAACGGGCCGCGTCCAGATACGCCCAACGCTTCTTCTTTCGAGGCGAGAAGAAGCCGGGCTTCATGAGCTTGCGAGTCCACATCAGACTCTCCCTCGCGAGCGGATTGAAATCGTGCATGGAGCCGGTCAACATCCCATCATCATGGTTGCCCTTGAGCGTGAACCGACAGCGCTCCATGACGAGATCGACACATTCTGCTGGCCAGGGGCCATAACCAACCACATCCCCCAGACAATACACATCCTTGATCCCAAGCTCATCGATGCGCGCAAAGACCGCTTCGAGGGCTGGCAGGTTGGCATGCAAGTCCGAGATCAGGGCGAACACGATGACTCCTCTAGGATCCTAGTTGCTCCAGACAGGCCTGGAGGAGTTCCTTCCTGACCTTGGCCATGGGACCGGGCTGCTCCGCTCCGGATGCCTTGTGATGCCCACCGCCACCGAAGCGATTGGCGATCTTGTCGACATCCTGCAGATTGGAGCCACGTAGGCTGATCTTGACCCGACCGGTGGCCTTCTCCTTCATCATGACGACGATCTCGACTCCCTTGACCTCGCGCATGACGTCCAGGAGACCATCGGTGTTGAACTCGCTGGTCTCGACCCTGCGCATGTAGTCCTTGTCGAGGGCCAACCAGGCCAGGCGCCCCTGGGCCTCGAAACGGATCTTGCCAATTCCCTCACTCTTGACGGGGAGGATCTCGGGTGGATTGCGCTGATACAGGGCATGATAGATGTGATGGGGCTTCACTCCCGCAGCCACGAGATCGGCAGCAATAGCCAGAGACTCGCTGTTCGTGTTGGAGTATTTGAACCATCCGGTATCCGAGACAATGGAAACGAAGACACCTTCGGCGGCCGCCTCGCTGATCTGCGCACCACAATGTTGGTAGAGCTCGTAGATCAGGCAACCGGCCGAGGGAGCCTTGAGATCCCAGAGGAGGACCTCCCCGTCCCCGCAATCGGCGCCAACATGGTGGTCCACGACCATGCGCGTGACATTCTCCATCTTCGCGGCCGCCTTGCCCACGGATCCGAGCCGGCTCAACTCATGGCAGTCCACCAGACAGTGGACCTGATGATCGGGGAGTGGCGTACCAGCCTCATGCACTCCGAGCGGAGTGTGGCGGTCGAAGAAGTCGAAGCTGGGATCACGCGCATCAGCATTCAGGATCTCGACCTTCTTACCCATTCCCTGGAGGAAGTGGTAAAGCGCAACCTCGGTCCCCAGGCAATCGCCATCCGGGTTGACGTGACCTGATATCAGGAAGGAATCATGCTGATCGATGAACTCTAGGACGTTTCCAAACAATGACGGCTCCCTTCAGGTCTCCTGCGCTCCCAAGGGCCCCCCAATAGAAACCCAACGCCTCCATCATAGAGGGGGATTGGCCCTGAGGGCACGATTGCATCCATCCCTTCCTTGCAGGAATCTCGCATCGGGCCGGGGTCGGGCTGCACAGATCCACTCGCTGAGCGCACCAGGGCCACCCTTTGGTGACTCCCGGAAGCCGAGTGCATCGAAGCGGACACCGGGCCGGAGCCTGCCGGCACCTGGAATCCCGAGCGCTCTCCCGCCCATGGATGTCGCCATCTGGAGGATTCTCCCTGGCTCCAGCTCGGGTATCAGCTGGTGCAGGGCCTGCATCTCAGCGAAGAGATCCAGCTCCTGGTTGCTGGCAAGAGAGTCCGTCCCCAAGGCCAAGGTCAGCCCGGCCTTCCACATCTCGAGGACTCGTGGGGGTTCACGGTGGAAATACTGGATCGTCCCCGGGCAGATGACCACGGGAGAACCGGCCTTCCTGAGGATCGCAAGATCCCCGTAGACGAGTTCTTGCACGTGCACCAGCAGGATATCTGGCCCCAAGCAGGTAAGGCGATCCAACCATGCCACCGGCGAGCAAGCTGGCGCGACGAAGCTCCCATCCCAACGACCCAGGTTCTTGAGAAGTTCCCGGAAAGGGCCATGGCCGGACTGCAAGAACTCCAGCTCCTCCAGAGTCTCGGAACAATGGATCATGAGAGGTCTTCTGCTGGCGCGTGCCGCCTGGAAAAGGCTGCCCGAGACGGAATAGGGAGCATGGGGTGAGAGCCCATCGGGAGCTGCCAAACCCCGGCTCGCTACAAGATCCTGGCCTGATGGGGTCCCAGATCGAACCCGATCAGCTCCCGGTAGACTCTCCCCTCGAGCCCGAGGGTCGACAGAGCTCCTCGACTGAAACCCGTTGCATCCACGTCTCCGACACAGGTGCAGCCGCTGTCCATGAGCTGCCGCAGGTGAGTCAGGACCAAGAGCTCGCAGGCCTCTACATCCAAGGTGATCCGCTCACGGATGACCGCCCGAATCCAATCCACGAAGCCACTCTCCGGCCTGGAATCCTCGTGCGGACCATCCTCCTGCGGGAGATCCCGGCACAGGCGATCCACGGGCGGGAGGTCCAGATGGACGTGCGCATTCACGAGACCTGGAATGAGGCATGCGTATCGCTCGGACGCGGCTGCGCGAGTCTCGTTCTCCAAGGCGACGACTCTGCCCCCAGGGTCGACCTGCACCGTGACACCCTGCTGCCAACGCTCTCCATCGAAGAGCCACTCTGCCCAGATTCTCTTGTGTTCGCGGGTCACGATCCACACATCATCCCTGCAGAGGTCCACAAGGCACCACGAAAAAAGGCCCACCTCCTTTCGGAGGCGAGCCTCTTCTCACCGCTTCTGCCGGCGGTTCTTATCCCCGGTAGTTGAGCTTGAAGCTCAAGACCTCGATCGACGTCGTGCCCGGCACGCTCATGTCAGTCCGGATCATGAAACGGAAGCCATTCCCGTTGTTCTTGTCGAGGCTCAGGGGGACGACCGTTCCCTCATACCAGTTGGTAGGGCGAGCATCCTGTCTGGGCAGCCCGGTCTTGAGATCCAGCTGTGTGGTCTGGATCAGGAGGACGACGGGTTGCCCCTCTGCGGCCTGCGTGTGTTTGCCATCATCGGAGTAGGTAACGGCTTTTCCGTTGATCTTGGCCTCGATCGTGTAGCTGGTGTAGAGCGGAGCAAAGAGGAACTTGGTGTTGTACCACTTGGAGGTCCCCACGGTGACCTTGTCATAGTCCGTCTTACGGAGGAGGCCTGTATTGTCAGCAGTCGCGGCGGGTTTGAAGCCACCAAAACTGGCATGTGAGGGGGCAGGAACACTCTCGATGCGGATCATTCCCGAGCCACCTTTGCCTCCGAAGGAGCCGATCTCCAGCCACGTCGTCTCTTTGCCGACGCCACCGCTGCCACCCAAGACGTTGAACTCGGAGAAGATGGCAGGAATAGCCCCACTCTGCACAAGGATGGATCCCCCGGAGCCACCACCACCCGAGGCCGAAACCGACGAGGCGTCCGATTTGCTCGCACCGGGGCCGCCTTGTGCCATGATCTTGCTCTTGGTGCCGCCAGTGAACATGTGACCAGCTTGCGCATGGAAGATGCCACCTCCCGCACCGCCCCCAACACCGACGACCCAAGCGACCGCGGTGGGGAACGAACCGCAGGGAGAGACCCCTCCGCCACCGCCGCCAGCTCCGCCAATGAGGAAGAGCGTCCGGCTCGAAACCGAAGGGGTCGCAGGCATGACGGGGAATGGCTTGCCGGCGACCGAAGGTGCACCCAGGTCTTCCTTGTTATGCGGTGGGAACTGCGGGCCGGTAGTGCCCACCAGAGACTTGGTTTCACCACCAGTGCCCAAAGAGGTCTTGCCATCGGGGCTGAAGAAACTGGCACCCCCTCCACCCGAAGCCGCCATGCGACTGGCAAAGGCACCGGTGCCGAAGTACTTGATGTCCTTCTTGTTTC
The DNA here is from genome assembly GCA_024278315.1 of Planctomycetota bacterium. Taxonomy (GTDB): domain Bacteria; phylum Planctomycetota; class UBA1135; order UBA1135; genus JAJRTL01. Next base: position 12,943 of record JAJRTL010000310.1, on the reverse strand, counting down.
CGGATGTCGGATTGGCCTTGGAACCGATTCCGCCAGCGATCTTGGCCTGCGCAGCACGAGGATGCCCCGCTGGAACCACGACGCCCGGTCCCGTGCGACCGTTGATGGAACCACCCTTCACGGTGGGACGGTCGCCGCCTTGTGCGCCAGAAGCACCCCCCAGGCTGCCGACTGTCCCCGGGCCACCCTTTCCGCCGGAGGAGATGGTCGTGGGCTTGTTGAGTTCCAGAATGATCTGCCCATCGACCTTCATGTCACCGATACAGCGGATTTCAGGGTAGACCTTGCCCTTGAAGACGATGACTTCAGTGTCCTTGAGTTCGAACTCAGCGAACTCGAGCTTGCCATTCGTGATCTCGATCTCGTTCTTGCTAGCTCCGAGCTTCTTCTTCCAATACGCCTCACCGTGCAGCGTCAAACTGAACGGAATCTTGATGAGGTCGGTGTTCCACTCGTAGAAGCTGATCCCGTTCTCCTTCTTGAGGAAGCGGCCCGTGTCGGCACGGAAGGTGCCGTGGATTCCCGATCCACCGAGCTTGCCGGGCAGCAGTTTGCCGTTACCCCATTCGGCACCGGTCATCGTGCTATCCCGTTGGGCGGTCGTGAGGAACTTCTCCTCGATGGACTGATCCGACTGGGATCCCTGACGCACGCGGAACTCATACTCAGCAGCGATAGCGCCCTTGCCGGAGAGATCGATGCACTGCTCCGTGACATTCACGAAGAAACAGGCATTGGACGGAATCTGCACCGAAGGACGGGACACGACCGTCGACTTGTTGCCCACGGTATCCATCACGTGAGACACGGTCCCGGGCATCGGCTGCGGAGCAGACACACAAGCACCCTTGGCGTTGGGCGAGATCACCGAGAAGGTGATGCCGTTTCCTGCTCCACCATTGATGAACTGTCCCGGATTGAGCAGCTCAGAGAACTCGAGGACCACAAGCGTGTCCTGCGGCACGCTGATCGTGCTGGCAGGAACGGAGATGGAACTTACCGGCTTCTTCTTGTCCAGGTCGATAATGCCGAGGTTGGCATTGATCGCGCACTCAAGGCGGTGTCCCAGGGGGGCCCCACTCTTCGAACGGATCGGGAACTTGGCGTCCTTCCCCCCATCCAGACGCAAGACGTAACTCTCATTTGTGCGGAAACCGAAGACGGCCAGACCGTTCAGACTCCGCAAGGAGGGCACGAAGGTCACCTTGTTCTTGTCGATGACATACTGACCATCTGCGGGGAGGCCTGCGGCCGTCTGGATCGACAGGCTCTGAGGTGTCACCGATAGCGGATCCACGTCCTGGCTAAAGGTGAAGACCAGAGGCTGGTTCTCGGCAATGTCACTCAAGCTGCAGGCAGAGAGCGTGCAGCCCAGGTTGCAGCCAATCACACAGAAGTCACCGGCCTCACCACACAGCGCGGAGATCTTGCCCACGGTGTCCGTGCCACCCGAGCAAGCCGAGAAGGCTGCCGAAAAAACCGAGAGAAAAGCGATACCTAGGAGCTTGGACTTCATGCCACGCCTCTTCTTTTGGGATCTATGCATTTGGGAACCCACCTGAGGATCAGGCCTGGTAGTTGACGGTCACCTTCTTGATGACGGTCTTGCTGGGATCGGTCACGAGCGAAGCATCGATCACGAGTAGGAAGCGATAGGTGTTTCCACCAATGAGATTGAGTTGGTCGATCTTGCCTTCTACCCAACGGGAGATCGTGGCAGGCTGCGGCCGACCCGTATTCCCGTCAAGCTGAGCCCCCTGGAAGAAGATCACCAAGGGCTGGCCAGCCTTTGCAGGCGTGCCTCCTGGTGCGTCGGAGAAGACGACATCCTTTCCGTCGATCGAAGCTTCGATCGTATAGCTCAGGTAGCGCGGTGGGAAAAGGACTTTGGTGTCATACCAGTTGGTCGAGAGAACCGACTTCTTGTCATAGTCAGGCTTGCGGAGCAAACCGGCGTTGTCTGCACTCTTGGCAGGAAGTAGCTTGTCGAAGGACTTGAAGTCCGGCTTGGGATCTGCCTCGATGCGGATGAAGCCATCTCCACCCTTGCCGCTGATCGCGTCCACGGCCGTGAATCCACTGCCGCTCGAGCCCGAGTTGTTGGTCTTGCCAGCCTTGCCGCCCACGGCGCTGACCAGCCCGAAGACCTCCAGGGTTCCAGAGGTCTGCAGCAGGATGCTGCCCGCCGATCCGGCCCCGCCCGCTGCGGGGGCAAAATCCTTGAGGTAGGCCGTATTGAGCCCGGCTCCACCGTTGGCGCTGATGCGTGCCGTAGAGGAAAGCCTGAACGCTGCTCCAGCCTTCAAGTGGAAGGTGCCTCCGCCACCGGATCCACCGGCACCGGTGTGTCGATAGGCCGTGCTACTCTTGATACTGCCCACCGGGTGCGCACCGCCACCCCCACCGCCACTGCCTCCGATCAGGAAGTAGAACGCACTGGACTTGGTCAGGGTACCACCCAGGATGCTGCTGAGCGAAACAGCCTTGCCACCAGCAACATCAGCGCCAAAGTCAAAGGCCTTGGGAGGTGAGCTCGTGGCATTCGCGTTCTTCACGCTCGCGCCCTTTCCACCCGCAGTCAAATAGCCACCTCCACCGCCACCGGAGGCGGTCTGCTGACAGATGACATCGAAGAAACTGTATTGGATGCCCGAGGTCTTGGCAGGGTTGGCCTTGCTGCCCTTTCCACCCGTGCCAGCGACACTCGTCGCGAGCGGATGTCCGGCCGGGACGATGATGTCCTTGCCTGCAGCTCCATCGATGACGGCCTTGGAACCATAGACATCGGCACCACGGCCGCCTGCAGATCCACCTGGGCCACCTGGCATTCCCTTCTGACCGACCGTGGCCTTTGACCCTAGCGGATCCGCGAAGCCTGCGGTGCCCTCGACAGAGATGGCACCATTCAGAAGTGCCCTGCCGCTCACACGGATGGTCACGGGAGACTTGCCCACGAACCGTAGGTGCTGCTTCTCATCGAGAACCATGGAACTGAACTCGTAGACGCCGTTGGTGACGACGATCGTCTTGCCGGTGAGCGTACGCGTCGCCGGAATCGAGCTGTTGTCGGTGTCCCACTCATAGATCTTGCGACCCAGTGAATCGAGCTTACCCGTGTCCTTGCCATCCAGGATATTGAACTCACCCAGCACTGCGGAACCACCCAGAGCAACAGGCTTGGCGCCATTGGCTACCCACTTGGCGCCATTGGTGAGCTGATCCGCGTTCTTCACGGGGTTCGAGAAGTCCTCGGTGATCTGAAGCTTCTTGACGTCGACGGTGCCGGTCTTGAATGTAAACACGCGACGACAACTCCGCTTGCCGGAGAGGTCCTGGATCTTCTGGGTCACTGTCGTCACGATGCAGACATTGCCTGGGAGCGCGCCCGAAGGGAAGTAGGAGAGCACCGTGCGTTGAGCAGCCTGGTTGACCGAGATCTTGAAGGTTCCAGGAAGGGGAATCTGCTTGCTCGAACACACGCCATTGGAGTCGAACTGGGCAATCCCGAAGGTCACACCATCCAGATCGCCGTTCACATCGAACAGCGTGGAGGTGTTGATGAGCTCGGTGAACTCGACCACGATCGAAGTATTGACGCTCACACCCACGTTCGTCTTGGGAATCAAGAGCTCGGCGCAGGGGGGACGCTCATCGAAGTCCTTGATCTGCCCGTTCGAGAACAAAGAGCAGGAGAAGGTCTGGAGCATCGGTGCTCCCTGCGTCGTCGTGATGGTCCGGAGCGCATCCTTCTGGCTGGGAATCGTCAGTACGTAGGTCTCGTTGGGCGCGAAGCCGAACTCGAGCTGTGGTCCTGTGGGAGTCTGGACGACCTTGACCTCAGGCACGAAGGTGATGCTGTTGCCCTGCACGAAGAAGGAGCCCACCGGTTCCCGCCCTTGAGCCGTCCGGATCTGCACCGTCTCGGAAGTGACCGACAGCGGATCCACCTCCTGGGTGAAGGTCAGGATGATAGGCTGGTTCTGGAAGACCTCATTGATACTGCAGCCTGTGACCGAACAACCGAGGTTGCAACCGGAGATGCAGATGCCTTCTTGTGTACCATCGCCACACAAGAGAGCGGAATTGCCCGTACTGCTACCCCCACCACCGCAGGAAACTGCGGTAAAAGAGAGCAAACCAAGAGACAGGCTGGTAAGGAAACCGAGGAATCGGGCCTTCATGTGACCTCGCGAAGGATTGAGGAAGAACGTTCGGGTCGGGAGGGCTATCCATCCCAGGTCGCAACTTGCCAAGCTGTTCCTCACAAGGCTCTGCCTTGTAAGGACTTCGCGCGAAACGACAAAGGACCGTGTCGACCCGATCAGGGAGGGCACCCAGTCGACTCGGAGTCGAAAGAGGATACCTCTTGGACGGATCTCGTGGAAGTATAGCCCCTGGTGCCACCCCCGTCGGAAATCCCAACGGAACCAAGCCAGAAGGCTGACTCATGGGCCAGGAAAGGTCTTGGCACCATGCAGTTGTCGACCTCAGTAACAATCCCGAAGTCGCCATGGAGTGGCACGCAGGTTGGAAAAGAGCGACCTGTGCGTTTTAGCACAGACCCTGGTCTCCTCCGCACGAATCAACATAGCTGGATTCCGAGGCGTCACGCGGGAGTGGCGCTCAGCAAGGGGCTTATGTCGATTGGGACGTCGAGGAAGGGAGGGACTATGTTCCAAGGAACAGGATGAGCGCTATTTATCAAATGCAGTGCCAGGAGGCTCCGTGATGCCGGGATTCTCGACAGTTTCCTTCGGAGAGGAACGACACTTGCTTTCCCTCGAAGCTCTGGCAGAACACCCCCACAGCAACCGGAACTTTCATGAATCCAGACTCAGAGACTCGACCAGGGCCTCCGCCCCCCCTGCGGATCTTCCTCCTTACCTTTGCAGTGATCCTGGCTCTCGCCGCCTTCGTCCAGATCCAGGTGCTGCCTGCCGTTCGGGGCCTGCATGAGTCGGTGCGCGAGCAGAATCAGCGCCTGGACAGGATCGAAGACTCGCTAGCGCTGCTCCACTACTCGAATCTGCCCGACAAGAGCAGCGAGACCGCCATCCTCGACTACGTCAGATACTGGTCGGACCAGTTGTCCAAGCACGGCTACAACCGGGCCATGGAGCCTGGTATCCAGGCCAAGCTGGACCTGGCAACACGGGCGCTCAAGGCCCTCGGCACACCAGCCTATGCCGCCGTCGAAGCGGCCTTCGTAGGGGCGCTCAAGGAAGGGGACGAGCAAGAAGCGTATCGCGAACTCCTCATGGACATCGCCGCCGAGATCAACAAGGACGAAGCCAAGATCCTGGCACACGAGGTACTGGCCAATCCCGGTATGCGAAGCGATCTACGGAACCATGCCGCCCGGACCCTCCTCAAGCTCGATTCGATGGATGCTGGCCTGCTGCTCAAGGAGATCATCCTGAGCGAGTCCCACACAGGTATGGTCAAGCCCTCGCCCATCTACCTCAACAAGGGTTTCACCAAACTACCACCCGGCATCACTCCAGGACGCTTCAGGGGTTTCTTCAACAACATCAACTACCTGATGGAGTCGAGTTTTGCTGGCAAGGAAGACGTGCTCCTGACCGTGCTGCAACAAGACGGGCATGACAACGCCACGTATTCTGCGGTCGTTGAGGGCTTGCGGACAGAGAAGAGCAAGCGTGGTGCCGAGCTCTTCCAGCGATACTTCCATTCCAGCAACCCAGAGATGCAGAATCCCATGCTGCGCAGCAAGATGGCCTATGCCATCGTAGAGATCCAAGGCAAGAAGGCCTGCCCCTGGATGAAGAAGGCCTACGCCCTCGAGAAGAGCAATCGCGTGCGCAAGAACCTGGCGAGCCTGATCCGCGACTACTGTCGATGAGCCTCCCCCCTCTGATCGACACGCACTGCCACCTGGGATGGAAGAGCCTCGAAGAAGACTTGCCCCAGGTCCTCGCACAGGCACGAACCGCCGGCATCCTGGCCATGGTGGATGTGGGCATAGACCTGGCGAGCAGCCGCCGCGCCCTGGACCGCTCCCATCGTCACGAAGGATTGCATCCTACGGCCGGTCTTCATCCCTGTGACTGCTCCGGCCACGAGGCTGACTTCCCGGAGATCTCCGACCTCTGCAGCGAGAACGCGGTAGTCGCCATCGGAGAAACGGGCTTGGACCTCTATTGGAAGAAGATCCCCCTGTCCACGCAACGCGCCTCTCTCGACAAGCATCTCGACCTGGCTCGAAGGATCGGGAAGCCCATGATCTTCCATTGCCGGGACGCCTTTCCCGAACTCCTGGATCAACTCCAGGAATGGGCCCCCATACACGGAGTTCTCCATTGCTTCACAGGCGATTCCACCCAAGCATCGAAGTGCCTGGACCTGGGTCTCCACCTCTCCTTCGCCGGCCCCTTGACCTACAAGAACAACGAAGACCTACGGATGGCGGCAGTCCATTGCCCGACCGATCGTCTACTGGTCGAAACAGATGCTCCGTTCCTCCCGCCGGAGAGTCACAGGGGACGACGCAACGAGCCAGCCTTCGTCCGCTGCACCTTCGAGACATTGGCACGCATCCGGGTCGTCGAAGAAGGCGCCTTGTCCAAGTCCCTCCTGGACAACAGTCGTCACCTGTTCGGACTTGCCGGTACCCCCTGACCATGCATGACCCGCAACAGGGTCTCGATCTGCTTCTCGCGTTCGCGGGCACCCGAGATATTGTAGATTTTCTGAAGCCTCTGCAGTCCCCGCGAGCTGGTGGGGTATTTCTGATTCATTCGCTTGGCGACACCCTCGGCCTCGGCGTGGAGACCTGCCTGCGTGAGCAGGCTCGCCCTGTAGTCCTGGAATTCCAGCCAGGCATCCATGTTCCTGACGGGTAGGCGTCGCTCTTCCCAGGCTTCGAGGAGGGAGATGGCCTGCAGGAGATCGGCGGGGCGTCCACTGTTGCGCAGCGCTTCGGCAGCGGTTCGGTAGACCAGCATCTTGGGAGGAACCATTGTGAGACAGGACAGCGCCCAAGCCTTGGCCGCATCCAGATCCTCCGTCTCCTTGCTGACCCTGTAGCGTCCCAGGCGAGCGCGAGCCGCGAGGAGCCGCACGAAGGGGTCCTTCCAATACCATTCCGCGTGGTCCTCGACCAGGCGCATGGTTTCATCGTGAAAGACGCGGTCATCGGTCTTCTCGAGGAGTCTGACGCGAACTTCACATAGATTCTGAACACCTGGAAGATACTTGGGATAGATGTCCACACAGCGCGCCAGCAGCGGGAGGGCCTCTGCGAACCGCCCCTGATCCAGAAGCGCCTGCCCCTTGCCATTCAACCCACGGAAGGACTCGGGATACGAAGCCAGGCAGTCCTGCCACAGCGAAGCTCGATCCTGCCAGAGACGTCCACGGCTCCAGGATCGACCTCCCAAGAGCAGGAGGATCACCGAAATGGAGATCAGGGCATGGCGCGGACGCAAAGACGCATGCATCAGGAGTTTCAGGAGCATGGCCCCCAAGGGCAGGGCCAGGAACAGGACAGGAAGGTAGAGTCGATGTTCAGCCAAGGGCTGATTGAGCGGAACGAGGATCCACGGCAGGGAGAAGGCAAACGACGCCAACACTGCAAAAGAGAACAGGGCGTAGCGCTTGATCCAGACCACGGCAAGGACGAGCGGCAGAAGGATCACGACAGCCCCAAGCTGGACGGGAAGGGAGAGCAGGGGGCGATCGAAGAAGACCGTGTGATCCACCGAGAGCGACCAGGGGAAGAAGATCAACTCCATGGCCTTGGGCAGGTACCAGGTCATCCCTTGGATCTGGTCGAGCATGGATCTCCCGCCGCCGCTGTAGGGATCGGAGACGGTCACCGCGAAGGTGTGACTGGGGATCGTCACCAGAGCGAAAGCCGTCTGCCTCAAGTAGAGATAGACGAGGACGATGGGAAGGGCCGGGGCCACTCGGACCATGAGCCTGCGTATCGAAGTGCGGTGCCCCTCGACCGGCAGCAACAGCTCGAACAAGAAGATCACGGGAGGCACGAAGATCCCCGTCTCTTTGGACAGACAGGCGAACAGCGTGCCCAGACAGAGCCAGGCCACCTGTCCTCTCACGCGTCCCTTGGCACCCTCGATGAGCCAACCAGTGAGTGCAATGACGAATCCCAAGGCCACCAGGATCTCTGAACGTGATGAGACGAGAGCCAGTGTCTCGACATGGAGCGGATGGAGCCCGAAGAGCAGAACCGCGAGAAGGCTTGCCCAGTGCCCGGTGATGCCGACCCAACCGACGCGTGCGAAGAGCAGGGGCAGCGAGATCAGGAGCAGGAGGCAGATCGACAGGTGTTGCAGGAGGTTTCCGAGCTTGAAGACCCAGGCCTCGCCCCCACCCATCCAGTAGTCGACAGCCAGCGTCGTCAGGACAAGGGGGCGATACATGCGTCCCGAGGTCGAGAAGGCCCCTGGGTCCACGAAGAAGCTCGGCACGTTGGACAGGCTCTTCACGGCCGGATTGTCGACGATGGCATGTGCGTCGTCGAAGTACATGGGACTGCCGAGAGCGCCGCTCTGGAAGAGGGCCACCAGGAAGAGAACGAGTCCGGCGACCTGCACATAGGGGGTCGCCAGCCACAGGCGAGATCTCATGAGGGGAGTAGACATCTGTCCCATTCATCGACAGAGAGGACCCCGAGCTGGAGTCCTCGAGGGGGTCGGACTCAAGCCAAGCCCCCATCCCGTCGATGATTCCAGCATGGACAAGAAGCTGCTCCTCGTCACCGCCCAGGCCAAGAGCGTCCGCTCAGGTGTTGGCACCTACGCCCGCATGCTCATCGAGGGTTATGCCGCGCGAGGTCTGCCTTTGGCCGTGGCCACCTGGACCCAGGAGGTGGATCCCAAGGCCCTGCCCGGTGTCGAGTGGGTGGATCTGGGCTCTCGCCCACGAACCGACCCAACGCAGGACAGCTTCTGGACTCTCGGCAAGCGCGTGGTCCGGGCCTTCGGTGGGATGGAATCCCTGCCCAGCCATGTGCATTTCCTGGACGCCCGGGCGGCTCATGCCTTCGTCCGTAGCCCCCATAAGCGGGGCCTGCGGCTGATCGGAACACTGCACGACGACTACGCTGCCATCTGCCCCAAGCATCCTTTTGCCATGTTCGGACAGGCGGCCGATCCCATCCGTCGCTGGGCGTTCTACCGATGGCTCGCCAGACTCGAGAAGCGCTGCTTCGCGCGGTTCGACCTGCTCCTGGCCAACAGCCGAGCCACAGCTTGCAGCTTGGCGAGAGCCTACCGAATCCCGGAGAACAGGATGGCGCTCTCTCCGCTAACGGTGGGGCCCGGTCCCAAGCAGGTCCGCGTCCGCGACCTCGCGGGGAGTCCCGCCCTTCTGTTCTCGGGAGGCAATTTCTACCGCAAGGGTCTCGATACACTGGTCCAGGCCATCGCCCTCCTCGATGGAACCTTCCCCGATCTCCATCTGCACGTCGCCGGTCAGGACAAGGCGCAAGGACGCATCCACGCGCTGGCTCTGCAGCTGGGTGTGGGCGACCGATTGCACTTCCACGGTCGACTGAAGCCATCCCGGATGGCATCACTCTTCGCATCAGCGGACCTCTTCGTCATGCCCTCGCGAACTGAAGCACTCGGTCTCGTCTACCTCGAGGCCTTCCGGGCGGGCCTTCCGGTCATCGCAGCCGCACGCGGCGGTGTCGTGGAGATCGTCAAGGATCATCGAACGGGTCTTCTCGTCCCACCCTGTGACGCACATGCCTTGGCCGGAGCCATCCAGACGCTCTCAACCGATCAGGATCTCTCCCAGCGACTCATCCGGGGCGGGCACGCCCTTCTTGCGGAGAGGAGTCCCGAGAAACTCGTCGAGACCAGTCTTCTCGCGTATGGCGAAGAGTGGCTCACAATGGGAGCCTATGGGGCTCAGGTAGAGACGAGTTCGTCCTCTGCAGGTACGCAGGAGCGGCTCTCCGAGGCCCCCTCACTCCTGGGTGCCGACCAGGAATCACCGGTCACCAACTCCATACCCATGAGCAGTCGCGATCCGATGGCCTCTGGTGAGAACATCCGCTCGTAGCTTCGGCGCGCTCGATTGGCAACGATGGAGGCAAGCGTCGGATTCTCGACGATGCCCCGCAGAACACGGGCGAGACCAGCGGAGTCCCCTGCCTGGCATGTGTAGCAATCGACTCCCGGATCCAGCAGCGTGCGAATCGAGGATGTCTCGGCAGTGACACCCGCACGACCGGCGGCCAGTGCATGCACCAGCTTGTAGGGCACCACTCGGCCCGCTTTGGCACTCGTACCGAATAGCCCGAAAACAATGTGATGCGCAGCCAAGAGACCATGGATACGTTCCGACCCAAGCCAATCCTCAATCACGGTCGCGCGATTGGACCCGAGAGCCCGCGCCGCATGCCGATGCTCGGGTGTTCCTCCGATAAATGTCAGGTGCATCCCTTCCGTACGTGCGACTCCTGAGAGCATGGTCTCTACACCATGGAGCGGCACACCCGTTCCGAGATAGACGGCCCTCAGGTCCTGCCCCGGTTCCCGGAACGGATAGGGGAAGGGCTCGTCGGGAGCCTGTGGATCTCCAATGGGCACGAAGAAGAACTTCTCGGCGGCCAGGCCGGTCTCCTCCGTGACGTAGTTCTGGTGTTCAGGCGTATCGAGAAACACACCATCGGCACGGTCACAGGCCCTCCTCTCGATGGCCTTGAGAAGGTGATCGACTCTACCTCCCGCGCGAAAGAGGCCGCGGTCGGCGACGATCGTGTCGCTCAAGGAAAGGAAGAGGTCCAGGAAGATCGGGCCATCAAAGACCTTGCGAGCCCACTCCACGGCCAGATAGCCGGGATAGGGCACGATGATGGCATCGACCCGTTCCTCACGCAGCAATGCGCGCAGCTGGGAGCGCAGTCGCACACCCCCCAACCAGATGTGGAGGCCTTGACCTGGCCAGGTCCAAGGCCGGCGAAGGAGGCGAAGGCGCTTTCCCTTCGTTGGCAACAGGTCCTCACGCAATCCCAGTGTCTCGATGCCCTGCGCTTCGAGCGACTGCATCAGGGAACGGGCTCTTGGGTATCCCTGTTCGACATCGTAGGTTCCGAAGAAGAGGACCCGCTTGGCGCTCATGAATCATCGCTCCCTGGTTCGTTCTCCCTCTCCTGGGAGGGGAGAGGCATGCGATCGAATCGAAGCTGGGCGATCTGCTCCGAGATGAGCCCCAGACAGAAGAAGAGACCTGCCTGCACCAGTGCAAGCATGGCCATGTTCGTGAACTGATGACGGGTCAGGTAGGTATAGATGTACCAGGCCATGCCCATGAGGCCCACGAAGGCCGAGAGAGGCACGAAGACCCTCAGCGGAGAGAAGAAAGTCGTGACCTTGAGGATGATGAGGAAGAAGCGCGAACCATCCTTGAAGATCCGGATCTTGGAGGATCCACCGCGCTTTCGCACGACAAAGGGATGATAGTGCACGGCGTATCCGGCCTTGAACATCGCCAAGGTGATCGTCGTCGGATAGCTGAACGTGTTGGGAAGCAGGTTGACGAAAGCCTTGAGCGCATCGGCCCGGACCAGGCGGTAACCGCTGGTGAGATCGGGGATCTTCTTGCTCGTCACATAGCTGGCCAGGCCGTTGTAGATGAAGTTGGCCAGGTTTCGATGCAGACTCCCTCCACTCGATCCGCGTGAACAGACCACCATGTCGAAGTTCTTGTCTTTGACGAGAGAGAGCATCTTGACAATTTCCTTGGGCGGATGCTGGCCATCACCATCCATGAGCAGGATCCAATCTCCCCGTGCCAGCCGGATTCCACGCTTTACAGAGGCGCCATTGCCCAGATTCACAGGATGGCTATAGACACGAACGCGACGGAACTTCGAGGCGATCTCCGCAGTTGCATCGGTAGATCCGTCGTCGATCAGGAGGATCTCGAATGCGAAGCCCCGGATATGGCTCAAGGCCTCATCGAGTTCTGCCAGGAGGTTCCCGAGATTGGTCTCCTCATTGAGGGCAGGGATCACGATGCTCACGAGAGCTGTCTTCTGGGATACGTCCGGACGATCGGGATCCAAATGGACCGGGGCCACGGGCTCAACCTCGGATCCCTCCGGGGCGGCCTCGAGAGATTCCAGGCCCGCGCTCATCAACAGAGACAGGGGACTTTCCTCGACGTGGGACTCGATATCGGTGCTCATGCCCATCTCATCGACACTTTGGCCACAGGGGTTGAGAAGATCAGCACTGATGAAGGGAAGCGCAGTACATGAAGCACCCCGGGAGCGCCCAGCGCTTCCGGGGTGCTTCGTGGAAAAAGGAGCGCATGCCCCTCTCCCATGCGTCCAACCGTATTAGTTGACCACGGTCCAGCGGTCACCGCTGTTACCGGTGGCGTTGACTGCCACGGTGACGTTCATTGCGGTGCTCGAGGCGCCAGCCAGGAAGGCCGAGGAGCCCTGAGGCGTGGTGGTCGTGCCCGAGAAACGAGCGATGGCATTGTTCGTGGACAGGACGTCACCGGCCTGGTTCACAAAGAATGCACGGTTACCGGAGTTGCCGCGGCTGGCGGGCCAGCTGTAGCAGCACCAGAGGACCTCTGCGTCCGCAGCGGAGACACCTACCAGGGTGGTGGACTCAGGCGTGGCGACGGCAGCGGCGCCGGGCAGATACATCTGGAAGTAGTAACCCGAGCGAAGGATACGGCCAGCAGTATCGATGTTGGCGAACGCACCCGAGAGAACGGGAGGCGTCACGCGCACGGTCGTGCTGATGCCGTCGGAGATGCCGTCGCTGTTGGCGTCGATGCGAACATTGGTTCCACCAGAGAGCTCCTGGAAGTAACCGTACTCACCGGCACCATTGCCGTTGGCGTCGATGACGCCGGAAGCCTGAAGCTGCGCCTGACTCGAAGTCAGATTCTTGAGGGTCGCGATGGCGGCCGACTCGTTGGCGCTGAT
>JAJRTL010000309.1 GCA_024278315.1 Planctomycetota bacterium | reverse complement strand
CCTGGTGATCAAGAGGAACCACACGGAGACCACAGAGATCGCCTTGTTGTTTCCCAATCTCTGTGCTCTCTGCGCCCCTGTGAGGAACAGCTCCGGATCCCGGTCCCATGCCTCGTTGGTCTGAGGCGCAGCCTCGTTAGACAGTATATGATTCATGAGATCGTTGTGAGCAAATGCGAGATCGGCGCAGCCGATCTCGCAAAACTGAATTCGACAGAGCTTCACACCTTCTATGGCGCGGACTCCTGGAGGCTCAGGTGTGTCAGCAGCCCAGCAGTTCGTCCACGGAGTCGACGAGTTGCGTCGGGCGGAAGGGCTTGTCGAGGAAGTTCGCGTCCTTGCCCCATTCGCCGTGGGCGCGTGCCTTCATGTCCTCGGCATCGCTGATGCCGGTGATGCCGCTGATGTAGAGCACCTTGGTTTCGGGACGTTCCTCCAGGACCTGGTCGGCCAGATCGAGACCGGAGACTCCCGGTAGGTAGAGATCGACGAGCAGGAGGTCGATGTGTTCGCTCGACTCCTCCACGATGGAGATCACGTCAGCGCATTCCTTGGCGACCCGGACTTGATAGCCGCATCCTCTCAAGACGATCTGGAGGAGGTCGCGCACCTGGGGGTCATCGTCGATGACTAGGACCGTCTTGTCTTTTCGGATCCGTTCCTTGGACTTCATGGTTTCTACTTCCTGATACTGCGCAGGGCTTCTTTGATCTTGCGATCCAGTTCATCCAGTGTGAACGGGCGCGCAAGGTAGTGAATGTGGTGGGATTCTCGGAGCTCGTGAGCCGGTCCCGTACGTGGCTCGGCTTCGGCTTCGACGAAGAGCAGGGGGCGGTTGCCGAGGACGGATTCGAGCAGGGTCCAATGCTCGCCTTCCTCCTCGCGGGAGATGGAAGCGATCAACAGGTCGATCTTTGGATCCTCCAGCATCTCGCGGGTCCACTCTGCGGAAGAACTCGTGAGCACGTGGTAGCCCATGCGCTCCAGGCAGGCGCGAAGCAGGCGCATGGAACGGGCCTGCCTCTCGAGGAGCAGGAGGCTCGTGCATTGCGTCGGGGGCTTGTGCGAGAGGTCTGGCATCGAAAGGAGCCCCGGGCCGGGGATTCGTCTGGGTTATCTTCCCCCTCATCGACGCCGCGATCCCAGGCCTTGATGCCTACCCCCGGATGATTCACCCGGACGATTCATGACCTCGATGCTCATAACGATCTCATGAATCCTCCTGTCTACAGGCGATCTGGTCAGCGCGGATCGCGCTCCGGTCTTGTTCCTGCCTGTCCCTGGGATAGGTTCCGGGCATGCAATCCAGTTTCTCCCGTCGGCTGACCGCGCAGGTCAAGAGCAAGGGCTCTCCTCTCTTCCTGGGGCTCGATCCTCGACCGGATCGCTTCCCCAAGACCTTCCAGGACGAAGGCGGAGGAATCGAGGGTCTCCTGGCCTTCCACAAGCGTCTCATCGAGGTTTGCGCACCCTACGTTGTCGGCATCAAGCCCCAGATTGCCTTCTTCGAGCAGCTGGGTGTCGAAGGGCTCTCGGCCTACGCCGCCTGTTGCGAATACGGACGGTCCCAGGGGCTCGAGGTCCTGGGGGACGTCAAGCGAGGGGACATCGGATCGACGGCCGAGGCCTACGCCAAGGCGCACTTTCGTTGGGCAGAGAGCCTCACCGTGAATCCCTATCTGGGAGAGGATTCGATCCAACCCTTCCTGCCGCCCTGCCGCGAGGACGGGAAGGGGATCTTCGTCCTCTGCGTGACCTCCAATCCGAGCTGGTCCCAGTTCCAGGATCGCAGGGATGCCGAGGGGCGACCTCTCTATATCAGCGTGGCTCATGCCATCTCCGAGTGGAACGACTCCTGTCGCGCACCGAAGGATAGGTTTGGACCTGTGGGGGCGGTGGTGGGTGCCACGCACCCGAGCGTCCTTATGGAGATTCGCGAGATCCTGACGGCATCCTGGTTGCTCTTGCCCGGTGTCGGTGCGCAGGGAGCGTCGATCGCGGATCTGTCGAGGGCCTTCGATGACGAGGGTCTGGGAGCCCTTCTCCCGGTCAGTCGAGGTCTAGCCTCCTGCTTCGATCCGTCCGATCCGCAGTGGGAGACGGCGGTCGAAGGCAAGGCGCGTTCTCTGCTTGCCGAGATTCGCACAGCGGTTCCCGCCTTGGGAGAGGCGAAGGCATGACCCAGGTCCTTCCTGTCCCCTATGATCGTTTGCGGATGCCTGAGCTCTTCCTCGCCTGGCTCGCCGGAGATCCAGCGCTGGCTCCCCACCTTGCGCGTCCTCCACGGCACGCGCAGGGACTCTGGGAGGCTGCTCGTGATCGCAGGGACGACTCAGGGGCTGAGGGCTGGAGGGCTCTCGTGCATCCGGCTCTGGCTGACTATGCACAGGAGCACGGTGCGCCCGCCGCCGTCCTCCAGGCAGCGGAGCAGTTTGCCGCATCCGGCACCTTGGCGATCGTCACGGGTCAGCAACCCGGCCTCTTCGGCGGCCCCCTCTACGTCTGGCACAAGGTCGCCACAGCGCTGAGACTCGCCGAGTCGTTGCGGGCTCTGCCCGAGATGCCTCCGATCGTCACGATCTTCTGGAATCACTCGGAAGACCACGACTGGGGCGAGGCCAACCACTGCTGGCTCATGAATCCAGGCTTGGATGCGCAGCGGATCCGTCTGGGCATGGATGCGCAGAACCGCACGCTCGCCGAGATCCCGGTGGGCGATGCCGTGGGAGGAGCCCTCCTCGAAGCGAGAGACCTGCTTCCTCGCAGCGGGTTCAGAGATGCTGAACTCGAGGCCATGGCGTCCGCAGGCGATTCGGAGACCCTGGGTTCGCATCTGGCTCGGCAGCTCTTTCGCCACTTCGGCCAGGAGGGTCTCCTCATCCTCGAGCCGTCTCGATTGCCGGAGGCATGCCGGGAGCCGCTGACGGATTTCCATCGGCGCTCTTCAGAACTGCGTGGCGCCTTCCACTCGGAGCTGGAGGAACTGCAGGGGCGTGGCTTCGACAGCACGGTCGACCCGCAGAGCCCGCTGATGTTCGAGGTCGGCGGAGGTCGGAGGCGTGAGCCTCTGCCCGATGGAGAGCCGCATCGTAGCGACTGCTTGCTCTCGCCAGGCGTGCTCTTGCGCCCCGTCTGGCAGGACATGCTCCTGCCCACGCTGGCCACCGTGATCGGGCCGGGAGAAGCCTCCTATCTGGCCATGACCCGCGAGATCTACTCGCTCCTGGGTGTGCCCCGTCCACCGATCCTGCCGCGCGCTTCGCTGACGCATGTCCGCCCCAGGCTCTGGACGGACCTGCAGAGATGGGACCTGGGGCTTCCTGATCTGGCCGATGGCGCCATGGTGATCGAGGAGCGGATCAGCGAGATCGAGGGCAAGGGTTCGGAGGCGTGCAGCGACGAGGATCTTCCTGAGGACGTCATGCGACGACTGGCGGAGACCGTATCCCGAGAGATGCGCAGCCTGGAGGTCGGGGTCAAAGAAGTGGACCGCAATCTCCTCTTGCCCATGGCGCGCGTATCGAGCCGTGCGAGTTCGGAGCTTCGCAAGCTCGCGGACAAGATCGCGAAGCGCAGACGCAATCAAGCGGGCGCCTGGCGTCAGCATGCGCGTCGCCTCTGCGGTGAGCTGTGTCCGCGCGGGCGATTGCAAGAACGGGTCTTCCCCGCGCTCTTTCTCCTCGCCGCCTACGGCCCCGCCTTCCCCAAGGCCCTGCTGGCGGCTGCGGACCCCTTTGCCCGTGAGCACCTGCTCGTGTCCATGGGTGAGGAGCCTCTGGATTGAACCGCGTGCTCTGCCTGGCGGCCCACCCCGACGACGTCGAGGTGTATATGGGCGGGGCCCTCCTGGGGTTCATGAAGGCAGGCTGGGAAGTGCAGGTCTGGATCGCTACCCGCGGTGAGAAAGGCCGGCTGCAACCACAGCAAGGCTCCCGCATGGATGAGGCCAGAGCCGCTCTGGGGAGCCTCGGGATCCCTGTGGAGGTTCAGGGCTTGGAGGATGGGGGGCTGGCTGACAGTCAGGGGCTGGAGAGAATCCTGCACGATCTGATCGCGAAGTGGCGCCCCCGGCTGCTCTTCGCTCCTCATCCCTGCGATGCCCATGCCGACCATGCGGCATTGGGTGCCTGCGTCCACGCCACGGAGATGGGCACAGGTACCGTTCTCTGGCACTGGTTGGATGCGAATCCCAGGGTCGAGCCCAGTCATTTCCTGGATCTGGGCAGCTCGCTTGCTGCAAAGCTCGCCCTGATCGGGTACCACAAGTCCCAGATCCCGGGACCGGAGGGTCCCCGTGACCATCTCCCCGACGGAAGAGACATCCTCCAGAGGGCCGAACACCGGGATCGCGGTCACGGCGCCGCGCAGGGCCGAGTATTTCTCGAGCCCTTCCTGGCACCAGGATCGCGTCGCAGCGAATCGCCTTGCATCCTCGAATCGGTGCAGGAGTTCTTGGACAGTGGGCACAGGGAATCGGGAGGGAGCTCGTGAAGAGCATTGCGATCATCAACCAGAAGGGCGGCGTCGGCAAAACGACCACCGCTGCCAACCTCGGAACCGCGCTGGCCCTCGAGGGGCGTCGTGTCCTCCTCCTGGATCTGGATTCGCAGTCCAACCTGAGCATGCATCTATCGGGTGAGGCCGGTGACGCGCTCATTCCCGGTGAGCGCAGCAGCTTCGAGTTGCTGGTCGACAAGATGCCTCTGGAGGAGGGGATCCAGAGGCTCGAGAGCGAGGGCCTCTGGGCGGTGCCTGGGTCACAGGATCTGGCTGGTATCGAGATGGCGATGGCCCAGACCATCGGTCGTGAGCTGACCCTGCGCGATGCCCTGCATGCCTACGAGCCCGACGGTGAGGTCAGGCCCGGGTTCGACTATATCCTCTTCGACTGCCCTCCCTCGCTCGGAGTGCTCTCGCTCAACGCGCTCGCCGCCGCCGACTATCTACTCATCCCCCTGCAGACAGAGTTCTTCTCCCTGCAGGGCATGGCGCAGCTCATGGAGGTCGTTCAGGTCGTTCAGAAAAGATTGAACCCAGAACTCGAGGTGCTGGGTGTCCTGCCCTGCATGGTCGACTCCCGCACCCGCCTCGCCGGGGAAGTCATCACGGAGCTCGAAAGGCACTTCGAGACCCTGCTCCTGCGTGCACGCATCCGCAAGAACGTCAAGCTCGCCGAGGCCCCCAGCTTCGGCCAGTCCATCCACCTCTACGCCCCCGAATCCAACGGCGCGGCCGACTACCGCTTCTTGGGCAAGGAGATCCTCGCTCGCCTCGAGGCTGAGATCGCCCCGGTCGAAACCCAAGACGAGACCGAGGTCTCAACTGATCCTCCTCCGACACGGGAGTTCGAAGCCGAGGCCTGAGTCTCGACTGGCCACTCCCCACCACGGATGGGAACGGACCTGCGCGCGAGAGGCAATCTCCAGTGGCATGGCGTGCTTGCTCGTCTTGGATCGTGGTTCATCGCACATCAGGCCTCCGCCCCAGGGGTGGTGCTGATGGTGCGGTGGCACCCGGAGAAGCCCCATGCCATCGACGGATCTTCGCACCTGGCGAATTCGGTTCGGTTCTACCGGATTGTCCAAAAGGAATCCGGAGATCGGGTCGATGCACCTCATGCCGCATAGCTGGCATTCATGCCGGAATCAGGGGGGGAAATCATGAACGAGCTTCGCAGAGATGTTGGCGAGGAATCACGTGTCGCGGAAGCCGTTGCGCCAGAGCATCCGCCGCGCATCCATGAACGGGCTCCGGACTTCACGGCCCGGTCGACCCTGGGCGAGGTCTCGCTCACGGACTTCGAGGGGCGTTGGGTGGTCTTCTTCAGCCACCCGGCCGACTTCACGCCGGTCTGCACGACGGAGGTGATTGCCTTCGCGGAGCACCAGCAGCGATTCCGGGAGTTGGGTGCCGAGATCGTGGGACTCAGCAAGGACAGCATTTTCAGCCACATAGCCTGGCTGCGCAGCATCGAGGACAAGTTTGCGATCAAGATCGGCTTCCCGATCCTCTCGGACCCGGATCTCTCGATCGCACGCATGTATGGGATGATCGACGAGGCTGGCGATGGGGGTGTGCTGCGCACGATCTACGTGCTGGATCCAGAGCTCAGGGTGCGGGCCCACCTGGTCTACCCGGCAAGTACCGGCCGTTCGGTGGATGAGATCCAACGACTCCTCATGGCACTGCAGTTCGCGGAGGCCAAGGATCGCGTGACGCCTGAGGGCTGGAGGCCGGGGGACAAGTCCATCCTGGCGGCTCCCGAGACCTGGAGCGATGCCGAGGAACGGCTTCTCAAGAACCCTGGCAACGTGGACTGGTACTTCACGCTCAAGGACCCGGCGCGAGGCTGAAACAGCCTCGATCCTTCTGCTGTCTCCTCACTGCGGAGAATTGTCCATGGGGGGGAGCGAATCGTGTCATGAGCGCAAGTTCTGGTGGGTGTTGGTCGATCCAAGGGGTATGGACCCGCACTCGCCCATCCACTCCACGTTTGCAAGGGAACTCAAGGAGCGCTTGGAGACCTTCCTCGAGACTCGGCTGGCCGTCCTCGAGGCGACGTTGCATTCCTGCATGGACACGCTGCTCTGGGATCCGGATCTTTTCGAGCGCAATCTGGATCAGGGCATTGGCGAGGAGGGGCAGGCCCTGCGGCTCTACCAGGCTCTGGGCAACAGCCACTGTGCCACGACGACGCTCGGGTCTGCGGTCCACATCGCGGTCGAGGAAGCCGCCTATGCCCTGCCGCGCTCCATCCTCTTCGAGACCCGTCGTCGGGTCGAGGGCGAGGATGTCCTGCGCGAGGTCGAGGCCTGGTTCGTTCCTCTCCTGAGCCTGCTCTTCCAGAAGCTGGCTGGCCTCCTCGAAGAGGGGAGGCGCTTCGACGTGCTTCTCCGGGAGGATGCACAGGGAGCCACGCTCGAGCTCGGACTCGAGAACCTGCATCCCGAAGCGCTTGAGGGTGCGCTCGTCATCGGTGAGAAGACGCTCTTGCCACTGCTTGGACGCGTGCTGGGCATCCTGCCAGAGACGCTTCCATCGGCATCCGGCGCGACGCTTCGCCTGGTGATCGAGGTCCCGACTTCGGTCTACCTCCTCGACTGAAAGCCAGCGAATCGTCGTTTGCAGGGTATGCTCGGCGACTCATGACCTGGTTTCTCGACTACAACGCTGGTGCGGCTCGTGACCCGCGTGTACGCAAGTACATGGAGACCCTTCCAGTGGAGGCGGAGGCCAATCCCTCCAGTCCCCACTCCTTGGGTCGTCGCGCGCGGTCCCTGCTCGAAGAGGCTCGCGAGCGCATCGCCGCCGTGCTCGGCGTGTCGCCTGGGGAGATCCTCTTCTGCTCGGGTGGAACCGAAGCCAACAACATCGCTGCCCTCACTGGCGTCCGCTATGCCAAGGAGGCCTCCCAGCGCATCGCCGTCTCGCCGATCGAACATCCGAGCATGAGTCAGGCCCTGGCGGCGCTGCTCGCCGAAGAGGCCGAGCACCTGTCCATGGCCCTCCCTGTCGATGCGGGGGGGCGCGCCCAGATTCTCGAAGGCGTCGACGATCTGGGCTTCTTGTCGTTGATCCATGCGCACCATGAGACGGGGGTCTTGCAGCACCCGGGCCGATTCCTGGATTGGGCCCGGAGATCGAAGGCGCTCCTGCACAGCGATGCGAGTCAGAGCCTGGGGCGGATTCCTGTCGACGACATCGTGCCGGACTTCGATCTCGTGACCTTCTCGCCGCAAAAGTGTGGTGGCCCCAAGGGGATTGGTGTTCTGTACGTCCGAACGGGCTGCGCCGTAGCCAGTCTCCTGCAAGGCGGGGGGCAGGAGATGGGGCGACGCGCGGGGACGCAGGGGGCGAGCCTCGCTCTGGGGGCTGCCTATGCGATGGAGCTGGCGGTCGGCGAGAAGGAAGCGCGTGCGTCCTCGATGAAGGCCGCCGTCGACAGCTTCCTCGGGGGGCTCGATGATGTAGAAGGTTGTTCAGTATTGTTTTCTGATTCGGAGTTGCTGCCCAACACGAGGTGCATCGAAACCAGCCCTGTCGAAGCGCGTGTCCTCCTCCCTGCCCTGGATCTCGATGGGCTCTACGTTTCTTTCGGTTCTGCATGCAGTTCTGGTGCATTCGAGGCCTCACCGGCCCTTCTTGCATGCGGTCTGTCGAGAGAGAGGGCAAACTGTTGTCTACGCGTCAGCGTGGGGCCGGAGACACAGGCCGCAGAGATGCAAGTCGCTGCAAATCTTTTTCGTCAGAGGCTTTCTCGCATTCGTCAGAATGCGTTCGGCGTGTCGTTTGACAGTCACTCCGATGGTGGTTAGCATCCCACTTCCTCGATGAGGAACGCACCCTTTCGAGGCCGAGAACGAGGTTTATTCCGCATATAGGACATCCTATCCAGGAGGCCTTGTTCGCGACCGAGAAGGGGGCGGATCATTTCAATGTAGCGAGCGACCCGGATGGGTCGGAGAAGAACGGCTCCGCCGGTTTTCCTCCCCAGCAAGCAGATTTGCGTGCCTGACTTTGCGTCAGGTGGAACATCTGACAGGGCGACATGTCACAGGAAGGCATGTCGTCAGGAGATGTGTGGCGCAAAGATGTGTCACAAGTTGGGACAAGGGAGGAGTGGCGAGGTCAAAGGTCGAACCAACCTTCTGATCCGGACCACACCGTTTCACTTTCCCCGAGGCGCTCGACGAGATGAAAGGATCCGTAGAAGAGTCGGAGCACGGAGTCCGTCGACCCAGCCCTGAGCTGAGCGACATGGCTTCCGGCCGAATCATCCAGCGCTGGCTGGGTGCCGAAGCTGGGTCAGGACGAAGCCGTTTCGACTCTTGGCCTTCCACAAACAGGACGCCGGTCATCCCGGCGGGCTTCTCCAGGCACCTCAGGCAGCTCCCGTGACCTCGATGCGAGGCTGCGGGGGAGATTGAACCTCTCCATTTCTCTCGTTCTCATTGGCTTATTGACTTCTGGGCTACCGTTCTGTCCCTACCGGACGCAGGCAGGTGGTGTGGATACGTTTGAGCGCATTCGGGCGAGTGGGAACCGAGGGGACGCAAGGTCCCTGGAGACAGGCTCGTCATGGTGACCGGGTGGATCGGATGACGGCAAGGCATATAGAAGCTCGGTGAAAACGAAAGAGGAGACGAGAGCGTGAAGCAGGTCCAGGAGCTGTTCTCAGATTGGATCAGGGGATTGCGAATCGGCGCTGGAGCCTGGCTCACGCGTGCTCATGCGGCAGGTCTGCAGGGCGCAGGTCCGCAGTGCCACGAGGCCGGCCTGTCTTCATGGGGCTCGAGTCCCTGCTATGCCGGGAGATGGACGCAGCTGCTCTCCCTCTTCCGTGGGAGGACCGCAGACCCGATTTACGTGGTTTGGAGTCTCTGACTCCTTCCCCTCTCCGTCTTTCTCCCTGCATCTCAGTAGACCTCGGCCCCAAGGGCCGGAGAAACCACATCGTGACCCAGACCCTCACCGACTTCCGGAGTTCAAACTCGTCCGAGTTCTGGCATTCCTTCGTCCGGAACCTCTACGAGACCGTCAATCGTGCCCGGTTCGAGACCTGGCTGGCGCGACTCGGCCTCCGGACCGTAGACCGCGAGACTCTTGAACTCGTTGCGCCTAACGCCTTTACCAAGGACTGGGTGCAGCGTCACTACCTGGAGAGTATCGGGCAGGCGGCGAAAGATGTGGACGGTGCGGATCGGGCGGTGAGGGTCTTGCAAGCCGCTGACCTGGACCACGCGGAGAAGGAGCAGCTCAGCTCGATCGGAATGCTACTGCAAGGCGAAGTTCCTGCCGTCGATGGCGCCGACGCGACATCGTCTTCACTGACTGCCGTGGAGGGAGAAGCAGGACAGCGCCCAGGGGCTGGCCCGGCCAGGGCAACGGATGCCTTCGGGCCTCATCCGGCTGTGGTCGATTCCGAGCCGGGCGCAGGAGGACGGTCTCAGAGGCAGGCATTCTGGAACGAATCCGGGCTGCCCATGGTCTCCCTGGAGCCGGCAGCCCCTCCGGAGTCGACAGTGGCTCAGGACTCGACAGTGGCTCAGGACTCGACAGTGGCTCAGGACTCGACAGTGGCTCAGGATTCAACAGTCGCTCAGGGTTCAACAGTCGCTCAGGGTTCAACTGGGGCCATGGAGCAGACAGGAGCTGCCTTCCGAAACCAAGGTAGCGGTGTTGCGGGCAGGGCTCGGGAGTCGCAGATCTCCCCTCTGGCCTTCGATGGAGCCAAGAACCGGGTCCACCAGGGGGATGGCTACAATCAGGACAGCCTCAGCTTCTTCCACGACAACTCCGACTTCTGTCTCAATGACAGCTACACCTTCGAGAACTTCGTGGTCGGGCCCAGCAATCAGCTCAGTTGTGCCGCGTCCAAGGCTGTGGTCGATGTGCCGGGCGGCAACTACAACCCGCTCTTCCTGCATGGGTCTCCCGGGCTCGGGAAGACGCACCTCCTGCAGGCGATCTGCCACGCGGTCTTGCGAGGCAGGACTCCGCGTAGGATCCTCTACCTGTCCTGCGAGAACTTCGTCAACCAGTTCATCTCTGCGGTGACGAATGGCGACTTGGAGCCCTTCCGATACAAGTATCGCAAGGTGGACATGCTGCTCATCGATGACGTGCAGTTCCTGGAAGGCAAGACGAGGACGCAGGAGGAGTTCTTCCATACCTTCAATACGCTGCACAACTCTGGACGGCAGATCGTCCTGACATCGGATCGTCCGCCCAAGGATATTGCTACGCTCCAGGAGCGGCTGATCTCGAGGATGCGCTGGGGCATGGTCATGAAGATCGAGCCGCCCTGTGTCGAGACCAGGACGGCGATCGTCAAGCGAAAGGCCCGCTTGCGCGGCTTCGAGCTGGAGCCCCAGGTGGCTCACTGCATCTCCGATCTCATCGATACCAACATCCGGGAGCTCGAGGGTGCCGTGACGAAGGTCATCGGATTCGCCAACCTGATGGCCCGCAGGATCGACCTGGATCTCGTCCATGAAGCCCTCAGGGATCTCATCCCGCGTCGGACCCAGGTGACGATCCAGGACATCCTGGAGCTGATCTCCAAGGAATACGGCGTCCTGCCCCAGAACCTCCAGAGCAAGACCCGGGTTAAATCGGTGGTGAGGCCTCGCCAGATCGGGATGTATCTGGCCCGCCAGCACACCGGCCTGAGCCTGGACGAGATCGGGGGATTCTTCGGTGGACGGGACCATTCGACGGTCCTGCACTCGGTCAACAAGGTCACGGGTTTGATGAAGGATGAGGCAGGACTCCTGGAGAAGGTCGAGCGACTTTCCACAGTTCTGGGACGCGGGAGAGCCTGAAAGGCGCCTGTGGGGCCTGTTTCCGAGTGGGCCTCTCCTTTTTGCGAGGCTCAGGGTCCCTCGGCTGAAACGCGCTGGGCGCTTCCGGAATACCAGGAAGGAGTCCCCGTAGGGCTTCCGTGCACCAAGGTGCATCGCCGGGCAGAGTTCGCCCCCAGGACCCCGGCGCAGATCAACCTCATCTCTTGCGCTAGACCACAGGAAGGACTTTTTTGGGGTGCCTTACTGATCCCCCCCATGGTGGACGATATGATCGCTCACCGAATTCGAGCCGCCCGACCAGGGGAGACAGCAGTCTGGGAATCCAGGTCGGCCCGGTCCCGCCCTATAGCAGGAGCCAATCCCTAGGAGAATTGCCCACATGAGAACTTTCGTACGCAACGCAGTGGCCGCACTGGGGATCGGATCCCTTGGTCTCGGTCTCGCCGGTCCTCTTCAGGCCCAGGATTTCAAGAGCGCCCTTCCTGAGGACACCATCCTCTACATCGGCGCACCCGACCTTCCTTCGGCCATGGAGGCCTTCAAGACCTCGGCACTCTTCAAGATGTGGAGAGAAGAAGAGGTGCAGGAGTTCTTCGAGGCTCTCCTGGAGGAGGCCGACAAGCAGTTCCAGCAGGGTCTGGCGCAAGCCAAGCAGATGCACAAGAACGGCATGCTTCCCGTGGACCCCGATGAGATCCTCAAGGTCAAGATCCAGGGCATCCATGTGGCCGTGACCGAGCTTGCCTTGGATATGGAGAAGGGCAGCAAGCTGAACATCTGCGTCTGCATCGATTTTGGTCAGACCTCGGACAAGGCACAGGCCATCATGGCTGCCATGCTGAACCTCGCCAAGGCGCAGTCGGGTGGTCAGATGCCCGATCCCACCAAGACGCAGCTCGAAGGTGCCGTGATGAACACGCTGACACCTCCCATGCTGCCGCCCCAGATGCCTCAGGGCTTCGGGATCCATTGGGCCTTCGTGAACGGCAAGTTCTTGCTGGGCACGAGCCAGGACGGCATGAAGACCATCATCCAAGGCCTGGCCAAGGGTGGACTCGAGAAGAACCTGACTACGGCCAAGGCCTACACGGCAGTGGCCTCCAAAACGCGCCCGCAGCCCCGCGGCTTCGAGGCCTACCTCAGACCCGAGGGTCTCTGGACCACGCTTTGGGCCGGGCTCAGCTTCGCCAAGGCCATGAACCCTGGGGACATGGAAGACGTCGATGTCGATGGCATCCGTCGCGCGGTCGATGCGCTGGGTCTGCTCAACACCAAGGCCATCGGAGTCGCCTCGTCCTACGAGAACGGCAAGGGTGTGGATCGTTGGTTCGCCAGCACCGAGGGAGAGCCCAAGGGCCTCATGAACCTCATGGCGGGTGGAAACATCGATCAGGGACAGTTGAACTACATCCCCAAGGATGCCAGCTCCTTCAGCATCACACGGATCGAGCCCGTCGTTCTATATGACAGCCTGATGAATGCCGTCAACGCCTACGACCAGAAGATCGGCGACATGGTCCAGATGCAGCTGAACGGCATGCAGGACGCTCTCAAGCTCAACCTTCGCGAAGACCTGTTCGCGAACATGGGACCCGAAGTCCTGTCCTATGCCATGCCCGTCTCTGGCAATCAGCTCCCGGAGATGGGGATCCTGATCAAGGTCAAGGATCCTGCCAAGGCTCTCAAGGTCCTCAATACCGCCGCCCAGATGAGCCAGGGCGGCTTCGCGATCAACGAGATCGAGACCGAGGGTGGCAAGCTCTACGGTGTGGATATGGATCTCCCGGGTGAGATGGCTGCACTCACGGCCATGATCGAGCCGACTTTCACCTTCCATAAGGGTTACATGGTGGTTGGCTTCAACCGCGGTGACGTGCGTGCGGCGCTGAAGATGCTGGACGGCAAGGGTGGTGCGAGCATCAAGGAGAACAAGGCCTTCGCTCCCTACCTCGAGAAGATCCCCGAGAACGTCACCTCCCTGGGTTGGCAGGACACTGCGGCGACCTTCGAGGGTGTCTATGGGGTCGTGGCCTCTGCCGCTGGCTTCATTCCCTTGCCCGAGGAGGTTCCCCTCGATCTGGGCCTGCTGCCTTCGACCGAGACGCTGACCCAGCACCTGTTCGGTTCGCTCAACTACAGCAAGAAGCTGCCGGACGGTTACATGACCAAGATGATCGGCCCTGTGGGGCCTGAGCTCTACCTCGTGGCGGGTCTCGTCGTCGTGGCCATTCCGGTCGCAGCCGGGATGTTCGGCAGCAGGGGCATGCCCTTCCCCGGTGGTGGCGGTCGCGCCCCGCAGGCTGCGGCGAGCATTGAGGCGCCAGCCCCCGAGGTCGTCGAAGAAGAGCCCGAAGAAGAACCTGTCCTTCAGGATCTCGAGCCGAAGAAGAGGTAGGCAAGGCACTCCCTTGATCCCAAAGAGACGAACCGCAGGGCGGAGGCTGAGAGTCCTCGCCCTGTCGTTCTGTACCCTCCTCGCTTTCCTTCCCGGTTCTCTTTCTGCCGGTCGACTCTTCGCTCCCCATGGGGCACAGGACGAGGGAGTTGGCCTGGTGGCCTTCCGGCAGGCGCTTCTGGATGCCTCCTCGGATCGTCGCGTCCTGATATTTGCGACTCATCCGGACGATCCCTACCGCAGCATGGCCGTCTGGCTGCGGCAGAAGCTGGGTTGGAAGGTGCGCGTCGTCGTGGCAACGCGAGGCGAAGGTGGGCAGAACGCTGTGGGGCCCGTGGGAGATGTGCTTCGCGAGGTGCGCAGCCTTGAAACCGCCCGAGCGGCGCGCGCCCTCGACGTCGAGCTGCGCTTCTTGGATCTGCCGGACTTCGGGTACTGCCGCACCGCCGCAGAGGCCATGGATCGCTGGTCGTCCTTGGGCCCAGAAAGGCGGACCGTCGAGGCCATTCACGATTTCGATCCCGATCTTGTCTATAGCCCTCATGGCCCGAGAGAGGCTCACGGACAAAAGCGGGCCTTCTACATGCTTGTGCTCCAAGCCCTGTCCACGCAAGGATCACCGCCCTTCCTGCGGGCGTACACGGATGCAGGCGAGGCTCCCATCCAGCTGCGATTGGATGTCCTCGATCTCCTACGTGGCAAGAGCTATCGCGAGGCGGCGTACCAGGCGCTCTTGTTCCATCGCAGTCAGCAACCGCATGATGCAACCGAGTTGTCTTCTCCCCAACGCCTCGATCTCCAGTTCGAGTCGCTGTCCAAGGAAGATGCTCTGCAGTGGAGACGTGCCTTGACGGGCAGTGCACAAGGCCTGGGGGATCGACCGGTGCTGGCAAAGGCCCTGGAAAAGTGTCAGAAGGGGCAGGGCGCCTCGACAGAACCGGACTGGACGCCGGAGGACCTGGCGAACTGGTTCGCAGAGCTCGGCGCAGACCGTGCGCGCTCCACCATCTTGGCGGTAATCCGCAAGCGCAAACCACTCCTGCAGGCTCTTGCCGGATCGCTGCCCGCAGGAGGAAGAGAATCCCGACGCATGAAAGCGCGGCTGCTCGATCTGGACCGTGCCTTGCAGGTCGGCCTCGGAAGGCCGTTGGAGCGCCAGAAGGACAAGGCACCAGCTCCCGAGCTTGAGTTGATTTCCGAACCCTACGGCAGCTTTCTCGTCCCTGCTTCGAGGGGTGAGTTCCGCTTCTCGCTGCGTATCCGGAGTTCGGGGGTCCGTGACTACCGAGCGCGTCTGGCGATGACCGGTCCCATGGGGGTGCGATTCCTCCCCGAGTCCGATCGGGACACGCTGCCGATCCGTATCCATCTCCAGAAGGGACAGAGGGAGACGCTTCTCTCTCTGCGGGTGCGTTTCCCGAATCGGGATCGCGACAGGCAGTACCGGCCTTTCTGGATGCGTTTCTATCTGGTTTCCGAGGATGCGGGCTCGTCGGTAGGCGACTTGCCAGGTGCGAGCTGTCGGGTACAGGTCCTTCCTGCACGCGTACGCCTGCCGAAGGGGCTTCGCATCGGATTGATCCGCGGTCCGGATCCGACGATCGAACGATCTCTGGATGCACTGCTGGGTGATGTCGATGGCCTGGACCCTGCCAAGCTCGCCAGGCGCAACCTGGATCGCTACGACAGTCTTCTCGTCGACATTCGTGCTCTGCAGAGACGACCGGATCTACGAGCGCAAATCCCTCGTTTGCTGGCCTTTGCCAAACGCGGAGGTCATCTTGTCGTCCTCTATCACAAGGCCGTCGAGTTCAACCGGGCGAGTACGGGTGGGCTCCTGGCCCCCTTTGAGCTGGAACTGGGGACGGAGCGGGTCACTCGCGAGGATGCAGGCGTCAAGATCCTCCTGCCCCGGCATCCGCTCATGACACAGCCCAATCGCATCCAGCCCAGTGACTGGGATGATTGGGTACAGGAGCGTGGTCTCTATTTTCCGCTTATGGGGGCCTATGACGAGCGCTTCGAGGAAATCCTGGAGATCCAGGAACTCCCTGTCCCCGAGCTCGAGGGACTGGAGGTACTGAAGGCCCAGGAGACCTTCCAGCCTCAGCGAGGCTCTCTGCTCTTTGCCCGCTACGACGAGGGATCCTATGTCTACTGCGCTCTTGTCCTGCATCGGCAGCTGCAGAAACACCATGCCGGGTCTGCCAGGCTCTTGATCAACCTCATCACGCCTCCGGATTGGCGGAAGTTCCATTGAGGTTGCTTCGCCTGTGGTCGCTACTCGTCGAGAAGGCGACGCGGTGTTCGTAGCATGAGGATGGCGAAGGTGATGAGCAGGTTGGCGCCGAAGACGATGTAGAGGCTCATCGTGTTTCCTTCCCCTCGCAGATAGAGCCCCAGGCACCAGGTGAGGACGAGGAGGGCCAGTCCCACGCCGGTGGCCAGGGTGCCCCCTGTTACGATACTCTGCGTCGCCGCCGAGCGTAGCGAGGAGAAGTCCAGGTTCTCGAGGCGAGCCCCCAGATCCTCCAGGGCTCGTCGCGTTTCGCGCGCTTCGCTCGCGATCTCACGCACACCGTCACTGACCTTCTCGGTGTTCTTGGAGACCGAGTCCACGGGGTCCTGCAAGATCCCCAGGCCTTCTTTGACTTCCAGGATCGAGAGACGGATGCCGATCATCCCCTCTTTGATCATCTCGGACGAAGCCTCGAGGGCCTCGGCGCTGATGCCCATGGGGGCTGCCGGGACAGGTGCGGGGGTTGCGACTGCCTCTGCGGGCTGAGGTTGGATCTCCTGTTGAGCGGCGACGGGGAGGCTCTCTTCTGGCGTACTCAGGGCCTCAGGCGCCTCCGTCGGGAAGTCCTCTTCGCTCGCAATGTCGCTCGTGGGTTCAATCACGAGATCGGGCTCCGCAGGGACCTCGGCCTCTGCACCCGCCTCGGTTTCTGCAGGGACCTCTGGCTCCGCAGTAATCTCTGGCTCCGCAGTAATCTCTGGCTCCGCAGCAATCTCTGGCTCCGCAGCAATCTCTGGCTCCGCTGGGGCTTCTGGAGCAGCTGCGACTTGTGGTTCCAGGGTGGCCTTGGGCTCTGTGTCGACTGCGGCTGCGACTCCACTCGCTGTTTCCTCGAGGGATTCAGAATCGATCTCGCCGTGGATCTCGGCTCCTTCCTCCATGCCCTCGGGGACCTCGGACTCTTCGGTCGGCTCGCGGAAGCCGAGGGTCATAGGCTCTGGATCCAGCTCGAGATCTTCCGGCAGTGATGTCTCTTCGATGGACGCCGACTCGGCCTCCTCCTCGATCTGGATGGACACGTCCTCTGGTGAGACTCTGTCGTCCTCTTCCACCTCTATCTCGACAGCCAGGTCGAGCGCATCGTCCAGATCATCGAGGCTCAGAAGAGTGTCGTCCTCGAGATCATCCAGGTCGAGCAGGGGCGGTTCTTCCTGTTCTTCTTCCACCGCGGCTGCGGGGGCCGCGTCGACCTCTGCCAGAATGTCGTCGATGTTGGCGGAGCCCGCAGTGGAATCCTCCGTGGCGTCTGCACTATCGGGCTCCACAGGATCCAGGGGCAGGTGCTGGTCTCCTTCTTCGGCCTCATAGGCTTCGTCGAGTTGTTGAACCTCCTCGTCGGATTCGAGTTCGACCGCATCCTCACCCGTGAGCATGTCCTCGCTGATGCCGCGCTCGGGTTCGATCTCCTCGGGCATCCGATGTTCCTGAGCCGATGGGGTCTCCGCTGTCGGATCCTCGATCCACTCGTCCTCGAAATCCAGGTCGGGCGCTCCTGCGTCTGCCGAGAAGGTCTCATCCGCACCAGCTGCCCATCCTTCGTCAGTCGGTAGGAGATCCATGTCCAGAAGCTCCGACTCGACCCCCTCCTCCTGATGGTTGGCCTTCGGCTCGGTCTCCACCGGGAGATCAGCGTTGCCTTCGATCGTCTTCAGATCGTCGTCTTCACGAGCACTGGCCACCAGTGTTTCACCGTCGAGGTAGAAGCCCTCGGCATCCCCGTCCTCCATCCTGGCCTGGAGAAGATGCAACTCGTCGCCTTCCAGGAAGTCTCCCGTCGGGTCGTAGGGGTCCTCAGCCATGTCTCCTGGACCGATCTCCTCGGCAGGAAGACTGATGCCCAACCATGAGTCATTCTCTTCGTCTACCTCTTGCGCGATTCCCTCTTCGGTCTCCGAGGCTTCTTCTGCGGCGCTGAGCTCGTCCAGCTCCGTATCGCTCAGGAGTCCCTTGTTGAAGTCGATCTCGACACCTCTCCGCTTGGCTCCTGGGAGGAATCGCTCGTCCAGTGCGAGCAGCTCCTCCTTGAGGAGCGGATTCTCGATCTCGTCGATGTTGAGTTCGATCCACTCACCATCTTCGTTGAGCGTCTCCGGGTCGGCGAGGAAGGCGAACTCGCCGAGCTCCTCTTCGATCATCGCTTGAATCGAGTCTTCTTCGGGTGTCTCCCTCTCCTCGATTTCCTGCGCCAGTGCCTCCTCGCCTGGATCGTCGATGTCGAATTCCTCGATGGTAGGATCGTCTACGTCGTCTCCTTCCTGACCGGTTGGTTTCTGATCGGTTGGTGTCGGATCGGTTGGTTCCTGATCGACTTCGTCAGCGTCGGGCCTGCGGTTCTCGGGCTCCAGGCCCGTGCCTCGCTCTTCGCCCAGCTCGCGGGTGAACTCCGCGCTCTCACTGGCATGAGGCGGAAGCTCGAGATTGTCGGGAAGTTCGGAAGTCTCTTCCCGCAGGTCGCCTTCCCGATCGGAGATCTCCTTGAGGAGGTCCACGATCTCCGAGAGCCCCTTCTCTGCCTGCTTCAGGCCGGAGGGCTCGATGGCCGGTGCAGAGTCCAGATCCTCTACCAGTTGGTTGCGTTCCTCGCCCTTCTGATCCAACCTCCCCATGAGGTCCCCGAGTTCGCCGACCAAGCGCTTCGATTCGAGCCTGGGGTCGATCTCTTCTGGAGGCAGAGCCTCCACCCGGGCCAGATCTTCGACGAAGAACCGCGGATTCTTTCCTGCGGTTCGTTCCGCGCGGACCCAACCTTCGAACTGCTCTTGCAGGTCTTCGTCCGCCAGTTCGAGGAGGACGATCTTCTGGTTCTTGTAGTCCTGGGGTGCCTGGACCTGTCCCGCCTTGCGCAGCCAGCAACGATCGATCCAGCGATACACCGTGCTGCGTGCAATGCCGAAGACCTCCCTGACTTCCTTTACGGTCAGCAGGGTGTGAGCTTCGAGCTCGTCTTTCTTGAGGAGATCAGCCAAGGTTTCGGGTTCCGATCAGATCAGATGGTGGCGTCAGGACCTCCTCTTCTTCGGTCCTGAGCCTCATCGGGGTTGCGTCTGTCTCCGATCCAGCCATCGCGTGGGGGCCTGGAGCCCATCCCGAGGGAGGTGTCAGATGCCTTTCGCGTTCGTTATCCGTCGATAAACACCGTGCTCCCCCCTTCTTACAAAGGGGGGACAGCTTCGTGCTGACTCTCGAGCGCTGGCCCGGTAGAAATGAGTAGCGCCAGGTGCGGAGCCAGGCGCCGACCATTGCCACGGAGACAGTCATGAAGACACCAGCCTTGCTCTCGCTGATCTGCCTCCTCGCCGTTTCGGCGGGGACCGTCCGGGCCAACGACCCCGTCGAGAATCCACTGCAACCCAAGGACCCCAAGAGCTTCACGCTTTCCGACGCCCGACACCTGTTGTTCCGTGCCGGATTTGGTGGGACACCCGATGAAGTCCGCCGCCTGCATCGCATGGGCTTGGAGAAGGCCGTGGCCTGGCTCGTGGACTACGAGAAGTCGCCCGACATCCTCGGACCGATCGAAATCACGAAGCCCGAGCCGCTCGACTACCAGGTCTTCCGCAAGAAGTCCGAGATGGAGCGCCGTGAGATCAACAACAAGCGACGCCGCACCGATCAGGGCAAGTTCCGCAACCTGCGGAGCTGGACCATGAACCGGATCCTGCACAGCAGCCGGCCGCTCGAGGAAAAGATGGTGCTCTTCTGGCACAACCACTTCACGACTTCCTACCGGGATATCCGGCAGGCCTTCCTGCTTGCGAAGCAGGACGATCTCCTGCGCAAGCACGCGACCGGGAACTTCGGGGAGATGCTGCAAGAGGTGAGCAAGGATCCTGCCATGTTGCTCTACCTGAACAACCAACAGAATCGCAAGGGAAGGGCCAACGAGAACTACGCTCGCGAGGTGATGGAACTCTTCACGCTGGGTCTCGGCAACTACACGGAGAACGATATCAAGGAAGCGGCCAGGGCCTTCACGGGGTGGCAGGTCAATCGTCGGACCGGTGAGTTCTTGTTCAACCGGCGCAACCACGACTTTGGCAACAAAACCTTCCTGGGGAAGACGGGCTATCTCGGTGGTGAAGAGGTCCTGGATCATCTGCTCGAACAGAAGGCCTGCCCTCCCTATATCGCGTCCAAGATCTTCGCCTGGCTGGCCTTCGAACCCGACGACGAGACTCTGCGCCAGGCACTTGGGAAGACACTCAAGAGGACCGATTACGAGATCAAGCCCTTGCTCCGCCAGATCCTGAAGAGCGAGGTCTTCTACTCCGAGAAGAGCAAGGGCAGCCAGGTAAAGAGTCCGCTCATGCTGTTGGTCTCGACCTTCCGGATGTTCGGCATGACTCCACCTCCCGCCGATACCGTCCTCGCCGCCTGCGACAGTCTGGGCCAGGCGCTTCTGATGCCGCCCAACGTCAAAGGCTGGGAAGGTGGTCTCAACTGGATCACGACGGCAACGCTGCTGCAGCGCTACAACCTGAGCGGTTACCTGGTCAAGCTGGGAGATCAGGACAGTCTGACCATGATGAGTCAGAAGCAACGCAAGCAGTTCCAGTCCAACATGAAGAAGATCGGTGGTGCTCGCGGACGCTATCTGCGTCGACTGGCTTCGTGGGACTCGGGTGTGTCCTTCATCGGGATGTGCCAGGTCATGGAACCGGGATCCATCGAAGATCTCGTCGACAAGCTTTCAGAGACCTACCTCTTTGCTCCCTTGCCTCCCGAACGGCGGCAAGCCCTCGTGGATTTCCTGGCAGGCAAGGATGGCAGTGAAGCCCTCGATGTCGATCATCTCGGCACGCCCAAGGCTGAAGCCAAGATCCGCAGGCTGATCCACCTGCTCATGAGCACGCCCGAATTCCAGGTCTGCTAGACCGAGGAGAAAAACATGACTTCCAAGAACTCCATGAACCGTCGGAACTTCCTTGGCCTCGGCGTTGCCGGTGCCAGCCTCTATGCACTCGGGCGTCCAAGGGGTCCTCTTTCTGCGTTGGACCTGGGTATGGGCGCACCGCTCAGCAAGGACGAGAAGATTCTCGTCATCGTGCAGATGTCCGGGGGCAATGACGGGCTCAATACCCTGATCCCCTTCGGCGATCCCGAGTATGCCAAGGCTCGGCGCCGCATCGGCATCCCCAGGAAGGACGTGCATCAGATCGAGGCAGGAATGGGGTTCCACCCCGCCTTCAAGGGGCTGACCGAACTCTACAAGGCCAAGAAGCTGGCTGTGCTCCAGGCCGTCGGATATCCCAATCCCAATCGCTCCCACTTCAAGTCCATGGACATCTGGCATTGCGCGGATCCGAGTGGACGGGATCTTCGGTACGGTTGGCTTGGTCGAGCGCTGGATGAGATGGAGCGGGGCGTCGACAAGATTCCTGAACTCTCCATCAACTTTGCCGAGAATCCACCGCTGAGCCTCAACGGGACGAGCTACAAGCCTGTCTCCTTCCGGGATCCCAATACCTATCGCTTTGCAGGTTCCAAGGATCAGGAAGAGGCCTTCAAGAAGATCAGCAGCAAAAAGGGAGAGACCAAGCTCTCCGTGCTCGACTCGCTGCGACGGACGGCCGTGGATGCAGAGAAGAGCTCTCTCTCCGTGCGGGCCAAGGCCAAGGCATACAAGACTCCGGTTCGTTACCCGCGCACCCCGGTGGCCAGCAGCTTGCGCACGGTCGCCAGCCTTGTTTCGGGTGGCTTGCCGACGCGCGTCTACTACTGCTATCACAATGGCTTCGATACGCATGCCGGACAGGTCAATCGACAGAGAAACCTGCTGACGCAGATGGATCAAAGCCTCACGGCATTCCAGAAGGACCTGGCGCGTCTCGGTCTCGAGGACAGGGTCACCCTGATGGCCTTCAGCGAGTTCGGTCGTCGCGTCAAGGAGAACCAGAGCCAGGGTACGGACCACGGCACGGCCGGTGTCAGCTTCGTTCTGGGCGGGAGCGTCCGCGGTGGTCTCTACGGCGAGCCGCCGAGTCTGACGGATCTGCTCAAAGGCGGAGATCTCAAGCACGGTATCGACTTCCGCAGCCTCTATGCGGAATTGCTCGAGGACGTTCTCGATGTCCAGAGCCAGAAGGTGCTACGCGGCAAGTTCGCGAAGCTCGGGATCCTCGGCTGAACCGCGAGAACCTCCACCAGCGGAATCCCCGCCTCCTCTTCTGCAGGACACGATGATGTTCTCACAGGTCAGGGGGCGTTCGGCCTGCGGATTCTGTGGCGCCGGCTCCCGTCGCGACTGGCTCGGCGGGTCAGGGGATGAGTTTGGGGAAGGAGATGTTGTCCTTGGTGACGCGGGTGAGGAGCACTTTCGTCGTTTGGACCCCGGTCGTGCCCGCGTAGAGCGTGACACTGTCGGTCTTTACGTAGACGTAGTCGCCATTGTGGAAGAAGAGCTCCAACCAGCTGGAGTTGCCGTCGGCGGACTGGATCATCTGGATCTTGGTCAGCGTTTTTGCCAGAACCACCTGCTCCTCCCCTGAGGCCCTGGTGTACCGGACACTGGAGATCTGGGTCGCCAGGCCGGATGCGGCTTCGAGCTGTTGGGGGGTCAACTTTTCTTGGGGCGCAAAGGCCAGGAGGGGGAGGAGGGCCAGGGCGAGCGCGTAGGGGAGTATCTTTCGTTTCAGCATGATTCTTCTCGGCAACTTGGTGTTCTCGGTCATCTTGTCCTGATCTGGTGATAATACATCTCCGGGGCAGGGGACTCTCCGCCGCAGCAAAAGTCAATCCCAGGAGGCTTTTTCTGGAGGGGAGATTGGGCTACACCTGCAGGACGTTGTTGCGGCCCTTTTCTTGCGCTCCCGGTCAGAACTCCCTACGTGAACCTCCGCTCTGCCAGTTTCGCCTGCCTCCTCCTGCTCGTCCCCTTGGCGGGGCAGGGGCGTGTGCGCCTGGAGGCCCCGGGATTCAGTGAACGGGTGCAGAGGCAGGTGGAGCGGGACGCGGCACGCGCCCTCTCCCTGGTTCAGGAGCGCATGGGGTGGCGGCTGGAGCGCGATGTCCGCTTCGTGCTCGTGCGCCGGGTATCCGACCTCTCCCCCGATCTGCAGAAGAGCTTCGTTGGCCGGACCGTGGCGATCACACTCACCCATGAGTATCAGGTCTACCTCGTACGAGACCGGCTCTCCTCGGCTCCGCCGGATGATCTGCGTTCGACACTGGTGCATGAGTTCGTCCATTCGGTGCTGGGGGATATGGAGCTTCGCCTGGGCGATGGCTCCAAGAAAGTGCCGCTCTGGCTGCACGAGGGAATGGCCCAGTGGGTGGCGGGAGCGGGATTCTATCCTGGTGGTGAAGACACGCTCTACAACAACGCGGACTGGGGACGTCTCCTCTCCTGGTCCCAACTGCGATCGCGGTTCCCGCGTGATCCAGAGGAGCGCCAACTGGCCTACGCACAGTCGCTGTCCTTCTTCAAGTTCCTCGAAGCCCGCTTCGGCTTCCGGGTCATGATGCAGATGGTGCGAGACTTTCTGGAAGGCAAGACCGTGAGCTTGGGAGGAGCGCTCTACCAGATGGAGGATGCGACGATGGTCGATATGGAGAAGGTCTGGATGGACTGGGTCATCTCCAACTCTGGATTCCTCGGGCTCTTCAAACGGAGACTCTTCGACTTTCTTCTTCTCTTGACCGTGCCTCTCCTGTTCCTTGTCTTACGTCGGCGCAACCGGCGAGAGGAGGAGGCGGGCTTGCGCCTCGAGGATGGTGAAGAAGAGCTGGCCTGGTTGGACGGCGAGGCCGGCGAGGACGGCGAGGATCGGGAGGGGGATCGAGAGGAATGGTGAGCGAGACGCGAGAGGAGAGGCAAGCACGCAAGGCCCGGAAGGCCCGACGTTTGGCCTTTCTGGTCACTCCCATCCTCAAGCTCCTGGCCTTGACGATCCGGATTCGCCAGAGTGGAAAGCAAGAGCTCCTGGGGCACATGACCAGCGGGAAGGGAATGCTCGGGATCTACTTCCATGGTGTGACCCTGCCCATGGTCTTCGGGAATCGGGAGTGGGACGTACGGGTGCTGATCTCCCAGCATGGGGATGGTGAGATGATCGCCGAGACCGCCCGGCGATTCGGCTACGGCGCCATCCGTGGATCCACGACGCGGGGAGGGAGCCAGGCCCTGCGTGAGATGCAACGGCTCGCCAAGGAGATTCCGCTGATCATCACTCCCGATGGCCCTCGCGGACCTGCCAAGAGCATCCAGCAGGGCTGCGTTCTCATCACGTCTGCGACCGGGCGCACCCTGATTCCGATTGGTGTGGCCTGTTCCCGCGCCTGGAGAGCCAGCTCCTGGGACCGTTTCATCGTGCCCAAGCCCTTTTCGCGCATCGTCATCCACTATGGCGAGGGCATCCTGATCGAGCCGGATCTGGCACGTGAGGCCATCCCCGAAGCTGCCGAACGTATCCGCCTCGCGATGGTGGAATCCGAGAAGAAGGCGCATGAGGTCCTGGGCATTCCCTGGGCGGAGGATGCGCCTGATTGAGACCGTCGACCCCTCTGGAATCGAACACGCGCGGGGCTCAGGTCGGAAGCTCGATTCCATCGGAGACCGTAGACGAGATTTGGCGGGGGGTCTCTGAGGGGTTGTTGAGTATGATTTCGCCTCTGATGCAGGTGAGAGACTCGGTCCACCACGCATCGCCCGTACCCTTCGAATCCAAGATGGAGAGATCCGCTGCCGTGATGCGACGAAGCTATTCCCTTCTGGCTGCCCTGCTGCTCCTTTGCACTCTCCTCTGTTTCTCCTGTGTGGGGGCGACGCATACGGTGGGAGGAGGACCGACGGGTTCGGAGACCCGGTTCGATGCCAACTACTACTTGTTCTGGGGGCTCTGGCCCATCGTCCATGTCGACTCACGCACCGTGGCCGGAGATGCCACGAGCTATCGAGTCGAGGACTACGTTGCCTTCGATGACCTGCTCATCACGATCTTCTCGGCGGGTCTCTTGACGAGCCGCACGATCAAGGTCGACAAGTAGGGCGTGTCGTGACAGGGACTCTTCGATTCTTCGGTGCGGTCCGCAACGTCACGGGCAGCAAGCATCTCCTGGAATGGAAGGGGGAGACCGTCCTCCTCGACTGCGGCATGATCCAGGGACGTCGGGACGAGAGCTACAAAGAGAATCTACGCTTCCCCATCGATGCCCACGCGCTGGATCACATGGTGCTGAGCCATGCCCACATCGACCACTGTGGCATCCTGCCGGTGCTGGTTCGCGAAGGGTATCGAGGCAGAATCTGGTGCACCAAGGGGACCAAGGACCTCGCTCGAATCCTTCTGGAGGACTCTGCTCACATCCAGGAGGGGGATGCCGCCTGGTTGGCCAAGAAGCGGCGTGATCACCAGAAGATCCTACCGCCGCTCTACACGGTCGAGGATGCGCAGAAGGCCTTCCCGCGTTTCAAGGGCGTGGACTACTACAAGTCCATCAAGCTCTCGGACAACATCACGGTGGAGTTCGTCGAAGCGGGACACATCCTGGGTTCGGCCATGGTCGTGCTGACGCTGAAAGACGGAAGCGAAGAGCGCAAGCTGGCCTTCACCGGAGATCATGGCCGACCGCATCAGGTCATCCTCAAGGATCCCGCGCGACTTCCCGATGTCGACTATCTGATCTGTGAGTCTACCTACGGAGGGCGCAGCCACCCCGATGTCAGTGGCGTCAAGGAGAGCATCGTCCGGTTGATCCGCGAGCAGGTGGACAAGGGCGGGCGCATCCTGATCCCTGCCTTCGCAGTCGGCAGGACCCAGGCCATCCTCTACAACCTCCACGGTCTCCTCGAGAACGGCACGATCCCCGATCTGCGCATCTTCGTGGACTCACCTCTCGCCTCACGCGCGACCAAGATCATCGCGGACCATCCCGAGTGCTTCGACGGCCCCACGCGCAAGATCATCGAAAGCGGCAAGAACCCGTTCTACTTCAAGAACCTCCGCTATGTCCGCGATGCCGAGGAGAGCAAAGCCCTCAACAAGATCGACGAACCCATCATCATCATCGCAGCATCCGGCATGTGCGAGAACGGGCGTATCGTCCATCACCTCAAGTACAGCCTCCCGCGCGAACGTGACCTCGTGCTGATCGCTGGCTACCAGGCTCGCCATACGCTCGGGCGTCGACTCGTCAAGGGCGACAAACGCGTCAACATCCACGGCAAGTCCTATCCCGTCCACGCCCGTGTCCTGTCGATCCAGGGTGCATCGGCGCACGCCGACGAAGACGAGATGGTCGAGAATCTTCGCCACCTGACTCCACACCTCCGCCGCACCTACGTCGTGCACGGCGAAGAAAAGGCGAGCCTCGCCTTCGCGGACCGCCTGGGGAAGGAGGGCTTCGACGACGTTGTCGTGCCCGAGGAAGGCGTGAGCTACTCGTTGGAATAGCGATCCTTCGAGACGGGAGCTGGGAGGCACCTGTACCTGCCCCTGCGGTTGTGGGGTGTGGGTGAGGACCTGGTGGAGGGTTCTGGTGCGCACCATGGATTGTGGCATTCGAGCGGTCTGCGGGTGCGGGTCTTAAAGGGGGGGGATGAAGTGGGAATGGGGATGGGGGTGGCAGTTCGAACCGTGCTCGCGTAGCCACGGCTGGAGAAACGCCGACTACGTCGCACCCTTCGGGAGCTCCCTCGTAGGGGAGCCAGTGCGCCACTCGCATCCCCTGGAAGGGATGCTCGAGCGATTCGGGGGGGGCTTGGGGGAAGGATGGGGGGGGATTCGGTCTGCTGCCAAGGGCAATGAGGGGTATCCCAGATGTGGGGTTTTTGCCTGCGCGATGGCCGCGCTGGTGGGGGCTGTCAGGCTGGAGGATTTCGTTGGGCCTTGTCAAGGATGTTGCGTTTAGCTCGGATGAACGAATCTTGATCGCGCACCTTTGTGGCGCTTGGATTCCGTCAGGGGAGTAGGTGGAATCCAGCTGCCAGTTATCTTCAGGTGAACCGTCTGAGGCTCTTCGAGCTTCCATTCTTCGCTGCTCATGGGGCTTGCGCTGAACCTGTGGGGCTCCGGTGCAGGGAGAGAATCTCGACGGGGCGGCTTCGTGTGGGGTGGGGTTCTCGGTCGCTTGGTTGTTGGATGTTGGATGTTGGATGGCCTGTTGTCTGTTCCAAGGTGAGCTCCTGCTCGGGCTCAGGGCAAGTCTTGCTGCCCTGAGCCCGAGCAGGAGCTCGCCTTGGAACAGACAAACGACGACCACAGTCAGACCCCGGCTCCCCTCGCGCTAGT
>JAJRTL010000308.1 GCA_024278315.1 Planctomycetota bacterium | reverse complement strand
GGATCTCCGGGTGGGCATCAAGGCTCTCGCACAGGTGCTCATCGCGACAGCGCTCTACGCTTCAGGTGTGGGTTTCGACGCCATTCTGTTCGCCGGTGAAACACCATACGGACTGGGTATTATGTCGTTTCCCCTGACCGTGATCTGGCTCGTGGGGGTCACCAATGCCTTCAATCTCATCGACGGGCTGGATGGACTTGCTGCCGGCATCGCCGCGCTCGCCTGCACAGCCCTCGCGGTCCTCGGCCTTGCGCAGGGGCAATACCTCCTGGCAGGAATGGCGATCTGCCTCATTGCATCGATTTTGGGCTTTCTCCCCTACACCCTACATCCGGCACGGATCTATCTCGGTGATAGTGGCAGCCTTCCGGTCGGCATGTTCATCGCCTCGGGATCCCTTCTCGCCCTACAGGCCAACGCCAACTACATCTCGATCGCATTACCCTTGCTGGCAGCATCGGTCCCGATCTTGGACTGTCTGTACTGTATGCTCAGGAGATCCTTGGATCGAAGGAGCCCGTTCTCTGCTGACAAGGGTCACATCCACCATATCCTGATGGCTCTGGGCCTGTCCCACTTTCGTACGGTCCTGATCTTGCATGGTGTTTCCGCCATGGCCATGACGCTGGGGCTCGTAGCCATGTCGCAGAGCCACCTTGGGCGAGCTTCGTTCGTGGCAGCGGGGCTTGCCGTCGTGTTGCTGTTTTTTTGGGCTGTTGGCTATCTGTCCTTCTACCGGATCCTGAGTAGTCTTCGCCAATTGCGCTACCTCGTGCGGGAGGAAAAGTCCTCGCAGCGATCCTACGAAGAACTCCGCCTGCGGATGCGTGAGGCCAGTTCCTTCGATGAATGGTGGAATACTCTCTGCCATGCTGCAGATGTCCTTGGCTTCGATACCGTTTCCTTGGACCTGGATCGTCGAGCTCACGGAACCTGTCGGCTCGAGTGGTCGAAGAGAGAACCTCTCTCGAGCGATCATCCTCTGACCTTCCAGGCACCCGTATTGCAACGTCGTAGGGAAACTCCTCTGCTGGCCACGGTGACCGTAGATCCTGCGCGATCTGGCCTGGAACTTTGTGTGGCGCGATATCGATTCTTCGCACGCCTGCTGGATGAGTACAACCTCTCGACCCTCGGTCCGTCGGAAGCTTCCCATCCACAACC
The DNA here is from genome assembly GCA_024278315.1 of Planctomycetota bacterium. Lineage (GTDB taxonomy): Bacteria > Planctomycetota > UBA1135 > UBA1135 > JAJRTL01. The sequence goes on along the minus strand of JAJRTL010000308.1, from coordinate 5,720 downwards.
TCATCTGGCGGTTACCGAAGACGTCACGTCTCCCCTTGGGCCGGACATCGCCAGCACTGCATGACGCTTGCGGTATTCCATACTCATCGCTCAACCCCATCCCACGCTCATTGGCCCCATGGCTCGCGGGCCTCATGCAGCATAGGAGGGTGTTGAACTCACTTCTCTCTTTTGGAGCCACAGAGAAGACAGGGAGATGCATCAAGAAGCCTCGCCATTCAAGGCAACCGTTGAGGCCGCCTCCGTGTCTCTGTGCCCCCTGTGAGAGGGAAAGAGTCGATCGAACGACGGGAACTCCCTCCCGGCATCAAGGGCCGGGAGGAGCATGTTTGGTTACGGCCACAGGTCGCTCTGTCCCCTCCTTGGCCTCTGTGGTTGAACTGGGAGCCTGAGGTGTCCACACCCAACACCTCACGCTTCTCCTGGGGCCCACGGCTTTGGGACAGCAGTCCCAGATAGCGTTGGACACGGTATGACGCTTTCCATCAGGTATGAGAGCGTGCTCCGAATAGCTGCTCGTACTGATCTACAATCGATGGCCAACTGTATCGTCTGATGGCGATCTCGTGCATGACAGTCCCATGTGGATGGAACTGCGACCAGTTCTTGACGATGAGCTGTGTCAGTTGAGCCTGATCCTGGAAGTAGATGGCTTCGCCCTCGGTTGTCTCCCTGTTGTAGTCGCAGTCGAAGCAGAGGATAGGCTTCGCCGCATGCATGGCTTCTACGAGTGAAGGATTGGTTCCTCCTGCCGAATGGCCGTGGATGTACAGACTGCATGCGGATCTGAGCCTGGTAAGTTCGCCTGGGTCGTATGTCGAATCGAGCATTGTGATGGAATCATGATCCTGGTACTTCGTGCGCAGCCGAATTCCATACTTGCTATCGTTCCAATTGCCCACGGCAATGATCCGCCTATGGGCCGCATGGAAGCTTGCCAGGATCAGGTCGACGTGATTCTCTGGTTCAACCCTGCAAATCATCAGAGCGGAGGACGTCAAAGCGGAGGGTGTGTCCATGGTTGCATGGGGAGCAGTGACAGCAGTCGGCAGTGGAGTACCACCATAGGCAATCGTGTGGACCTCGATGCCATACCGGGTTTGTACGTACTCTGCGATGACCCGGCTATCCGCGATGACCTCGTGGGCATGTTTGATGGCCATCGACTCCGAGAACTTAAGGTAGATGCGAGCGAGCCATCCCCATTTCGCCCGTTTCCACTCCATCCCGTCGATGTTGCAGATGATTGTGCTCTTGGAGAACATGCGAATCAGAGGGAAAACGATGGCCCCCGAGACGCCAAGGACCAGGATGGCATCGGCACTGGAGCGTACGGCTTGGACGATTCCGGCAATGTCATAGAGGACACTGAAGGGGCCATTGGGAGGCAGCGCGATATACCGGAGTCTGGCCCCCTGGAAGCACGCGGGCTTCTCGGTGTATTTCTTGCTCGAGCAGACGATGGTGTACTGTTCGGGATGCTGGGAATGGAGGACGAGACTTTCGACCAGGGTCTCGAAGCCACCATAGCATGCCGGTATCCCGACGGTTCCGACGACATGGATCCTATGTGCCTCGTCTACCACTTGAGTTTGAATCGGCAAAGAAAGCAATAGAACGTGAGGAATGAGAAGAGGATCCAGAAGAACTCGCGGTATCGAACGAGAGGTCCGTAACTCGGAGTCGTGATCTCGACGAACCAGAAGCCACCTATGGCCATGATCAGGTACATGCTGCCGCCGGGTGAGGTCATGCAAGCGAAGCAGATACGTGCTTTGACGAGGAAGAAGATCAGGACGCCTTGGGTCAGGGTGACTTCCGAAGCATACATCAGTTCAGAGAAGTTCCTTGCAAACAGGATGTTGGGTAGGAGGACGGATTTCAAGGGAGCGATGATTCCCATCCAGACGAGGTCTGGGAGGGAGGAGACACGGAGGGCAGGAAGCGAGTTGAAGAACGACCTTCCATCGAACTCGACGGAGCCACGGGCGACCAGCCGGTCGTCCAGGCCACTGATGGCGAGGATGCCGAGGCCGAACATGTAGAGGAGGAAGATGCGCTTCCACGAGAATCGATTCCTGAGTAGAACGGTTGCAGCGAGAATCAAGAACTCGATCACTGCCAGGTGGCTACGGATCGAAAGAAGTGCGAGAGCTGCGGCGACGGTGTAGACGGGTCTTCGTGAGAGAAAGCCCCACAGCAAGACGATCGAAAAGAAGATGAAAACCGTATCTTTGAGGATGTGGATCGAGAGGTGGGCTTGATAGGGGAGAAGTGCGATCACGAGAAGTGAAGCCGTGGCTGCACGGGTGTTGCATTCGGGTAGCACCCTCGAGGCAACTCTGAAGAGAAGCGTCAATCCTGCCGCGGAAAGGACCAGGTTCAGCAGTATGGATCCCCAGATAGGGGCGCCGAGTGCCTGGAACAGGGCAACGATCAGGACATATCCGTTGGTGGTCAGATAGTGCCAGAGGGTTTCACCGTCGAACCCACTGGACCAGAGGATGTCGGCGTGATCCAGGTAGTACTGGCTGTCGACGTGGAAGAATGCACCGATGCCCAGCGATCGCTCGAGTGCCAGGAGAAGCACGCGGAACAGGATCGCCAATGTGAAGATTCTGACCTCAGGCATACTTGGGTATCAGGAAATAGGCTGTTGTCGAGAAGAGGTAGGACGTGAGAAGGATCAGGATGCCGGCGACGATGGTTTCTGGCCTGATGAGCAGATAGAGCACGACATAGAAGAGGAAGGTTGCGGTAGAGACTTTGGCATAGCGGCTCGATGTCGAACTGGCAACGGTTCGATTCCACCACAGGAAGTCACTCACCGAGAGTGCGACTGCGGTAGCGCTGAAGAGGAAGATCTCCAACAAGGAGAAGATACCCTCGGGATAGAACATCCTGATGGCGAGCAGCAAGAGAGCAATCCCGAGGAACTCCGCCACGAAGAGGGGAAGGTAGGGTCGAATGGGCGATCCCTTCTGGCAGAGGCTCTGGGAGAGAAGGAGGTCGGTGTACCGATTACCGATCATGATGCTGGCGAAAAACATGAGCGAGTAGACGAACAGGGTGTGCGAGTCGAAGGAGCCAGCGAGCAGGATCTTGTCGATACTGTGGATCCCGACAGTGCTCAATGCTGTCAGGCTGTACATGCTGGATTGCCGGATATAGGTGCCGGTGGTGACCCTGCCGGATGGAGGAATGATTGCCCACACTCTGCGGTGTCGATGGAGAAAAAGGCCGATCAGAAAGAAGATGAGCAGGGCTCGGGCGATAACGATGGTCTCGACATCCATCTCCTGTGCCCAGATCGACAAGGTGAGGAGCGACACTGCCGTTGCTGCTCCATAGCGCAGCAGCATGAGCTCCCGGAGCATCATCGCGCCCTTCAATGCGTATTCTGTCAACGAGTACAGAACAAACGCGATCCCCAGGACGCCGATGATCGGATCCTGTCCCAAGGCGAGGAGGGTGCCCAGGAAGAGAACTGTGTAGACCGTGACGAGAGTGAGGACCCTGCTCCGGCCGATCTTCTGTCCATGGTGAGCGAAGTCGACAAGGGCACCGCCCAGTCCTATCCCCCCGATGACCACGAGCAGGTTGGCGATGGAGAAGTAGTAGACATACTGATTGTAGTCCGCCTGGGATACCATCCATGACAGGATCAGGAAGAAGGCGAAGTTGCTGACAGGGTAGACGGCAAGCCTGACGGCCCTGCCAGCGATCGCCACCGACTCTCTCATGATGGATCGCGTTTCACGGAAGAGTGGGACTCGGGCGCCCCCGCATCCCAGGAGGAACAGGCTCCTCCGAGGGGAGGTAGTGGGCTTCCGGTTGATGGCATCGTTGTCCTGATTCCCGTAGAGGTCGGCCGAAGGGATGGACGATCATAGCGCCGCAGCTTCTCTGGTCGCGTTGCATTCCTGAGTGTGGGTTCACGAGGGTGTGAATCTGAAATCGCTCGATCGGGTCAGTATCTGTGGTGCCCCACACTCATCCGCCATCCCATCCTACGCTCATTGGCCTCATGGCTCATGGGGCTCATGCAGCATAGGAGGGTGTTGAACTCACATATCTCTCACGGAGCCACAGAGAAGACACGGAGATGCATCAAGAAGCCCCGCCATGCAAGGCGTCCTTTGAGGCCGTCTCCGTGTCTCTCTGCCCCGTGTGAGAGAGAAAGAGTCGACCGAAGGGCGGAGCGCCCTCCCAGAACCAATAACTGTCCACCCTTCCTGCCCTTCGAATCCTTCTCGATCCGTCGTGTTCCGGACGGGTAGCATGGATCTCAAGACACGAAGGGGGTCGGGAGCCAAGATCGGGTCCTGCAGGATCCCCACAGGTTCACAAGGTTCAGGAGGTTGTGCGCCGCGATTCACACGGTGGCGATTGCGGCGATGTTGTCCTGTCCCCCAGGATGTGGCGGGATACCTTCGAGAGCCAGGGTAGTGAGAGCCCGGAGAAATGAGGTCGGGGATCTGTGTTCTTCCCAGAGGCATTGGATATGCGTGGGTTGGATCGAAGTCTCGGGATGGTTGTAGTGGCAGGCGTCGATGCCGTCCGTATGGGCCAGGAGGATGCCGCCCTTCTCGAGTGTATGCGTGAACTCCTGGGCGAATGCGGGATCGAGGGAGGAGGGAAGATCGGGAGTGGGGTAGCAGGAGTTGTGGTTGTTGAGCAGCTTGGGTGGGTGCTTTGGGCCCAGGACGACGAGCGAGGAATCACCGAATGAGTATCCGAAGACCTTGCCATGCCTGCGGTCATAGACTGCAACGAGGAGTGTGGTCTCGGAACGTGGGTGTTCCGGATTTGGTTCCTTCCCGGATGAACGGATGGGGCGGATGCGTTGAAGCAGTTCCAGTGCGGCGAGAGGATTGTCCGGAATGGGGTCCGTTAGCATGGAGATCTGGGTGAGGAGACCATGGCTGGACTCGTGACCGAAGTGGGCATCGGCGATGGCCAGAAGCGTGAGAGGACCCTCATCGATGACAAGAAGAGCGTCTTCATTGGGCACCTCGGGGCGTGCCTTGTGGACCCGGGCGGGAGTCCATGGGTCGGAGCCCACGCTGAGTACGCAGGCCGTGCGGCCTTCGCCTTGGCTCTCGATCTGAAAATGTCCATACTCCTTCTCGTCGATTCCCAGGAGAAGGGTCTGACAGCGTCTCAAGTCGAAGACTCGGCGTCTCGACTCACGGCTTCCAGGGTGAGATGGGTGGTGGTATCAGGCCGACGACCAGGATGCCGCTTCCGACAATGACCTGACCCGGTGAAATGCCGACAGTGGCATACGTCGAGCCTCCGTACGTCTTCCCCCCGTAGCCGTTGACATAGATCAGCTTGCTCCAGGCCGCATCCTCTTCACTACCAAAGAGTGAACTCCAGCTCTCACCGGGAACCGGTCGCCTGTCAGCCTTGGCGCTACGGGCAAGCACAACTCCAAGAGTGAGTGCTGCAAGGCATGTGAAGAGTCGTTTTCGGGGGATCGACATGGTCGCTGGAGGAGGTATTCGGCGCTAGCCCGGACTGTTCATGAGATCGTTGTGAGCAAGAACGAGATCAGCGCAGCCGATCTCGTTCTTGCGGTCTGACGAGCGCATTTCGAGTTCAGGACGGCTGCGCGAGATGAAGGCGACCCAAGAGGGTCGTCGAATCGAAGCCATGCCGAGCGAACCGATAGGTTCGCGGTCCTGGACCGAAAGACGCCGTCAGACGCATCGAGG
>JAJRTL010000307.1 GCA_024278315.1 Planctomycetota bacterium | reverse complement strand
GATCGTTGTGAGCAAATGCGAGATCGGCGCAGCCGAGCTCGTTCTTGCGGTCTGACGAGCGCATTTCGAGTTCAGGGGGGGCTGCGCGAGATATGAGGCGACCCAAGAGGGTCGTCGAATCGAAGCCATGCCGAGCGAACCGATAGGTTCGCGGTCCTGGACCGAAAGACGCCGTCAGACGCATTGAGGTCATGAATCGTTCGGGTTGGTGACCTGAGGAGCCAGTTCCTCAGTGATGCTGTTGCCAGGTCTGGACGATGTAGTACCAGGAGCCCAGGAGAACGCCGGCCCCCAGGGCAAAGATGCGAAACCAAGGCCAGAAGGCGAGCCTCGCGAAGAGACTCCTGCCCTGATAGAGATGCCAGAGCGACGCGAGGACGAAACCCATCGCAGCGAGGGCGAGCAAGGCACCAAAAGGCTGCGCCTGAAAGGCATCCACCGGTCGCGCATGAACCAGGAGCGAGGCCGCCGTCGTGCATCCACAGGTGGGGCAGGGATAGCCACGGACCTGCAAGAAGCCACAGGGCTCCAGACCCAGCTGCTCGTGGGTTCCCAGGCCTCGGGGGTCAGGCTCGGTGCGGATGGCCAGGATCACAAAGACTGCGATCAAGCTCAGTGTCAGGAACGACAAGAGTAGCTTCTCGCCCCAACCCATAGGCCAGGGTATGGAGCGCCCGTGGAGGGCGGTCCAATGCTCCTGAGCCACAGTCTCGCCAGTGTCGGCTTTCGTGTCGGACGGAACCTCGGGGGCCCTTCCTTCGTCCTCAGCCATGCGCTCCTGCGGATCGTGCATGGCCTGAGGCTAACCGCGCAGCGCAAAGAGCGGGAGAGGGCTATGCGGACAATCGCTCGCTGCTATGCTCTTCGGCTCGAATTCACGATTCCAGCACCTATCCCCTGCCCCCAGGTCCCCTACCGATGCGGGGCCACTGCCGAGCAATGGCACCAGGCGAGACATGAGCCGACAGACCTACCAACCTGCCGCAATCGAAGGAAAGTGGCAGCAGTACTGGCTGCAAGAGGACGTCTTCCATACTCCGAACCCCGGAGACCCGGACTTCGATCCTGCCAAGCCCAAGTACTACGTCCTCGACATGTTCCCCTACCCGTCGGGGGCAGGTCTCCATGTCGGCCACCCCGAGGGTTACACAGCCACAGACATCCTGGCCCGCTACAAGAGGGCGCGAGGATTCAATGTCCTGCATCCCATGGGCTGGGATGCCTTCGGTCTTCCGGCAGAGCAGTATGCGATCCAGACGGGCACGCATCCTGCCGAGACGACCGCCAAGAACATCCAACGCTTCAAGGGACAGTTGAACAGCCTGGGCTTCTCCTATGACTGGAGCCGTGAGGTCAATACGACCGAGCCCGGTTACTACAAGTGGACACAGTGGATCTTCGCGAGGCTCTACGAGAAGGGACTCGCCTACCTGGCCGAGGTGCCGGTCTGGTGGTGTCAGGAGCTGGGGACGGTACTCGCCAACGAAGAGGTGATCGACGGCCATAGCGAACGTGGGGACCACCCCTGCGAGCGGCTGCCGATGCGCCAATGGATGCTCAGGATCACCGAATACGCCGACCGCCTCCTGGAAGACCTGGCGGATCTCGACTGGCCCGATTCGGTCAAGGCCATGCAGCGGGAGTGGATCGGCCGCAGCGAGGGCGCGGAGGTCGACTTCGTCGTGGAAGGACGCAAAGAGAAGATCCGCGTCTTCACGACCCGGCCGGACACGCTCTTCGGCGCCAGCTACATGGTCCTCTCTCCGGAGCACCCCCTGGTGATGGAGATCTGCACTCCCGACAAGGTGGAGGAGATCCAGAACTACCAACGCGAAGCCGCAACCAAGAGCGAGCTGCAACGTGCGGAGCTGCAGAAGGACAAGACCGGCGTGTTCACGGGGGCCTTTGCACGCAATCCAGTCTTCGACGATACCGATCCCCAGGGGCGAATCCCGATCTGGATCGCGGACTATGTGCTGATGACCTACGGAACGGGTGCCATCATGGCCGTGCCGGGCGGCGATGAGCGCGACTTCGACTTCGCCATCAAGTACGACCTGCCCATTCCCCAGGTCGTCGATGGTGGCACACGCCCGACCGACGAGAAGGAGGCCGAGAAGAAGGGCTTCACGCGACAGGCCGAGCGCAGAGGCGAGACCCTGATCTGCTTCTCCGGCAGAGGGAAGGCGATCCACTCGGCCAACAGCGAGATCAGCCTGGACGGATTGGAGACCCCAGAGGCCAAGGCGCGCATCACGCAATGGCTGTCACAAAAAGGCCTGGGTGAGGCTCGGGTCAACTTCCGTCTGCGGGATTGGCTCTTCTCACGCCAGCGCTATTGGGGCGAGCCTTTCCCGGTCCTGCACAACGAGAAGGGTGAGCACAGTCTGGTCCCCGATGCGGATCTGCCCGTAGTCCTGCCCGAGCTCCCTGACTTCAAACCCACCGGAAGCATGGAGCCCCCCCTCAGCAAGGCCGGTGACTGGCTGGTCGTAACAGACCCGGATTCGGGCGAACGCTACGTACGCGAAACCAACACGATGCCGCAATGGGCTGGATCCTGCTGGTACTATCTGCGCTTCATGGATCCCAAGAACTCCGACGCCGCCTGGTCCAAGGAAGCGGAGCAGTACTGGGGACCGATCGATCTCTACGTGGGTGGCGCAGAGCATGCCGTGCTGCATCTGCTCTACGCGCGCTTCTGGCACAAGGTTCTCTACGACCTGGGTCAGGTGCACACCAAAGAGCCGTTCCAGAAGCTGTTCAACCAGGGCATGGTGCTGTCCTTCGCCTACAAGAATCCCGCTGGACGCCTCGTGCCCATGGACCTGGTCGAAGAAAAGGGTGAGGAGTGCTTCCACAAGGAGACCGGTGAGAAACTCGAGCGCATCGTCGCCAAGATGTCCAAGGCCCTGAAAAACGTCCAGAATCCCGATGATGTCATTGCGGAGTTCGGAGCGGACACGCTGAGACTCTACGAGATGTTCATGGGGCCACTGGAGGCTTCGTGCCCATGGAACCCCGAAGACCTGCCGGGTGTGCATCGGTTCTTGAACCGCGTCTGGCGGATCCTGGTTCCCGACGGCGAGATCGCAGAGGTTCCTGCACTGCATCCCTGGCTGGCAGAAGAGCGCACCAACGATCCCAGACTCGAGAAGGCGCTTCACCGCTGCATCGCCAAGGTAACCGAGGACCTGGAGAGCATGAGCTTCAATACGGCCATCGCCGCGATGATGGTCTTCGTCAACGAGGCGACCAAGCGCAACGAAGCCCTGAGTCGGTCCCAGGCGAGCCGATTCGTGCAGGTTCTGGCGCCCTTTGCCCCCCACCTGGCCGAGGAACTCTGGTCCCGACTGGGGGAGACGGCAAGCCTCAGCTACGTGTCCTGGCCCCGGTTCGATCCCGCAGAATTGGTGGAGGACGAAGTTGAAATGGCCGTGCAGATCCTCGGCAAGGTCCGCGGCAAGATCACCGTCGCTCAGGATGCCGATGACACGGTCATTCTGGATCTGGCACGCAAGGCTGTCGCAACCCAGCTCGAGGGCAAGCAGGTGATCAAGGAGATCCTGGTGCCAGGTCGCCTGGTGAACTTCGTGGCCAAATAGTCCCCCGAATCAGCCGGGGGATGGCAAACCCGGACGATTCATGAGATCGTTGTGAGCAAATGCGAGATCGGCGCAGCCGAGCTCGTTCTTGCGGTCTGACGAGCGCAGTTCGAGTTCAGGGGGGGCTGCGCGAGACATGAGGCGACCCAAGAGGGTCGTCGAATCGAAGCCATGCCGAGCGAACCCATAGGTTCGCGGTCCTGGACCGAAAGGCGCCGTCAGACGCATCGAGGTCATGAATCGTTCGGGCTAAGGGGTCGCTACCCCCCGGGCGGCGCCCCAACCCCCCTCGAGTCGCAGGATTCCTTGCCTTCCGCCCCTTCCCGGGGCGTGCCTTTCCGCATAGGCTCAAGGGTTGCCGCGTCAACCTGATCCTGCCTCGCCTGATGGAGATTCCTGCCTTGCGTCTTCCCTCGCATCTCGTCCACTCGTCTCTGCTCTTGTTTGCAGTTCTGCCCTTGCTGACGCACGCCACACGCGGCCTCATAGGCCAGGGAGCAGCCTTCCAACCCAAGGTCTTCTTCAATGTGGGGCACTCCGATCGAACGGAACGGAACACGGCTGGCATCGATCGCATCTACCAGATGGTCGACCCTCGATTCCACACGGGTTGGGGCAAGGGGGCAGGATTCACGATCGTGCTGCAGGACGTCAACCAGTCGACCAGCGAGCTGGTCAAGGTCGGTTACGTCCGCCCAGACGCCACGAAGCCGGATCAACCCGACGTGAGCAACGCAGGCAAGCTCGGAGAGGGTACGTTCAAGGTCTTCGGAACAGGCACGGGTCAGGGGACCTTCGTCTGGACCCTGACCCTGGGGACCAGGGTGGCCCTGCCACCGATCCATGGTATGAGCATCGAGCTTCCTTCAGCCAAGTTGAACGCACAGAGCCAGATCACCGACGGAATCTTTCTCCACAACCAGTCCCCCAGATCATTGCAGCTTCCGACAAAGGCCGTCCCCAAGCACTGGATGTACGTTCTCACGGCTGGAAAAGCAGCGAACTGGGACAGCAGCCCTGGAGGCACCTGGAGATTCGGTGCTCTCTACGAGGCCCCGGTCGCACAGGTCCATGTCCTCTCCAAGGCCTACGGCAAAGCCCAAGAAGCCCTTCGGGGGCCAGAGAGCCTGTTCCCAAGCTTCACCCGCGGAGATCGGATCGCCTGGGATCTCGAATCGAAAGCCCTGGCCGTGACCGGAACGCGGAAGCCGGGCCTGGCCGTGATCATGCTCGGGGCCCAAGCCCTCAATCCGCGCGTCAAGACGATCTGGGGCGATCTCTTCCTCAACCCCACGTCGATCTACACCATGCTCGTCGTCCTCGACAAGGCCGGCCAGGCGAGCCTGCCCGGCCTCCCCATCCCCAAGTCTGGAATCGGATTCCACACACAGACCCTCTTCATCGATCCCAATACGACGCCCAACCCCACTCTGACGCTCTCGGACGCGCAGTTCCTCGTCACGTATTGAGACTTTTCCGAGAAGCACTGAGACCATAGACGAGGAACGAGGTCGCCCGAACGATTCATGACCTCGATGCGTCTGACGGCGTCTCTCGGCCCAGGACCGCGAACCGACCGGTTCGCTCGGCATGGCTTCGATTCGACGCCCCCCCCTGGAGCCGCGCAGAAACGCCTTCACATTCTGGACGGCCTCCGTCGCCCCTGGCATCGTCGCTCTCCCTCCACGAATCCTTGGATTCGCCCCACCTCCCTCCACGAATCCTTGGATTCGCCCCACAGGACGCGATGCCCTGTTCGTGAACGCCTTACCGGGAAACACTCCTCCGGACAGGAGACGTGAAGATATTTCCGTGTGGCCCCTTACCTTCGGACGCATGATGCTCTACCTCTATGAAGCCCGTTCCGTCCAAGAAAAGTGATCATGAGCCAAACCAACTGCCTCCTCGTCCATCCGCGCTTCACCTCGGGTTCTTTCTGGAACTACCGAGCGACTTGCGAACTCAGAGGAGCGAAGTATCCGGCAACACCCTTGGGCTTGATCACTGTGGCGGCACTCTTGCCGAACAGCTGGGACTGCCGTCTGCGCGACTGCAACGTCGAGGAACTCGGCGCCGATGACATCGCCTGGGCAGACATCGTTTTCGTCGGCGGAATGATCGCGCAACAGGTCGCTTCTCTTGCCTTGATCGCAGACCTGAAGAGACAGGGGAAGACCGTGGTCGTCGGAGGTCCCGACGCAACGTCAAGCCCCCACCTCTACGACGCCGCAGACTTCCTCGTGCTCGGCGAAGCGGAAATCACGCTTCCAAAATGGCTCGCCGACTACGACGAGGGTTGTGCGACGCACAAGTATGAATGTGGGGCGGAAAAGGCAGACATGTCCAGTTCACCCGTGCCGCGCTTCGATCTTCTGAAGTTCGACCGTTATCTGCACGTTGGTGTCCAGCACGGACGAGGCTGCCCTTTCAACTGTGAGTTCTGTGACATCATCGAACTGTTCGGACGCGTACCAAGGCTCAAGTCTGCCGATCAGGTCTTGAGCGAGATCCAATTGCTCTACGACCTTGGCTATCGTGGACACATCGATTTCGTCGATGACAACTTCATCGGAAACAAGCGGGAAGTCATGAAGATGCTCCCTCCACTGAAGGTATGGCTGGAAGAACACAAGTGGCCCTTCGAGTTCACGACCGAGGCTTCCATCAACCTCGCTGATGACGATGCGCTCTTGCAGATGATGCAAGATGTCGGGTTTTTTGCGATCTTTGTCGGTATCGAGAGCGCTGAGGAAGACACCTTGATCGCCATGCAGAAGCGGCAGAACACCAAGCGTTCACAGGCCGACTGCATCCAGAAGATCTATTCTTACGGCATCTTCGTGAACGCAGGCTATATCATCGGCTTTGACACAGAGAAGGGGAACGTCGCGGATGGCATGTTGGCACTCATCGAAAAGAGCGCGGTGCCGGTCAACATGGTTGGCCTACTCTTTGCTCTACCCAACACGCAGCTGACCCGCCGACTGAGGATCGAAGGGCGGCTCCAGGAGTCCTTCGAGGTTGTCAGCGCGGAGAGCGCTGATCAATGCACCGGCGGCCTGAACTTCGAGACAGCCAGGCCACGCAAGGAGATCCTCGAGGACTATCGCAGGGTCATCTCGGATGCCTATTCTCCGGAAGCCTACCTGTCGCGCGTCGTCGAGATGGGAACGAGACTGAATTGCAGCAAGAAGAAGCTGAGGCTTCCTTGGCGAGAGCAACGACGCGACTTGCTCGCATTCGGTCGACTCATGTCGCGCATGGGCGTCAAGAAACCCTACCGATTCGGGTTTTGGCAGACCTTGGGCAAACTGATCTGGCGCAATCCGAGAGGCCTGCGGTACACGATCGCGATGCTAGCTCTCTACATGCACTTCGACACTTTCTCCCAGACGCTTCTTGCCAGACTCGACAAGGACATCCTGGCCGAATCCACGGGATCCCAGGCAGTTGGATCCCAGGCAGTTGGATCCCAGACAGTTGGATCCCAGACAGCTGGATCCCAGACAGCTGGATCCCAGACAGCTGGATCCCAGACAGCTGGATCCCAGACAGCTGGATCCCAGACAGCTGAATCTCAGACAGGGGGATCGAAGACCGCCCCAGGGGTCGAGGTTACCTCCGTTCGCCCACAGACGGTCCAAGTCGATCGGAGTGTCGCAAGCAAGCCCCAGAAGATCCGCGGCAAGACTGCCTGAGCAGCGAGGAGCTGCAGGGGTGGTGAGTGAGCGGAGACCTACGAGAAAGGAGTCTGCGCTGGAGAAGGAGCGGATCCCAGCCAACTTCAGTCTTGCCCTGGTCCACCCGAAGAATACGAATCAATCCGAGCCCTCGGATTCTGTGACGCGGGCTCCTGGAAGCCCCTCTCAGCTCCTTTTCGAGATCGTTGGGCATTTTCGCAGCAGGTGACTGGCATCCCTCATAGAGCCCTGGGGCAAAGGCCCGAGATCCCTGCTATGATCTCCGACGCTGATCCCCGGGATCCTCCCTTGGAACCTGGTTTCTTCCTTCCGTTCGTCTCTCCACGTC
>JAJRTL010000020.1 GCA_024278315.1 Planctomycetota bacterium | reverse complement strand
GCATCGGGTGGTTGGTACCACAGTACACCGTTTAGGCAATTCCCGGGATTGCCGTACATCTGCCGCCCCTTGAGATGCAACTGAGCGGCCGTGACATTCGTCTTTGTTTCGCCACCTGCATCGACCCAGTTCCATCCCCAGGAAGGGCTGTTCCTTAACCATCGCACCATCGTCATGCTGTACGAGCCCGATCTTACTGTATTGCTAAGGTTGGGGGTTATTCCTCCCGGCCTATTCATTCTGACGGTCGCGGTCTGAGAAACCGAGACGACCATCACAGGCGTGAGTACGTTATCGACGAATACCCACTGCGTGCTCTCATGCTGAACTGGAGGTGCGAGTTTCGGTTGAGGCGGAGTGTCGCCGCCATCCGCTAAGGCATGCGGGGGACCAACAAGAGCAACGAGGGAGATCGCAATGAGCGAAGCGTTGATTAGCAATCGTCCAGCTTTCATCTTGCCCTCCTCCCTTTGCGACAACCGGCAATGCAGACACTTTGCCTGCAGTCTTTCCCCTAAGATATATCAGGGGCGCTCACTTGTCATGATCCAGCTGGCATATTTCTCCTAGTGACTTTGGCCCCATGCCTCCTGGCATAGGACCTACGTCAATTGGTAGATGTCGCCTGGCGCGTTCAGGTTCTATTGCTGCGCATACCCGTTCCTCCAGGCCCGGGCCAATAGCTCGGCGCGGGATGCAGCCCCAGCTTCTCGCAGAGCTTGTTCACGTGGTTCTTGACCATTCCTGGGCTGATCCCCAGGGCTTCGGCACCCTGCCCATTATCATGTCCATTGGCCACCAGTCTCAGCACATCACACTCACGAGGGGTATGACCGAGCTGCCAGACAATGGCTGGTGCGCTTGTCTGAGCTTCACCAAGGATGTGGGCCTTGAGTCATTCGCTCAGCCATCTGTCACCGCAATAGACGGCTCAAATGGCCTCGATGAACACAGGCAGGCTCTCGGTCTTGCGCAGGTAGCCATCGGCGCTGCCGCGCAGAGCCTCCGTGATGCCCTCAGCCCCTCCAGTGCACCCCAAAACTTGGACACCAGGCTATGGGAAAGTATGATGTGCAGGAGCCGGATTTGTGTTATCATAACAATGAAAATGTAAGCATGTAAGCGTGGAGTTGCGGCATGCATAGGACACAAGTTCAATTGACCGAATCTCAGATTCGAGCACTCAAAGAATTGGCTGCAACACAGAACAAGTCCATGGCGGAGCTCATTCGCCACGCGGTGGACATGCTGCTGCGCAATGCCACCGCGATCGACCGTGAGGAGCGCAAACGGCGCGCCATCGCGGCCGCCGGGCGCTTTCGCTCCAGCACCCCCGATCTCTCCACAGAGCACGACCGCTACCTGAGCGAGGCCTACACGGATGAGTCTGTTCGTTGACACCTCTGCCCTGCTCGCCGTGCTCGACGCGGACGATCGGAACCACACGCGCGCCAAAGAGACCTGGGAAAGCCTGGTCTCGGAAGAGAAGAGCCTGCTTTGCACCAGCTACGTCCTGGTGGAAACCTTCGCGCTGGTCCAACATCGCCTGGGGATGGAGGCCGTGAGGGCCCTTCACGAGGATATCCTCCCACTGATCAGGGTCGAGTGGGTCAATTCCCAAAGCCACGGCAGTAGCGCCTTGGCCTTACTGACGGCGGGTCGCAGAGCGCTGAGCCTGGTGGATTGTGCAAGCTTCGAAACTATGCGGCGCCTCGGGATAACGACTGTCTTCGCATTCGACCGGCACTTCGCAGAGCAGGGATTCAACCTGATTCCCTAGCCCCCTCCCCCTCGCGGCACGGATGGCCGTTCGACCCGGTCTGATCGATTCTCCCCGGAAGCGTTCTCCTCGCTTGTTCGGCGAACAAGCCGGGACCGTGGGTCCTGAATCGAAAGAAACGGACTGAATCACAAGCGTGCCCATCCTCCACCGACAGCGCGGGCCATCCGTTATGGCGATGGTCCACTTAGGGTGATCCCCGACGCCAGCAAGACAGCGGTCCTCGTCGAGCATACAGCGCGGCTCTATGAGCGAGGCACGCCTGGGCCTGGCATGTTCATCGTCACGTTCACCACCGGGAAATCCGGCGCAATGCGCCGCACCCTGACGTGGCCTGGAGCGCGCAGGCCCTGTCCGATGCAAACATAACCAACGACGATAGTGCTCGGTGGCTGCGCCACAGAAACACGCCCGTTACAAAACATGGGCCTGCGCGGTGTACAAGCGTCCCTTGCTGGCTGAGCCGCCGGTGTCCGCGCATCACGGATACTCGCCCGTCAACGTTCTGTGTTGAATGCTCTCGAAAACGCCTCCGCTAGAACACATCCTGGCGGGTCATGTTCCAGGCACCGAGGGCGCCCACGGCGACGCCTCCAAGAAGGCCGAGCGCCGCGGGGAGCAGGGTTCCTTCGCCTGCGAGGAATCCGTCGAAGGCGGCGGCGGGCAACGACCAGGGATAGAAGCTTCGGAGGGCTGTGTTGGTGGCGATGAGGCCCACAAAGGTCGCCCCAATGCCCACGCCCAGCGCCAGGGCAAAATTCGACCACCGCAGCGCGATCCATGTGTGAATGGCGATGATCAGGCACGACGCCAGGTAAACCCGCAACGCATATGCACCAAGCCTGCCCCAAGGGATCGGGGCCTCGAAGCCGATGCCGGATTTGAAGGTGCGCAGGATCAGCCCCACGACGACGTCGGAAGTGCATAGCACCAGGGTGCTCACCGCGATCAAGGCTGTCGCCACCAGAAGCTTCGCGACGTAGATGGCCCAGCGCGGGATGGGCAACGCGAAGAGATGTTTCCATGCGCCTGCGCTGTGCTCAAGGCCTCCCAGAAACGCGGTTTCCAGGGTGATGAAGAGCGGTAACAGAAACAATGTCCACAGGATGAAGACGTTTTGCGTCATCCAGAGCCAGGGGTTCACGTCAATGGGCCCCAGGATGAATTGGCCGCGCTGCCAATAGTTCACGAGATACAGCAGTGGGATCACGGGCGGGATGATGAAAGCCAGCCGAAGGGCAAGCGTGCGTTTCAACTTCAGGGTTTCAGCCGCAAGGGCACGGCCTAGCGCGATCATCGAGCCTCTCCTTGGGATTCAGCCGACTGGGTAAGCTCCAGGAAGACTTCTTCCAGCTTGGGGCGGTGTATGCTGAAGCTTCGCACTTCGAAGCCTCTCTCTACCAGCAGCGTATTGATCTTGGGGGCGTCGGAATCCCTTGGAAGGGCGACGGAAAGCTGCCCGCCTGGGGTATGGGCGGTTTGCCAACCCTCGGCGGCCAGGATCCGGCCTGCCTCTTCGGGCCGATCCACATCTACGAGAAGGTGCTCTTGCCGCTGCGCCTGCAGCTCCCGAAGCGTGCCTTGAAACAGAAGCTTGCCTCGGTTGATGATGCCCAAATGCGTGGCGACCTGCTCTACCTCCGCAAGCAGGTGGCTCGACAGAAAGACGGTGATTCCGTGCTCTTGAGGGAGCTTGCGTATCAATTCCCGAATCTCGTGGATGCCGGCAGGATCGAGCCCGTTGGTGGGCTCGTCAAGGATCAGCAGTTCGGGCTCGCCCATCAAACAGCGCGCCAGAGCGAGGCGTTGGCGCATGCCCGTTGAGTATCCCCGAACGAGGCGGTGCGCATCCCGCTCCATGTCCACGATGGACAAGACACGCTGGATCTGTTCAGGGCGCCCCCCGATGAGGCGCCGCGTCACCTCCAGGTTCT
Organism: Planctomycetota bacterium; assembly: GCA_024278315.1. Taxonomy (GTDB): domain Bacteria; phylum Planctomycetota; class UBA1135; order UBA1135; genus JAJRTL01. Next base: position 7,083 of record JAJRTL010000020.1, on the reverse strand, counting down.
CGTAACCGGTCAAGTGAGGATACAAGGCGGGGGCCTCGACCAAGGACCCGATCCTCCTCAGAATGCCGGCAATGTCCTGGCTTAGAGGTTGGTTGAAGATAAGCACCTGCCCCTCGGTGGGTTGTATCAGGCCCAGGAGCATGCGGATCGTCGTCGTCTTTCCTGCGCCGTTAGGCCCGAGGAACCCATATACGCTTTGCCGCTCAACGCGCAGCCCCAGGTGATCCACCGCGAGGACAGGGCCAAACCGACGCGTTAATCCCACGGTCTGGATGACGGGCTTCTCATGTTCTGAGTGTCTGCTCATTTCATTCCGGCCCATTCTCTGAGTAGGCTTCTGGGACATAAAGCTCATGGCCTAGATCATCGAGCCGCGGTAGGGAATCCGCTTGTCCCGATTTGGAACTTGCAGGGGCTGTCCTTGGCTATCAGCCAGGCTCCCGTTCAATACGAGGCGCGAATAGAGGCCTTCCCTGGCAAGGAGGGCCTGGTGTGTCCCAAGCTCAATCACGCGTCCCTTATGCAGGACGACGATTAGATCAGAGTCCTCCAGGGTGCTCAGGCGATGCGCCACAATAATACGAGTACACCCGAGAGTCTTCAGGTTCCTCTCGATCGCCTGCTCGGTGATGTTATCCAATTCGCTCGTTGCCTCATCAAACAGCAATATGGAAGGTCGGCAGGCGACGGCTCGCGCAATCGCCAGGCGCTGCATCTGTCCCCCCGAGAAGTTGGTGCTACCCTCTGAAACGACCGTATCGTATCCCATGGGCATACTCATGATCTCATCGTGCAATTCCGCCACTTTGGCCGCCCATTCTACCTGATCTTGAGACATCCCTGGCTGAAATATCGAGATGTTGTGCCGTATCGTTTCGTGGAAAACAAATGTCTCTTGGGGGACAACTCCTATCTGCCTCCGCAGCTCTTGTCGCGAAAGATGTTTCAGATCATGCCCGTCAAACAGGATGCGTCCGCGATCCGGATCGAATAGATGCAACAGGAGCTTCAGAAGTGTGCTCTTCCCCGATCCGGTCGCGCCGACGAGGGCTACTTTCTGGCCAGCCGAAATCGACAGTGAGATGTCATGGAGAACGGGACCAGACTGGGGACTGTACGAGAAGTGCAAATGCTCTATTCTGATATTCCCCCGGAGCCTTGACTTACCCTTGGTACCCTCTGCAGGCTTACTCTCTGGCTCGGCTTGCATCACGTCTTGAAAGCGCTCCATGATACCACTGAGTATCTGCATTTGCTGCCCGGCCGCAACCATGGAGGCAATTGGCGCCAGAAAGGCGGCAGCAAGAGCATTGAAACCCAACATCTCGCCTAGAGTAAGCTGGCCGGCGATGACCAGGCGGGAACCCAGCCACAGCAATATGAGCGGTGATAGAACACGGATTCCACCCAATAGGCTGTCGCCATACACAGCCAGACGAGATCGTTTTTGCGTGGAATCCATCTGTTCCCGAAGCAACCCAGCCCAGTGATTGAGCACCTTCTCCTCAAGGCCGCTCGCTTTGATTAGCGCTATTCCCCGCAGGCTCTCGATAGCAAACGATTGAGTTCTTGCCTGAGAGATGAGATCCTGCCGTACGGCGGTGCGAGTGGCAGGGGCGAGGAGCAAGAGCACCGCGACCTGCGCCAGACCGACAACGGTGGTCACGCCCGCTAAGACTGGAGAGTAGAAATACATGAGCACAAAGTACGTCGCAACGAACAACACATCAAGAAGAAGTGATGCGCCCCTTCCCGAAAGCATCTCTCGGAACATTGTGATGCTATTCAGACGAGATACCAGATCCCCGCTTGATCGGTGCAGAAAGAACGAATATGGCAGTCGAAGCAAATGGGAAAAGAACTCAAGCATGAGGCGGGAGTCCAATGCGATCTGCAGGTGAATAAGCAGAACACCCCGAATGAAAAGCATCAATCCTTCAAAAAGGACGAAGCCAGCAATTCCAACAGCAATGGCGCTCAGGAGATCAACCTGATTGGCCAACACAATTCGGTCGATTATGAGTTGCGTAGCCAGCGGCAGCGCAAGTCCAATCAGCTGGATAACCAGCGAAGCGGCTACAACCCTTATGAGCAACCTGGGCTCGGAAAGCGCCAGCCTGAGGTAGAAGCGCCAATAGCCTCGCTGAGGCGGGCGGAGCTCGAAGTTCTCGTTCGGCGTGCAGAGAAGGGCGATTCCCGTGAAGCCCTTGGCGAACTCTTCGGGAGGAAGATGTCGGCGGCCCTCCGCCGGGTCGACTATCCATGCTCCCCTGTGGTCCATGGCTTCCAAGACGACAAAATGGTGGGATGCCCAGTGGATAATCGTGGGGTGGGACACGTCTGCCAGCCGAGAGGCGTCAATTCGAAGGCCCACGCAATTGAGACCATATGTCTCGGCTGCGCGCTTTAGGGCCAGGGCACTCACACCGTCCCGGCTCGTCCCACATCGCTCTCTCACCTCGGCAAGCGATGCATGGTAACCATGGTGTCTGAGGACCATCGTTAGACACGCGGGGCCGCATTCTACATCTTCCATCTGCTGGACATATGGCATACGTTGGCGAAAGAACGACTTCAATCGATCTGCGATGCAGGAATAGAGGTTCAACAGATGAGGTGCCCTTGTCATCGAAGAGACCCCTCCTCTAGAGCAAGTACCCCTGGTGCTCCCGCTTCGCCAGCCCATGAGACGACACATTGTCGGGCGGCATCGGGTGGCCTAGCTTCGGATCGGCGGAGGAGCGAGTCGGATTACAGATGGGATGCGGTCAGGAGCCCACATCCTCATCAAGCCATAGCCGATTCCTGAGAGGCCGACCATCAGGCCCGGGGTATCAGCCTTTTGGGGGAGGCCACATCTCCATCGGCCCTCCCTCTGCGCGGTTTGCAACACCGCGGCCGCGTATCGCAGAGCTTTTTCACCCCACAGTGGCTCTTCCAGTACTTCCCCCGCGTGGAGAAGAACGTCCGCGTTCCCCAGGTCTCCGTGGCATAGGCAGTGACTCCCCCCAAATCCCTCGCGTAGTGTGGTTTGAAGGCCTACTCTGATCTCATCCCTTGTCATAGGGTCGTCCGAATAGGACAGGGACAAGAGGCGTCCAAGGACAACGCCGGGAGCACCGTGGCACCAGCGCGTTGGAATGAAATCCAGTGCCACCGCAGTCGCAGCCTCGAGATTGCGCACATCGAGCCAGTTGCCCTGCCCGGGCCGGAACAAGCTGCGCTCGTAGTCAAGCGAAGCCATTGCAAGCTCTTGAAACTCGCCGAGGCCTGTCTCGGAGGCGAGTGCCAACAAAGACCATGCAATACCAGCTACTCCGTGTGCGAATCCGGCCAGCGGCTCGGATACTCCAGGGATCCTCCATGCCAGACCAGGTCCAGCCTTAACCGCGCTCTCCATGAGGCGTCCACCGCATCTCATTGCCAGCTCAAGCAGTCGTTCCCGGCCTGTGAGGCGATATAGGCCCAACAGCACGATGGTGCATCCTGCAGCGCCATCCATGACATCCATGGACTGGTCCTGCTCAATCTGTTCCTCTAGAATCTCTAGAGACCGCAACCCCCTTATAAGCAGGTCAGGGTCATCCCACAGGGTCGACAAGTGGCTTAGCACGTACAACGACGATGCAAGACCCGAGAAGGCTCCTATATTGCGAACTGGCGGGTCGTCCATTTCCAGCAATTGAAGCACAGGTTCCAACGAGGCGCGAGCTGTTTCTTCGAAGTCCGTGCGACCCGTCACATCTGCCAGGTAGGCGAAGAAAAGGGCTAACCCGCCAACACCTCCATAGAGGCTGGTGTCGATAGGGTTTAGAATCCAACGATTACCTCTATCGAGTGTGAGCCCTATCCAACAGGCGTCCGTTTCGCCTCGAAAGGCTGATGCCTGCAACTGCTCCCCAATTGCCTCCGCGGCTTCTAGGAATGCTGCCCGACTGATCTCGGGCGGGCAAGCTCCATCACGCTCACTGTACTCGCTCTCCGTTAGGAGGGTGGGGTGTTCGTAAGTCCGGTCGATGGATGCCATCGTCCCACGCAGGTATAGGACCTGTTGATCGCGATCCCTTTCATCAAGATTCTCAAGCCTTTCAAGAACCACCCCCATACTAGGCCTCGGGAAGAAGTTTGACAGTTTGCGACCGTAGCTGTCCCATAGGTGCCTTTCATTCGGTCGAGCCATAAAAATGGGGATGTCGCCCAGCAGCAGGTCTTCCTTTTCAGCAGGGATAACCTGGGCCATGAACTGGTGCCGTTGAACAGCGAGCCATAGTCGATCCATGAGGATTTCGCGATCAATGCCATCCCGCAGGTGGTCTGGATGGTGCCCTTCTTGCAAGAATAGGGCATAGCTTCTTGTGGGCCGCAGGATTTGCCTCACCTCATCTCCATTGAACACGCGAAGGATACCAGGGTCCGAGGCCAGCTCACTCTTGTGCCTCATCAGCAAATCATAGGTTGCCTTGAAGCCTTCCACGACATCATCGACATATGCGGACGTGTCGACCGACTGCCCCCGTAGCGTGGGTCGATGCTTGCCAGCCGGCATCGATGCATAGCGACGCACGACCCTCATTTCATCTGTGTAGACATGGTCAAGCATAGGCACAGGACGTGGTGTCTGCTGTCCCTCTTCACCTCCCAGCCCACTAATCTCAACCCCCCCTTGATCCTGCTCCGTCCACAGCCATATTGGGAGCAGCCCAGTTCGCAGGACAGACTCGCCAAGTTCCTCAGCCGCGAGTTGATAAGCAGACCTGCCTCGTTCTATCGGGGGACGATGGTGAAAGAGGGCTTCGAGGTCGACTAGATAGGGTAACTCGCCACACGCGACAAGGTTCTCAGCGTGCATATCGGTGGCTTCAAGAAGGTAAAGTAAGGCGATGTAGCCTCCCTGGCGCTTGTAGAATCTGGACACTTCGGACTCTGTCGTACATCCGCGGTGTTCAATGAATTCGACCCAGCCATAGTCCCCGCGATCCTCGACTTTGAGCAGGGGGAATGGGGGGCTTGCTCCATGAGAATTCAGCCAATTCAGGAGATACTGGAAGTGATAATCAACGGCAAGCGATCTTGGCTTGTAGAGAAGCCTAAGCCCATGGCTGAACCTGAGCTGGAACACCGAACGCCCGCGCCGGTGCAAGTCGGAAAACCCAGTCTCCGCTTCCAGTAAGTTCCCGATATCCTCCCCACCCCAGAAGGTTTGCGCGATCAGACTCCGATCCTTCTCAAGGCGAGTGAAGAGCTCAAGTAGTGTGTCACTCCAGCGGCGAATCGTGGTAATCATAAGCCGAGCGAGTACCGGGTATTCCTGGATCAGGCCAGAAAAGGTGTCCTTCCGACTTAGTACATCCTCCGTGAAATGCCTGTACCGGGCATCGGGGGAGTCACCCAGGAGCTTGCCTTGGAGGCGGGCGATATTCAGCTCGAGGGTTAGTGTACGAGTGGCGTGTATGAGTAGCCGCTGGGCAAGCTGGCCAAGCACCTGTGTTTCCAGGCTGGCCAGTCCGATATGCGCATCATGCCCCAGTTCTTCCTGCAACAACTGCACGCCCCTGCGCAAGTGCCCGGCCCCCATTTGTAGAAAGGGGCGAATGAAAGACCAGAAAGGTATCGGCCTTGGTGTCTGATCTGGATCGCCAGGCGCGATGACCTCCAACTGGGGGACAGTCTGATCTGCATATCTGCCTTCGAGAAGCTCCTTGAGGCCACGGGCCCATTCCAACCCGCCGTTCATCCTCACCAAGGGAAGATTTCCGCCATCGGCTTCGGCAAGGACAAACCCCAGGTCGTCCTTCTGGATCCCCATGGTTCTCAAATGGTCCCAAAACTGCTCCTCGGTCATGCCCATTGCCTCGCGCCAAGCCTGCGCCCGAATCGCAGTCCTGCTGCTCTCACTGGGCGGTTGGTCGGATTCACCCAGACAAGAACGGTTGGCCCCTTTGATGAGTTCGACCCGTTCCCTAAGAAAAGTGCCTCGGATCCAACTTGGCACAAGGTCTACATTGGTCTCGCTTCTCACTGCCATTCGCGTTCCTCTCCAAATCCGGGGATTGCAAACGCAATTGACGTTTCCCAAGGTGCTTAGCGATAGATTCGCTCCTCCAGTACCCTGTACACTCTCTTCCGGCAGGCTCACACAAATGACAGTCAAGGCTCCCAGAGAGTCCCCTCTCTGAGCCCTGACTGTCCATCGTTGAGGCCTGGTAGTGCTACGGGACTAGCAGCAGATGCTGAGGAATGGACATTCGGTGGTGAAGGTACAGATCCAGCCGCAAGAACCCGCATCGGAATAGCATTGACAGTTGCTGTTGCTGGTGTTGCCTCCCACCACCATGGCCAGTTCGTTCTCTTCCAGTTCGACCATGGCCTCGCCAGCGGGGTGCGCCGGCAACTGCGCCCGCTCCTCAGGCGATAAGCTTGCCCGGAAGACCGGATCCTTCCAGGCTCTCACGATCCTATCTTTACTCACTTCCTTCACCTCCCTCGGCTAGGCTGAGCAGGACGATTGGAATGGGGGGCGTGCTATCTGCCAAACCTACCCGAACTGAATGGGGTGATGCACCTTCCGTGCAGGTCCAAGAGTGTGTTCATCACCCCTGACCAGGATGGGCCTCCACGTCCATGTATCGAGCGAGTCACATGCCAGGCCTCACCCACGTGACCGTGCACCAAGTTGGGCGCCCTGCCCTACTCGAAAGAGTTCGTAGAACCAGGGCCATGATGGCAACCGGACCTTCGAGTCCTTGTTCTTGCTCGCCCGGAGCTGCAAGGCTTCATGATATGTGTCGTGTTCCCTCTTAGTGCCCCGGAAGATGATCATGTGTCCGGTATTTGGTGTCCCCTCTCAACGCAATGCCATTTTCTCGGGGGGAGACGTGGTCCCAGGGCGGCATATTCAATTCCACCGCATGCAGAATCTACAACACCACCCTGGGGCTTGTCATGATCCAGGAGGCATATTCTTCTCTATGACTTTGGCTCTGTGCCGTATGGGATATTAGCCCATGCCTGCGGGCATATGCCATCCGGCATATGCCCGCAGGCATGGCCAAGTTCTATTGCCGCACCTGCCCATGCCGCCAG
>JAJRTL010000306.1 GCA_024278315.1 Planctomycetota bacterium | reverse complement strand
TCTATATGGCAGGCCGCGGGCCCTACTACGTCGAGGGTACGGATCAGGCGACGCAGACGGCTGTGTCCTTGGCCAAGTTCGGAATTGCGATTGCGGGTCGATCCTGGGCCGCCAGTTTCCAGGCTCCGGTGCCTGTGCCGAAGGTGTTCATCAGCGACGCGCGGATCCTTCCGCTGGAGATCCAGGCCGCAGGCCAGGCCAAGGTGCGCACACAGCTGATGACCGACGTCAACATGGTCGTGGCCGAGCAACTCAAGGCCAACATGCCGGGCATCATGGCGCGCGCCATCGTGCGCCGAGCGTCCAAGGCTGCAGCCTCGGCTGCTGTCGAGCGCAGTGTGAGCAACAGCAACAACAAGAACTCGGAGTTGGCGGGCTTCCTGGCTGGGTTGTTCACGAGCATGGCGCTGACCGCTTCGGAGCGAGCCGAGACGCGCTGCTGGACCTCGCTTCCTGCGCAGATCCAGATGGCGCGCTTGGAGCTTCCCGAAGGTATGCATGATGTTCAGCTCTCGGATGGCAACACGGTGCGTGTTCGGATCCGCAAGGGAGCCAACTCCTGGCTGGTCCTGCTGCGTCCCCGCATCGACCTCCCCGGCCGACCCCTGCTCGACGTCCACTCCAGATTCGTGGAGCCGCCCAAGACACCGGCCGCAGCCTGGATGGCAATGGCGCGTCCGAAGCTGAGAACAAGGGCAGCTCCCAGCCCAAGCAGTAGGGTTACTCCCCTTCCCGGTAGGCAGGCACTCATTCGCTGCCAACGCGAAAGATCCCCGTCAGGCGCATCGAGGTCCTGAATCGTTCTGGCTATGATCTTTCGAATGGAATTTCAGCGACTGCCAAGCCTCTCCATCATGACCCTGCTCTTCGCGCTTCCGCTGGCGGCGCAGACCAAGGCGGGCGGGGACAAGAGCTGGCCCTTCGGCAAGGCTGCGGGCGCGGGCCCCATGGCGCGGATGGCGCGCCAGGATCTCTGGAACATGGGGCTCATCGGCGCCAAGGCCTGGGATGCCGACAAGGCCCTGCCCGGACCGCGTCAGGGTGGACGTCGTCGCTTCTCGAGTTCCAAAGCGGACAAGGCCGGGGACAAGGGGCCCCAGCGCATGTTGATCCAAGCCATCTTTCCCGGAGGTCCAGGTGCCAAGGCCGGGCTCCGGGTCGGCGACATCGTCGTGGGCATCGGAAAGAAGAAGTTCAAGGACGGCAGCCTCGATCCGCTGGCCAAGGCCCTTCTGAAGGCCGAGTCGGCTGCGCGCAAGAACGTGCTCACGCTGCTCGTCGAGCGAGGCGGCAAGAAGGTCTCGGTGGAGATCAAGATCCCGAAGGGTGGCAAGGGCTCGAACAAGCCGGACCAGGGAGTGGGAAGACAGAAGATCTTCTCGGCTGCGGTCAAGTGGTTGGCGGGCAAGCAGACCTCACAGGGTGGATTTCCGCAGACGCTCGGCGGCAACAACGGGGCCATCGTCATGACCTGCCTCGCGGGCCTGGCCTGGATCGCCGAGGGCAGCACGACCAGGTCGGGTCGCTATGCCGAGAATCTGCGCAAGGCGGTCGACTTCGTGACCGGGGCGCTGGATGCACCCGATCCCTTCGGGCAGCGGCGACCCGGCGGGGCCAACTGGGATCAGAGCAACTGGTCCTACGCCCATGCCGCGATCTTCCTGGGCGAGCTCTACCAGCACAAAAAGAGCAAGAAGCTCAAGAAGGAGCTCCAGAAGATCGCCACGACACTCTGCAAGCGCCAGGAGGTCAGTGGTGGCTACGCGCACGGACCCGGCGGCCCCAACGGTCTTGGTTATGTGGAGCTGAACATCATGGCCGGCTATGTCCTGGCCGGTTTGGGCCTGGCCGAACAGGCCGGCTGCCAGATCGAGGACAAGGTCGTGGATCGGCTCCTCGAGTATCTCGAGGCGAGTTCCAGTGGGGGCGGTGTCGGTTACTCGACCAAGGCCGGACAGAAGGGGCAGGGCAACATCGGCCGCACTGCGGGAGCATGGCTTGGTGCGCTGACGCTTGGCAAGAAGAAGGCCAAGTACGTGCAGCAGATGAAGAGCTTCACCGAGCGCAAGGTCGATGCCTACCTGGAGGGTCATGCATCCCTGATGCAGCACATCCTCCTGGGTGGTGTGGCCTCTGCAGCACTTGGCAAGAAGGCCAGCAGCCGATACTGGAAGGTCATGCGTCGCGACTTGATCCTGGCGCGCGCCCCCGACGGTTCCATCCAACCGCGCCCCTGGCACGAGAGTCTGCTCATGGGTAGCAACACCGACGTCAGCATGGGCGAGGTCTGGACGACGGCCAGCTGGGCCATCGTGCTCGGCGCGGATCTCGGCAAGAAGAAGGGTGGGCTTCCCGGTTGGACCGGAGCGAGCGCCCAATGAGTAATTTGCCATCGCCCTCATCCAAGCCTGCGCTGCTCGCAGGCTCGTTGCTCTTGCTCTTCGCTGCTTGTCAGTCCACCGACTCCGCGGCGAAGGCGCCCAAGGTCCTCGACATCAAGCTCACAAACCAGCAGATGCGCTCCGCCATCGCCACCTGGTCCGATGCCGCGCTGCGCATCGACCGCGAGTTGATCCAAGCCGAGGCCGCCCAGGACGACAAGGCCGCGCGCATGCTCTACTACCGCAAGTCCTTCACCGCCGAAGTCCTCGCCCACCTCCGCTCGGGCCGCTACCAGATGGTCGTCATCGACTCCGAGAACCCACCCGCCCCGACACCCGAAATCCTCAGCACCTATGCCTTGGTCATCCGCGACAAGACCGAGAACCAGGCCGCCCTCATCCAGGTCCACAAGGCCGACAACGAGGACCTCTTCGAACTCTACGAGGCCAGCAAGCACGACTTCCTCCCCCGCAAGTAGCGCAAGAAAAGGGACGGGTTCTTTGGCTCACATTTGACCACCCACGAGACTGCACTCAGACGGGGTGGGTGTCGAGGGAGCGGATGAGGCGGGAGTAGAGGCCACCGGCGGCGAGGAGGTCGTCGTGTTGGCCTTGTTCTACGACGCGGCCTTGGTCCATGACGAGGATGGTGTCGGCTTCGCGGACCGTGGAGAGGCGGTGGGCGATGACGACGGTGGTGCGGCCGCGCATGAGGACTTCCATGGCGGATTGGATGCGGAGTTCGGTCTGGGTGTCGATGTTGGCGGTGGCTTCGTCGAGGACGAGGATGTCGGGGTCGTGGACGAGGGCACGGGCGAAGGCCAGGAGTTGGCGTTCGCCTTGGCTGAGCGTGGCGCCGCGTTCTTCGACGACGGAGTCGAGGCCGCCTGTCTTTTGGATGAGGTCGAGGGCCTGGACGGCTTTGAGGGAATCCAGGACGCGTTTCTCGCTGATGTCCTCTTCCCAGAGGCGGACGTTCTCGAGGACGTTGGCGGCGAAGAGGAAGACGTCTTGGAGGACGATGCCGATGCGGCGGCGGTGGGCGCGGAGGTCGAGGGACTTGAGGTCTTGTTCGCCTACGAGGATGCGTCCGGATTGGGGATCGCGGAAGCGGGCCAGGAGGGCGATGAGGGTTGTTTTGCCGGCACCGGTGGGGCCGACGACCGCGGCGCGAGAGCCGGCGGGGATCTCGAAACTCACGTCTTTCAGGATGGGCACGTCTTTCTTGTATTCGAAGTCGACGTTCTCGAAGCGGATCGTGGCGGGTCCGCGTTTGGGCTCGAGAGGTGTTTCCGACTCGACCAGGCTCGGCTTCTCGTCGAGGATCTGGAAGATGCGCTCGGCCGAGGCGAAGGCCGATTGGAGGATGTTGTACTTCTCGCCCAGGGATCGGAGCGGACCGATCATGAGGCCGAAGTAGAGCCAGAACTGGATGAAGTCGCCGTAGGAGAGCTCGCCCAGCGAGATGCTGAATCCTGCGCGCCAGAGGATGGCCGCCTGTGTGCCGTAGGTGCCGAAGTCGATGAGGCTGAAGTAGAGGCTGAACAACGCGATCGTCGTCATCCATGCCGTCCGCACCTCGCGGTTGATGTGGTCATAGCGCTGACCGATCTTGTCCTCTTGACCGAAGAGCCGCGTGACGCGGATGCCCTGGATGGCTTCGGCGAAGAACCCAGTGAGGCGCGAGATGCGCCCACGCACCTTGCGGTACTCGACGCGGGCCTTGTGCTGGAAGCCCAGGGTGAAGAGCACGAGGAAGGGCGCGGCAGCGAGGACTACCAGCGTGAGCTCTGGGCTGATGATGAGCATGGCTACGAAGAAGCCCACGATCTTGAGTGCGTCCGCCAGTGTGGCCACGGCGCCCGTGGTGAAGAGTTCGCTCAGGTTCTCGCAATCGCTGGAGATGCGCGTGACCAGACGGCCGGTCTGGATGCGGTCGAAGAAGTCCGGCGAAAGGTGGAGCACGTGACTGAACAGCGAGGTACGTAGATCGCGCACGACGGCCTGTCCTGCCATCGAAGTCCAGATCACATTCTTGTAGTTGGTGAAACCCTGGAGGCCGAGCAGGCCGGCGAAGGCCAGGAGGTAGGGCAGCAGGAGCTCAAGCTCGAACATGCCAGTTTCCTGGAAATGGATGACCGGGCCGTCCACGACCAACTGCACGATCTTTGGGAGAGCCAGGTCGATGCCGAAGAGCGTGACCAGCGCGAAGAAACTGGTCAGGAAGAGCCGCATGTGCGGGCGGACATAGGACCACAAGAGCGCGCGGTGCTCCCGATCAAGT
>JAJRTL010000305.1 GCA_024278315.1 Planctomycetota bacterium | reverse complement strand
CCAGGGTGCGGCCGCCGATGAGGACGAACTCGGCATGGCCGACCTCCTGCAGAAGCAGGGCGACTTCGAGAAGGCCTCCCATTACTACCAGAAACACGTCAAGGCCCCTGGCCCCATCGGATTCCGCGCTTTGGAGGGCCTAGCCTGGTGTGCCTTCGAGCTCGGTGAGATTGATACCTGCCGCAAGCGGGGCCAGGAGGCCCTGGCCCGCCCAGATGCGCGTCGGCTCGGAGCCGCCTTGCGGCAGATGCTCTGTTCTGTTGAACTGAACGAGAAGCAGTGGAAAGCGGCGGAGCAGATGGCCGGAGACTTTCTTCGTCTGCACCCACAAGACAGGCGCGTACCCGAGATGCGCTTTTCGCGAGCGCTGGCCATGGCGCGGGGAGGAAAGAACCAGGAGGCGGAGAAGGCCTTGCAGGAACTCCTGAGGGATGGCGCGGGTGGTAGTCGTGACCGGGTCTGGTACGAGTTGGCCTGGACCAGACGCAAGCTCGGGAAGGAGAAGCCCGCGCTGGTGGCCTTCAGGAAGGTAGCAGAGACCAGTCAGGACCCGGCGCTCCGCGGGGAAGCCCGGCTCCACCTCGCCGAGGGCCTGCTGCAATCCGGAGACAGGGCCGCTGCCGATCGAGAGCTCGCCAAGGTCGAGGGAGCCTATCGGTCACGGGCGATCTACCGATTGGGGTTCTCGCAGTTCGAACAAGGTCAGCATCGCAAGGCGCTGAAGAGTCTAGGTCTTCTCGAGGCCATGAAGCCCAAAGATGGGTACACACGGAAGGCTCCTTTCCTGGCAGGAGAGTGCCACTATCAGCTCGCCGAGTACCAGGCAGCTGGAGGGTTGTTTCGACGCTATCTGGATGAAGTGGCGAAACGCGATCAGAGGTCACAGAGGCCCGATGCGGTCCATGTGGCTCGTGCCAGGTTCCATCTGGGGCATTGCGAACTGTTGTCCAAGCGAGCCGATCGCTCTGCTGCCGTGCTGCGACTCTGGTTGCGGGATGGAGGTGCGGAGGCCAGCCAGGTTGACAAGGCCCAGGCCTGGCTTTGGTTGGGGCGTGCAGAGCAAGGACGCTCCCGAGCCGAGTCGGCCGAGAAGGCCTACAAGTTGGCCACCACCCTCTCGGAGGGGCGCATCGCGGCGGAGGCCTGGTATCGCATCGGTGTGCTCCGACGGGATCAAGAAAAACTGGACGGAGCCATCGAGGCCTTCCTGCGACTCTCGATCCTGTTCGACGAGAGCCGATGGGTCTCTCAGGCCCTGCTCGAGGCCGGGCTTTGTTTCGAGGCCCAGAAGAAGGAGGCCAAAGCCCAGAAGCTCTATCGCGAGCTCCTGGATCGCTATCCCGGTACCGAAGCAGCCAAGAGTGCGGAGCCGAGACTCAAGACCAAGAGGAAACTGTGATGTTCAGCGTGGCTCCCCTGTTTGTCTCCCTCGTGCAGTCTGCTGGTGATGCAGGCGAGGTCGTGTCGAGTCAATCCGTCTGGGACTTCTTCGTCTCGGGTGGCCTCTTGATGATTCCTATCCTCATCTGTTCGGTTGTGGCACTGGCCATCACCTTGGATCGCTCCCTGGCACTCAGGCGAGAACGGATCATTCCTGCAGCCTTCGATCAGGCCTTGGCGATGATCAAGGAAGGGCGTTGCGACGAGGTCGATCCGCTTCTGGATGGGCATCCGTCTCCGGCGTCCCGGATCCTCCAGGCGGGCCTGCGACGTTGCGGTTTGGCTCTCGAGGATGTGGAACGAGGCATGGAGGACCAGGCTGGCAAGGAGTTCGGTCGCCTCCGTGGTCGTTTGAAACCGCTGAACATCTTGGCGAACATCACTCCCTTGTTGGGTCTTCTCGGCACAGTGGTCGGCATCCAGGAGTCCTTCCACCGGGTTGTGCGGACGGGTCTGGGGCGCCCCGAGAACCTGGCGTCAGGGATCGAGGTGGCTCTGGTCACGACGATCGCCGGGCTCTCGGTGGCCATTCCCTGTCTTCTCGTGCATGCCTGGTTCGCCACGCGTGTACGCCAATACCTGGAGGAATGCGACGACAAGCTTGCCCCCGTGGTCGAGGTCCTGGCCGCAAGCAGGGAGCAGAAGGATGCGGCTTGATCAAGAGGATCCAGACGAGAGCGCTCTGAGTCTGACGCCTCTCATCGATGTCGTCTTCCTCCTGCTCATCTTCTTCCTGGTCTCCACGACCTTCGCCAAGGAGGAGGTGGAGATGGATCTCGCTCTCCCCAAGGCCAGGAGTGGCAAGACCGGCAGTGAAGGGCAGCATCTCGTCATCCAGTTCACGAAAGAGGGTGCACTTCTTCTTGCGGGGCGCAAGGTCACGCTCGAGGGGCTCCAGCAGAAACTCCAGGCGCAGGCGCGGCGAGACAAGAGTCGCTCCGTCCTGATCCGCGGGGATGTGGATGCACGCTATGGCCTCTTTGCCAAGGTCATGGATGCCTGTCGCAGCGCACGTCTGGAGAGGATCCTGATCCGGGCCTTGCCGCTGGAGGGTAGACCTCGATGAGGTTGCGAGGGGCGCAATGAGTTCGACCCGGAGGGTTCTTGCCGTATCCCTGGCAGCTGTGGTGGCACTCGCGTTCGGTGTCGTGCTGCTGGCCTTGCGCTACGGGAGGCCCCTCTACTACAGCGATGGAACCCGTGGACAGGCGGGGGCCAGCCTGTCCCAGGCTTCGATGCTGGAGTTTGGAGAGGCTCGGATCCTGGCCGAGCTTCCTGGTGAGATCGTGGGACGGCTGGCTCGCTTGCCGGATGGTCGTTGGATCTACGGACTGCAGAGGGCGCAAGGGCGAGTGGATCTCGTGGCGCAGGACCCCAGCCGTCCGGGTCTGCCGCCGGAGGCGCTCGACGCCCTCAACAGCGATGGAGTGGATTTTTCGCCGGCCATGGGGCCAGGCCCCTCGATCTACTTCGTATCGGATCGTGCGGGTGGCGAAGGTGGGTTGGATCTCTATCGGAGCGAATGGAGGGAAGGTAGTTTCGGTCCCGTGCAGAGCCTGCGCGCCGGGATCAACACGGAGGACGATGAGAGTGATCCCGCCCCGGCCTTGTCGGGCCCCCTCGCAGGGTCCTTGGTCTTTGTCCGCCAGAAGCCCGGGGAGAAGCACTCGCGGCTCTTGCTGGGGGATCTGCGTGGGGAGGGTGAAGCGCTTCCCCTCTTCCCAGAATGGGACGCAGCTGCCTACGAGGCCATGCTGCGTGACCCCATCTTCGATGTCTCTGGGCGTAGCCTGTTCTTTGTTCGCCGATCCCGGTCGGGGGCCCACCTTCTGCGCACGGCACTCCATCGAGATGCCTTCCTGGAACCCTGGCGCCTGGCTGGCTTGGACCCTGATTCCTCTTGGCGTTCTCCTCTGCCTGGCCCGAGGGGACAGAGCATCGATCTTCTGCGTCCCGGCCAACCCGCTCTTCTGTATCGGTCGGAGGCTCAGGAACGACTCGTCTTCTGGGAGGGCCAACGTGATCTCGAGCGGTTCTTGCTCGGCGGGCTTCTCTTCTCAGCCCTCCTGGTCATCCTCATCACCTTGGGGGGCCGTTGGTCCAGCCTCGACCTTCTCACCCGCTTGCTCCTGCTGTCCTTGTTGATCCATGGTCTCGTCCTCCTGTGGATGAGCCGCGTCGACATCCTCACACGCAATCAGGAGGAGAGCGGGGATGAGGGTACGATCCAGGTCGAGATCCTCTCGCAGGAGGCCGATGCCAAGAGTGGGGATGGGCGGATGGAAGCAGAGCCCGTCAAGGATCTGATCTTCGAGGCGACGCAGACTCCCATGCGAGTCGAAGGGCCGTCATCGCAGCTGGCTTCTGCAGACTCAACTCCGAGCGAACGATCTCGAGACGAGGTGGCAGAGGCTGAGCCTGATGGCATGGTCTTTTTCGAGGATGTGGCGGGATTGAGCGACGCCGTCGAGGCTCCCCTACCCCAGAGTGTGGACGAGAGCGTGTCGGGATTGGTAGCAGGGCAAGAGCGACAACCAGAGCCTGCCCGCCTGCGAGAGGCGAGAGTCGAGGCTGACAGCCGCACGGCAGGTGCGCTGATGGTTCGACTCCCTCGAATCGCTTCCCTCGAATCCAGCACGAAGGGAAAGCGGCGATCCCTGGGTGGAGAGCATCCCAGGATCCAGCCCGCCGACCCGAGTCCTGCCAATGGACTCGCGACGATCCATGATGCAGTCGAGTCGAAGGCACCTTCCTCCGTCGATGAAGAACTGGTGGGGCTCGAGTCGGATACCGCAGTCGACGAGGGTCTTGTTCCAACCGCGGGGCGCACTGAAGAGGTGCACGCAGCCTCCCGTGTCGCAAGTGGATTGCGAGTGGATGTGCCTGACGGGCGATCTCTCTCCTCGGGGCGCAGTGGGCTCGAGGAGTCATGGAAGGACCAGAGGCGAGCCCTGCCCTCCGCTCTTCTGTCGTCTTCGGGCATGGCACCCACGCCTGTCGAGGCCCAGATGAGGGACCAGATCGAGCCCTCGCGAGGCGACCCTGTACCTCCTCCATCCCCGAAGCCTATGGGCACGCGCGCCCTCGTGCCGGAGTCCCAGTCACTCCTGGCGTCCGGGAGCGTCCCGCCGCTCCGGCCGAGACAGGCGGATCTGCCCGGGATGGGGCAAAGCTTGAAGAGACAAGCCGTTCTCCTATCCCGGATCGGTGCGACGCCACCTCCCCGAACGAGCCTGGTTCGCGCCTCTCGGGCCAGGCGAAGGATAGATGCCTCGCACCATGGCGCGAAACCTGACGTCTTCAGGAATCGCTTCGGCACGGCGCGGATCGCTGCACTTCGCCGCTACGGCGGGACCCAGAAGACTGAGGCTGCCGTGCGCAGTGGACTGGCCTACCTGGCTCGTGTGCAGCGGGAGGATGGATCCTGGGGATACAAGGCCGTGCTCGACGACAAGTATGGGGAGACCTTCGTCGGGAAGACGGGGCTCTGCCTTCTTGCCTTCCTGGGAGCGGGCCATGTGCCTGGGAAGCAGAAGGTCCACAGTCCGGTCGCACGCAAGGCCATGGAGTTCCTGCTCTATGTTCAGGATGAAGAAACCGGGCACTTCGGGCTCACGTCAGCCTACAGCCACGGAATCTCGACCTATGCACTCGCGGAGTGCTATGCCCTCACCAAGGACAAGAAGCTCAAGGCTCCACTCGAGGCTGCCGTTTTGTGGATCCTGAGTCAGCAGAACCGGAGTCGGGATTGGAGGCACGACGGGGGATGGGGCTACTATTCTCCGACTCTGGAAAGTGAGGACGGATACGCCAGGACTTCGGTCAGTTCCTGGCAGGTGATGGCGCTTCTCTCTGCTCGCAAGGCCGGCCTGGAAGTGCCCGAGCCTGCTCTCGCTCGAGCCCGGAGCTTCTTCGCCAACAGCTACGATCGCAGACGAGGCTACTATCTCTACAATCGCGAACCCGGGCGACTCCGTTCGCGTTGGCGCACGCTTCCGGCTTCGACGCCCGCTTCGGTGTTCAGCTTGCTTCTCCTGGGGGAGGAGCTGGATACTGATCGCGTCCAGGGGGGACTGCAATTCACGCTCGCGCGCCGGCCACGCGACTATCGTTGGCGGGGCAATGATGCGTTCGTGCGTGAGGCTGCAGGAAACATCTATTTCTGGTACTACGGTACCCTGGCCAGTTTCCTGGCTGGTGGCGATACATGGAAGCAATGGAACCAGTCGCTGGTGACAGTCCTCCCCCAGGCCCAGTTAGCGGATGGCTCCTTCAAGCCCATGGGGCCCTATGCGAGCTACGCGGGAGATGATCGCCGGGACCGATCCTATTCGACGGCGATGTGCGTTCTGAGTCTCGAGATCTACTACCGGTATTTCACTCCCTTGCTCCAGGGACGTCGCTGAGCAGAACTGCGTCTCAAGGCGGGCGGGTGGAATGACCGATGCTGTTGGATCTTGCCCACGATGGGCAGAAAACCAGCCCAGGGATGCCCGTTCTTGCTACAATCGCGGTTTCCTCGGGTCTCTTCTGACCACTAGCCCCTCTTCCAAGATGCATAATTTCTCTCTCTCCTTCCTTGCGACTACCCGGGTCCCGATCCTGGGGATCTTGGTGACGGGAGTTCTCTTCGCAGCTGGACTGCCTGCCCAGACCAGCGCCAGTGAGCTTTGGAAATTGGGTGGGGCACGCGTGTCTGAGAGGTTGGGCTCCTCGATCGCGCAGATCGATGACATCGATGGTGACAAGTTTCGAGACTATCTCGTGGGCGGGCCAAGCAACGCCTTCGCCGGTGGCAAGGACGCCGGTGTAGGGCTGGTTCTCTCCGGGCGGAGCGGCAAGGTCCTGCGGAGGCACAAGGGTACCGCCGCCTATGACTACTTCGGGACGGCAGTCGCGCGTCTCGGAGACCTCGATGGCGATGGCGTCGACGAGTACGCAGTCTCTGCCTCGCACATGTTTCTGGGATCCAACAAGGGTTCGGTCTTCGTCTTCTCGGGCAAGACCGGAAAACTGCGTACCGAGATCAAAGCCGACGTCTCCCTCATCAAGAGTGGGTTCGGTACCAGCCTGGGGGCCGTCGGAGACCTTGACGGTGATCGGACTCCGGACATCCTCGTAGGCGCTCCTCTCGCCTACCATGTCGTGCAGGCCAAGAAGACCCAGGTCGGTCGGGCTTTCGTCTTCTCGGGCAAGACCGGCAAGCTGATTCGCAGCATGGCGGGCACCGGTCGCGGGGATCTCTTTGGGCATGCACTGTGTTCCCTCGACGATCTGGACAACGATGGAGTCGCAGAGGTCCTGATCTCTGCACCTCAGTCGAAATCGGGGCGCAAGGGCTACATTCAGATCTTCTCGGGCAAGACCGGGAAGGTGCTTCGCACGATCTTCGGAGACAAGGATGCCGATCATTTCGGACTGTCGGTGACTCCTAGCCCCGATCTGGATGGGGACAAGAAGACGGATTTCGTCGTTGGCGCGCCACAAACGGATAGCCTTCCCCTGGGAAATGGCGGCTATGTGCGGGCTTTCGGATCGCAGAGCGGCAAGATCCTCTGGACCCGACCTGGAGCGTCGAAGGGCGAGGGTTTTGGCCATGCCTTGGCAAGCATCGGCGATGTGGATGGCGATGGCCTCTGGGACCTCGCATCCTCGACCCATGTATCGGTGTTCCCTCGCAGACCGGGGCAGGTGCGCATCCTCTCAGGCAAGACAGGAGTTGTTCTGCACGCCTGGGGTGGCACGAGCCTGACGAGCCAGTTCGGCAAGACCCTGGCAGCCGCCGGAGATCGGAATGCCGATGGGCGTCCCGACGTCATGGTGGGTGTCCCACTGGATGGCAAGACCGGCTCGGTCGAACTAGGCTCGGTCCGCGTGATCTCGGCCTGGCCCTTGAGCCTTCGGAGCGATCGTCGCGATGTCTCGGTCGTCCGAGGCGGCAAACAGGTCCTCGATCTCGATGCAGGCGTGCTGCGCGCCGGCAAGATCTACATCGTTCTGGGTTCCCAGACCGGGATCTACCCCGGGCTTCGCCTCGGCAACAATAACTTGCCACTCAAGGTGGATGCGTACATGGGACTCCTGCTGGGTGCTCCCAACAGTCTCATCCTCCCGTCGGTCGGCCTCCTCGACTCGAATGGCCGCGCCACCGCGACCTTTCGTCTCGCCGCGCAGGGAAGTACCGCCTTGGTTGGTATCAACCTCCAACACGCCTACGTCATCTTGGGCGCGACCCTCCCGCAGATCGTGTGGACCAGCAACCCTGTATTGCTGAGGCTCATTCGTTAGCCCGAACGATTCATGGCCTCGATGCGTCTGACGGCGTCTTTCGGTCCAGGACCGCGAACCTATCAGTTCGCTCGGCATGGCTTCGATTCGACGACCCTCTTGGCTCGCCTCATCTCTCGCGCAGCTCCCCCTGAACTCGAAATGCGCTCGTCAGACCGCAAAAACGAGCTCGGCTGCGTCGATCTCGCATTTGCTCACAACGATCTCATGAATCGTCCGGGTTAGCCCGGGGTTCTCCTTCGCGGGGCCTATCGGATCCGTGAGGGAGGAGAGGTCAGGGTATCCAGGCTCTTCCTTGCGATCTGGTTCGGTGGAAGTTCCGTCGCACGCCCCCGCCAGCAGAGGATCTCGCCCATCCTGCCTCCGCGTCCAAACGCAATGTCCGACATACCGGCAGCGGCCAAGGTCCCGTCAACGAAACAGATGGCGAATGCGACGCCCTCGGTGGGAAGACGAGTGAGGAGTGCGCCGCGCAGGGGATCCCAGACTCTGAGAGCTCGACTGTAGCCAGAGGAGGTCACCAGACGATTGCCATCTGCCGAGAAGGCGAGGGCCAAGGGAGCCCGATCCATCCCCGCAAGACGGTGGAGGAGTTTCCCCGTAGGGAGGTCCCAGATGGCGACGGACTTGTCTTGCCCCAGGCTCGCGGCATAGCGACCCGAAGGATCGATACGGGCGTCTGCGATCCACCCCTCGTGCGCAGATCTCTTCCAGAGCCATCGACGATCCACGAGACTGTAGCAACGCAACCGTCCCAACTTCGTTGCCACGAGGAGGAGACCGGTGGGCGCGTGATGATGCAGCGTGGAGATGGCCGAGTTCGGGTCGGATCTGGCTTGCCACAGAACTTGTGGCTTCGCCGATGGACCAGGCTGGATGAAAATTTGCCCTGACTTCAATCCGCAAGCAAATCCAGCGTCAACGCGTACGGCATAGGTCAGACCGGGGATCTTCTTGGCCCAGAACTTCTCGCCGCTGGTACCATGGATCGATGCCAGCGTGCCGTCCTTGTAGGCGACCAGGACTCGCCCATCCTTGCCTGGGTCCATGCTCACGACTTCACTCGTCGACAACTGTGGAAGTTGGACGCTGCCCAGGGCCTGCTGCAGTCTCAGCACACCCGCGCTGTCGCCTGTGAGGATGCTAGCCCCGAGGCTTCGCATAACACAGATGCGGCGCGTCGAACCAGGCAATCGATAGACAGGGTTGGAATCGTCGGGATCCCAGATCTTGAGATTGGGATCGTCACCCGCCGTCCAGAATCTGTGAGTCCCAGGCTCGCCTACGAGGGAGAAGATCTGTCGATGATGACCTTGCAGTCTTGCCAGAGGTCGGCTCCTGAGATGCGTTCCGTCGGATGTTCGCGTGCGTGTCAGTTCGAGCACGATGAGCGTCTGTCTTCCACTGATGTATGCGAGCCGCGTCTCATCCTGCGAGAGTGTGGGGAAGACGCAGGGACCGCGCCGCATGAACTCCCTCCTGTCCCGCATGAGGTCGATGACTTCCAGGCCTTCGCTGGATCCCACGAATACGAACTCACCCTCGTCGTCGATGAGCGCATCAACCGCAATGGATCCCCCTTGCACGTATCTTCGGGTCGAATGGCTTTCGAGCTGGCAGACGAGGGTGGCTGCAGGTGCTCCGGGGCCTGCAGCCATGACACTGACTACGAGCGTCTTCTCATCCCCTGAGAGGGACAGGCTGAAGATGTTTTGGTCAGGGCAACTCAGGACTTCTTCGACCCGGCCAGTGCCGATCTCTATCCGCATCACCTTGCCTCTGGAATGACCGGTATAGAGGATTTCACCGGCCCTGGTGAAGAGAAGGGCTGTCGCGGGACCCCGGGCGGGATCGGGGGGAAGGAGTGACCTTGTTGCGGTATCTTTGTTCAGCGAAAGAAGCAGAATACTGCCATTTCCTAGAGCATGAGCGATCCGGGTTTGACCGGGTTGCCAGGCCAGGGCGTCGGTGGCGAGGCCCTGGATGGGTAGGTGGACCGTGGGGGCCTCCATGGATCGGTCGATGACGTCGATGTACCCTGCATCCGAGAGCATGGCCAGGCGCTGCCCGTCCGAGGACCAGGACATGGAGTTGATCCTGCCCTGCTGGATGGCGATCTGACCTACGGATGCATCCAGACGCTCGACCAGATGACGCCACTCGAACCCACGAAGTTCCAAGGGGCAGCTCTGCAGGAGTGCGCGGATCTCTCCCAGGTTGCCACCTCGGTCCAATGCGACCGAGGCCCACTGGATCTTGGCGATGTAGCTCGACGCCTGGGCCTCTCTGGTGAGTCGCTCACTTTCACGACGGGCATGGCTCTCGCGGAATGCGAAGGCCAGGCTCCCTGCGACGAGCAGCAGGAGAGCTACGGCCATCATGCCAGCCAGGCTTGGATGTCGTTGAAGCCATCGCCGCGTGCGTAGCAGAGGACCGGGACGCTTGGCCAGAATGGGGTCTCGCTTGCTGACCCTCTCGAGATCCTCTCCGAAGGCCCGCGCAGAGGAGTACCGGAGCTCTGGCTCGGGCGACATGGCTTTCTGGATGACGGTTTCGAGTTCCCAGCTGATCGATGGATTCCAATGACGGAGGGAA
The DNA here is from genome assembly GCA_024278315.1 of Planctomycetota bacterium. Classification (GTDB taxonomy): domain Bacteria; phylum Planctomycetota; class UBA1135; order UBA1135; genus JAJRTL01. Next base: position 15,076 of record JAJRTL010000305.1, on the reverse strand, counting down.
GGTGCTTGGGCTCGGAGGATGCGTCGTCGCGTCTCGCCGGCTTCGTCCGCGAGGAACGGGTTCTGGAGACTCAAGAACTCATAGAGCGTGACTCCGAGCCCATAGACATCTCGTCGTTCACTGGGCAGTACGCTGCCGCGGAGGTTCTCGGGGGGGATGAAGGGGAGCGAACCGAGCTCCGCTTCGCTCCGCGTCAAGCGTGTTTCTCCTTCGAGACGGGCGAGACCGAAGTCCACCAAGCGTGCACGCCCATCCCGGGTGAGCAGGATGTTGGAGGGTTTGACGTCGCGGTGGATGACTCCACGCTCATGTGCATGTTGCAGGGCATCACAGAGTTCCCTGCCCAGACGGACCCCGAGTCGCTCCCAGGATTGCCCGGTATCCAATCGGCTCGTGCCGCTCGCCGATCCCGGTTGCACCAGGGATTCGAGCAGGTCCTTGGCATCGAGCTGAGATGGGTTCCTGCCGGACATCTCCTTGAGGACTTCGCCCATGGACTTTCCCTCGACATGCTCCATGACGAAGAATGGGATCTCTGCATCGTCTCTCGCTTCGAAGACCTGGACGATACCGGGATGTTGAAGAGGGGCTACGGCTGTGATCTCGTGCCGGAACCGTGTGCGGCTGCTTTCTACATCGAGTAGTTCCGGACGCAGGAGCTTGATGGCGACGAGGCGGGAAGGCTCGGTCTGCTCGGCAAGGTGGACGACTCCCATACCGCCCCGGCCCAGGACACGGATGAGACGGTAGCCCTCGACGAGATCGGTCTGCAGTGGTGCCGCCGGTTCGGGTTGGACCATGTCCTCACGGACGAGTCGCCGATAGATGCTCTGGACGCGGGAGAAGACTGCGGGGTGGTGAGCCTTGACCCGCTCCAACTCCATGGAGGGATCGGTGGCATCGAGGATACGTGCGACGAGCTCCTCGACCAGGTCGGTGAGTGCGTCGGAATCCGGTTCTCCAGGGCTGGATTGTGGGGCGTCGGACGACATCGTAGGAGGCCGCAATGCTACCATGACTGCGTGACCAAGACCGACTCCAGTGCCGCACCTGATCCCGACGACCTCGATCTGACCGAACTCTATGAGGAGCTGGCTCCCGAGTTGCGCGCTTTCTTCCGACTCAAGATCGGCCCACGGATCAGTGTGCGGGAATCCGCTGAGGATCTGGTGCAAACCGTCTTTCGCGAGGTGATCCAGGATCTGGACCAGTTCGAGGACCGGGGCGAGGGGAGCTTCCGCAAGTGGCTCTTCATGACGGCTTGGCGCAAGCTGCGGGATCGGCAAAGATTCTGGGCGCGCGAGTGTCGCAACGCACAGGCCGAGGTGGAGGGCTATGACCTCCAACAGGCCTCGTTCTATGGCCATATCCTGAGTCCGAGTCGCATCGCGATCGGACGGGAAGAGGCGCAGCAGTTCGAGCTTGCCTTCGATTCGCTGCCCGAGGACTTCAAGACGGTCATCACCTTCTCGCGGATGCTGGGCCTGTCAGCGAGTGAGATCGGGATCGAGATGGATCGTAGTGAGGGCAGTGTCCGCGTGCTGCTGCATCGCGCCCTGGCCCGCCTGGGCCGGATCCTGGAGGAAGGCGCCTGAGCCCCAAGAGGGGTGGAGCCAGGAAGGGAGATGTCCAGGGAGCTTCCTGGGCCTTCTCGACAGGCAGAGGCATGCGAGGTGCAGGGCTGCTGGGGACCGACAGCCCTGTAGGGGCGGAGACCGCTTTTTTGGAAGACATCCTGTAACGGACCTGGCGGGGCGACGCTGTGTGGAGAAAGCGACTCCTCTAACCCGAACGATTCATGACCTCGATGCGCCTGACGGCGCCTTTCGGTCCAGGACCGCGAACCTATCGGTTCGCTCGGCATGGCTTCGATTCGACGACCCTCTTGGGTCGCCTCATATCTCGCACAGCCGTCCTGAACTCGAAATGCGCTCGTCAGACCGCGAATACGAGATCGGCTGCGCCGATCTCGTATTCGCTCACAACCATCTCATGAGTCATCCGGGCTGATGCTGCCTTCCGCTTTCGTTGAGGAATCGCTCTATCTGGCTCTTCTCCTGACTCCCAAGCACCAGCTCTCTGGTCGAGGTCCGATCATGTCTATCCTCTCTCCGGCATCCTTCCTCTCTTCCCTTCTTGTCGGACTCATGCTCTCGAGCACGGTCGTTGCACAGACCGCGACCGTGCCGAGCACCCTGCCCTTCCAAGGCCGGCTGACCCGGCAGACCGGCGCCAACGTCCATGGCACGACCAAGATGACGTTCAGGTTCTTTGCCTTGAAGAGTGGAGGTGCGGCACTCTGGACCGAGTCGCAGGCCAGCGTTTCGGTCAACCAGGGGCTCTTCAAGACCGAGCTGGGTTCTGTCACGGCCTTCCCCAAGGGTGTCTTCGATGGCCAGACTCTCTACCTCGGCATCCAGGTGGGCAGCGATCCCGAGATGAGTCCACGCCTGGCCCTGACCTCGCAGGCCTACGCGAAGCTCGCGGGAACCGCCAAGGACGTCACCGGGGACATCCATCCCAAGTCCGTCTCCATTGGCAAGAGCCGCGTGATCGACAGTGCCGGCAGGTGGGTGGGATCCCCGACCGGGCTTCGCGGCCCTGCTGGCAGTCGTGGTGCCACCGGCCCCGCCGGCCTGAAGGGGGCGACAGGAGCCACTGGAGCGACAGGTCCGGCAGGCCCACGAGGGACGACGGGGTTGATGGGCCCACGAGGGGCAACGGGTCTGAAGGGACCCGCAGGCCCCAAGGGCGCCACCGGGAACACGGGCCCCATCGGCCCTGCAGGCAGGACAGGCCCAACCGGTACGACAGGGCCCGCAGGCAAGACCGGTCCCATGGGGCCCGCAGGCAAGACCGGTCCCATGGGGCCCGCAGGCAAGACCGGGCTGGCTGGGCCCAAGGGCGCCACTGGCGCGACCGGTCCGGCGGGACCCAAGGGAGCGACCGGCACTACGGGGCCTGCGGGGAGGACAGGAGCCACGGGACTCATGGGACCAACAGGCCCCAGAGGGAGGACAGGACCGGCAGGTCCATTGGGCCCCCGAGGCATACAGGGCCTCACAGGACCGATGCCCAAGCCGCCTGTGCAGTGGGATCAGAACCTCAGAACCGTGACCACGCTGGACGTCAGGAACAGCTATGCGGGCACAGGCATCGGTGGAAACGCGATCTTGGCGCGGTCCACCGGAATCAGTGCCACCTGTCTACGAGTGGAGGCGACAGGATCCACGTCCACAGGTGGCACCTTCGTCGGCGGCTTTCGTGGCCTACGTGGAGAGTCCTCCAGGCCAGGAGGCACAGGGGTCTTCGCCGCAACGACGAATCAGATTGCGGGACGAAACCGCATGTTCTCCTACGGCATGCACGCCTTGGCCAAGGGACCGATGGGGATCGGCATTTTTGCAGAAAATACGTACGTCAATACCCTAGCCACGAACACGACCACGGCGATCCTGGGCAGAACCTCAGGCTTCTCCGTAGCCATTGAGGGGCAAGCCCTCGGATCCTTGGGCCGCATGGGCATCAGGGGGACTGCTCATGCGGCGCAGGGTGTCGCCTATGGAGTCGTCGGTCTCGCCACACGCTCGAAGACCAATAGCTGGCCTACGTTTGGCATAGATGGATGGGCATCGGGAATCAAGTCACTCGGAATCCGTGGCACTGCCCAGGCATCTGGGTTGACCGCAAAGTCCTCGAACCATGCTGGTGTGTTTGGCAAGGTGAATGACGCCTACGGATACGCAGTCTATGCATCCGGCGATTTCAAGGTGACCGGCACCAAGTCCTTTGCGCAGCCACACCCCAAGGATCCGAGTCGGGAGATCCAGTTCTTCTGCTTGGAGGGCAATGAGAGTGGGACCTACTTCCGTGGAACGGCGCGGATCAAGAATGGCAAGTGTCTGATCCCGATCCCCGAGGACTGGCAACTCGCGAGTGCGAAGGTCGGCATCACGGTCAACCTCACACCGATCCGGTCTTTCGCACGGTTGGCGATCTTCGACAAGAGTCGCGAGCGGATCCTCATCATGGGGAGTGAGGACTGCGAGTTCGACTACATCGTCCACGGCAAACGGCGAGGCTTCGAGAAGGTCGACACCTTCCTGCCCAACACGTCCTTCCAGCCCGAGATCAAGGGTGTTCCCTTTGGTACACAGTATCCCAAGTCCTACCGGGATCTGCTGGTCAAGAGTGGCATCCTCAATGCCGACTACACGCCCAACGAAGCGACAGCCGCGCGACTCGGCTGGAAGCTGAAGGAGAAGAGCGAGGTGCCGGTCAGCGAACGCTGGTGGTTGTCCGATGAGGAGCGACACCGGCTCGAGGATCTCAAGAGGATTCCTTCCCCCAGGCTCGATGTCCCAGAGTCGGACGGCGACAGGAGTGAGAAGATCGTGGAGGCTGTGCGATGAAGGCTGCGACTTCCGCTGTCCCCTGCATGGCGCTCCTCCTGGCATCGTCTTTGGTTGCGCCCCTGACCGCGCAGCGGGACGCGGGCGCACACCTGGCGAGCAAGAGCTACCAGATCCTGGCACCTGACATCGCCTCGGGCGGAAGCACAGCCTCGGCGAAGTATCGACTGCACGGCTCCTTCGGTTCGGGCATCGTGGCCTCGCGCGCGAGCTCCAAGGGCTTCGTGCTCATGGGCGGAAGTGCGGCTGCCGACCAGAACCTGACGACAGGCAAGCCGATCCTCGTCGCCATCCAGGCCAACCGCACGGACATCGACGTTCAAGGTAGACACGACCTGCTCGGCATAGAGCTGGCCCTTGGTGCAGGCACCGTGGTCACCGTCGATGGCTTGAGCGCCAAGGTGCAGAGCACTCTGCGGGACCGTGTCAGCATCCTGCTCCCGGCCCTGAAGCGTCCGGGCTGGGTCGCTGTCCAGGTCAAGAATGGTGGGGGCGTGAGCACCCTGGACAAGGGCCTCGCCGTCCGTCCCTTCCTCGACATGCCAACACCGCTGCGCATCGGAGATCCATCGATCGTGGTCTACGAGGGGAGTCCGGGCGATGTGACGGTGTGGATCCTGGCGACGGGCAGGCTTCCGACGCTGATCCCGATCGCGCCCTTCCGCTACGGTCTCGGTCTGAACCCGATCAGCATGGTGGTTCTCCCACCCATTGTCGTGTCGGCTTCGAGTGGCCAACTACGCTTCCCGATCCCCGGCATCGCGCTCAAACGACCGCTCTACCTCCAGACCCTCAGTCTTTGGAAGAAGGCCGGATACACAGAGGGCAGCTTTTCGAACGTCCTCTCTCTCTGACCGCTGAGCCGGCTTCGATCTCCACGCCTCCGTTGCCTGGCAGCAGCATTCTCCCTCCTCCTGCAGGGCTTCCTTCCAACAGAACAGGCCCCTGTCGAGCCTTTCGCTCGACAGGGGCCTGCCTGTTCCCGGGACACGAGGTCACGGGTGGGCGCAATCAGAGGCCGAAGGTCGCCTCGATCGCCTTGGAGTGGCCGAAGGGGGCGGGCACCTTGAGGGCCGCATCGTGGTCGAAGATCTGGAACACGACCTTGGTGCCGATCAGACCACTCGAGTTGGGGACATCGAAGCCGATCGCCGACTTCCCTTTGATGCTGTTGCTGGTCAGGAAGATGAAACCGGGAGTCGTGTAGAGCGTGGATCCCGTCGGGAACTGGGCTCCTAGACTGAAGGCCTTTCGGTCACCGCCAAGGATGTAGACGCTGGTGCCACCAGGAACGAGGGAGGAACCGTGGATGCGGAAGTCGTCGGTACCGATGAGACCATGGGGATCGACATCGATGACGGGAGTCCCATGGGTTGTCTTCACGGCCGTTCCGAAATGGACGGCTTGCAGTTTGGAAGCCCGGATGCTGAGCCTGTCGATGGTGAGGGGACGTGCGCCTGAGTTGAGAGAGACGAACTCCCGGTAGGCGAAGTAGATGCCGCCCTCGACCGGATCGCTGATGCGACCGCTGACGCTCGTTCCGCCACCATCTCCGTAGGTGCCACCGAAGCGCAGAGAGGCATACTCGCCAGCCGTCTCGAGCCGCAAGCGTTGCCAACCGTCGTTCTTGCCTGCCGTGATGGCGATCTGGCCAAGGACCTTGAGTGTGCCTCCACCATTGCCATGATCGATCAGGTAGAGCGTCGCCCCACTGTCGAGCACCTGATAGGTAGCCGTGATCCCTGTGTTGCCATTGGCCTTGAAGGTCAACTTGCCCGAGGGATCCGGGATGTTGTAGAAGGTACCAGTCGTGCCTTGGACGCCGATCGACCAGGTCTCGCTCTGTCCCTGAATCGGCTCTGGCGTGCCATCGAGATAGACCCAGCACTCGATGACCACGTCCTTGATGGCTGCGGTCGCGAAGAAGTTGGCGTTTCCGCCACCCGTGCTGTCCCAGAAGATCAGGGCCTTGCCACCTGCTGGCGAAGCGGGGATGAGCTTCAGGTTCTTCTTGCCGGTGAGGGTCGGGTCGATGTAGTGACAATCATCGAAGGAGCCATAGAAGCTCTTGTGCGGGGCGTCGATCGTGCCTTTGTCGAAGTTGTCCGTGAAGGGCAGCACCGACTTGACGTTGTTGGTCTTGCCCGGGGTCGAACGCATCAGGTGGAAGTCACGGCCGTCCCCTGTGTCGAGGCCGTCGCGGATACGAGACCAGCTGGTCTCGTGCTTGTCGATGCTTGCGAAGTTGCCCCAGATGGCAACCTTCTCGAAGAGTCCCTTGTTCCACGTGGCCGTGGAAGGCGTCTTGTTGCCCTCATAGACCAGGGTGTCGATGCTCTTGCCCTTGGCATCCCTGAGCGTCAGCGATTCATCGCTGTTCTCCCAGAGGTTGGTCGTGCCTATGACTTGATGGACGTTGGGCACCTTGGCCGAACCCATGACGTAGAAAGCGCCGGCCGCCAACTTTGTGCCAGCCTTCACGGTGTAGGCTTTGTTGGCACCATTTGCATCGGAGGAGTCGATCTTCCATCCACTGATGTCGATGGAAGACTTGGTGGCGTTGTAGAGTTCGACGAACTCGCGGTCATCGGTACTCGAGTCGTCATAGGAGAATTCGTTGATGACCACGGGTGCACCGGCACCTTGCATCATGGCGGCCATGAGAAGGGAGCTAAGCATGAGACATCCTCTTGCAGAGTTGTGGGAGAGCGAATGGGACTAGCCAGGCGTGACCTCCTCGAGCGTCAAGCGCTACTCGGAGTCGGGCAGGGATCTGACTCTGAACAGGGCCACAGCCTAGGCTGCGCCTGGCCTGCGGCAAGCCCCTCCTCTGCTCTGGATCTCGCCATCCTGTCGGAAACTCATCAGAGTTGACTCATCGCATCCGGACGCCACAGAGCCGTCCAATGGATGCCATGCCGAGCCAACTGCAAGGTTTGCGGTCGCGAACCGAACGATTGCCCTCAAGCGCATCCAGGTCCCCAATCGTTCCTGCCAGGGTCAGGATTTGGCCATGACTCCCTTGGCGGCGTGAGTTTGGAGCAGCATCCTATCCGCATCGGTCGAATGCTCCAGGTGGTCGGCTCCTCGCTCCGCGCCTCCAAACCCTGCGCTTGTGGGGCAGGGTCTGGAAAGTTCCTCTTCGAATCCTTCTCCTTCCTTCGTGTTCCCCTCGGGAGCGACGAGACTGCTGAGCCCGGATGATTCATGAGATCGTTGTGAGCAAATGCGAGATCGGCGCAGCCGAGCTCGTTCTTGCGGTCTGACGAGCGCATTTCGAGTTCAGGGGGGGCTGCGCGAGATGTGAGGCGACCCAAGAGAGTCGTCGAATCGAAGCCATGCCGAGCGAACCGATAGGTTCGCGGTCCTGGACCGAAAGACGCCGCCAGACGCATCGAGGTCATGAATCGTTCGGGTTAGATGCGAAGCTCCAGGTTCTTCGAGTATGGCGAGGGCTGGAAGAAGTGGGGGGACCACGAAGGCCAAGGAGGGAAGCGCGCAACCTGTGGCCGTAACCAAACCTGCCCCTTCCGGCTCTTGATGCCGGGAGGGAGCTCCTGTCGTTCGATGGACCCTTTGTCTCTCACAGGGGGCACGGAGACACGGAGGCGGCCTCGAAGGTTGCCTTGAATGGCGGGGCTGCTTGATGCATCTCCGTGTCTTCTCTGTGGCTCCGTGAGAGAGAAGTGGGTCCACGATGGTTCGATCACGCCAGCACGCGCGTGGATGACATCACAAGATGTCCTGGGCAGTGAGTTCAACACATTCTTATGCTGGATGAGCCCCGGGAGCCATGAGGCCAATGAGCCTGGGATGTGAGATTCACACCCTGTCGAGGGGAATCCCGACCAAATCCGCACCGTGTTCTGAGCTCCCGGGTGCATCTGCCGGATCAGGTACCAAAGGCGTATCGCCCCCTTGTCCCAAGGCTGTGAATCCCGGATTCGGGGCTCCACTTCAGGGTAGGAAGGGACGAACCTGTAGATGGAGAAGGTCTCCGATTCCCCTCCCGTTGAGCAGGTAAGTGAAATGGTCCTCCAGACCGCACCCAGATCCGTCCTCTTTGTATCGCTACTTCTTGTTGCGCCGGGTCTCTCCGCTCAGATCCGTTGGGAAACGGACTTCGAGAAGGCGGTCGCGAAAGCCAAGAGCGAGAAGAAGCCGCTCTTCATTGCCATCAACATGGAGGGGGAGCGCGCCAACAAGGAGGCCATGAAGGTCCACTACAAGGATCGCCACATCGTCAAGCTCAGTGAGCGCTGTGTAAATCTCTTCGCATCGGCGAACCCCAGTGGTAAGCACGGCTCTCGGATCGCTGGATTGACACGGGAGCAGGCAGCCCAGATCGAGATGCGGGTGCGAGAAAAGTACCTGGGCATCGGGCCGGACCAGGATGTTGTGGCTCCCCAGCATTTGTTCGTTTCCCCCGAAGGGAAGATCCTCCTGTCGGTCTCCTATCGCATTACGGTTGGTGAACTCGAGTGGATGTTCGTGACCGGCCTGCAGAAGCTGGACCCAGGCTTCGAGTGGGCGGAGTCCGATCGCATGCGGGCGCCCAAGCGGCTCAAGATGGGGTACACCGTCCCCAAGGCTTCTCCTGCCGACATCCCAACCAAGGAGGAGATCGATGCGGTCATGAAGGACCTCAAGAAGGGAAAGGGTGCCTTCAAGCGCAACATCTCCAAGACGACACTGATTCTGCGCAGCGATGACAAGGCTGCGATCAAGTTCGTCGGATCCACGATCAAGAGCCGTTGGGTCGGAACATCTCGGAGGATCGGCATTCTGGAGGAGATCGGTAGGATCTCCCCCAAGGCCTGGTATGTCGTCCTGGAAGACTATGTCGGCAACAGTAGGGAAAACGTTCGGGATGCGGCCATCGTGGCATCCGAGAAGCTCGCGGAGGGCAAGCTGTCCAAGAGTCTTCGCAGGCAGCTCGCCAAGGAGGACGATCCCAAGATCCGAGGGCACCTCATCCGTGCCCTCGTCGCCTGCTCTCCCAGGGATGGAGCTGCCATCCGCGCGATCGGCAAGGCGCTCAGCAGTGGGGACGAGGAGTTGAGAACACAAGCCGTCGTGGCCATCACCATGCTGGAGAACCGGAAGAAGGTGCATGACTACCTGGCGGCGGCCCTCAGTGATTCGTCCGGCAAGGTCCGCTCCGCTGCGGCCTATGCGATTGGTGTGCGTCGGGAGAAGGATCTTCGCCAAGCGCTCGAGGCCGTCCTTGCGAGTGAACCTGAGGCGGGCACCAAGAAGTGGATGACGGCCGCTCGTGCCTGTCTGGAAGACGGCGATGGGGTTGCCTTCGAGAGCTTCCTCGTGGACGTCGTCGGCGACAAGCGGGAGAAAGGGGGTCGCGGACCAGGGAAGAAGGGCAAGAAGAACAAGAAGAAGAAGAAGTAGAAGCGCACCCGGGGGGCTGGATGTTAAAAGAGGCTTCCAGGGAGCCTGTGCCACAGGCTCCCAACCAGCCCCCTCGTTCTCCAGCTCAGGTATCTCCCCTACATGCACATCGGAGCCCGCAAGCTTCTGATGGCTCTCCTGGTGACGGCCTACGTCGTGCAAACCGGTATCGTGTATTCCGACGACACGGCCGACCAGCGTGAAGCCCTCAGTCCTCTGGCCCTGAAGGGTCGCCAACTGTGGCATTCCCACAATTGTCAGGCCTGCCATCAGTTCTACGGATTCGGGGGTTTCCTCGGTCCCGACCTGACCAATGCCGCTGGCCGCCTCACGCGCGCGCGTCTGGATCAGATCCTGACCAAGGGTACCTTGCCCATGCCTGCCTTCTGGATGAGCAACCAGGAGATCGATGCGATCGAGGCCTATTTGGCGGCAATGGATCGGACCGGTGTTGGGGTGGCTCGCAATCAGCCGCCGCTGGACAAGAACAAGCTGTGGAAGGTCCTGGAGGCTCACGCGCCCTCGATGCCCTCTGCGGCGCAGGCGGGAATGACCCTCTTCCGGCGGCAATGCACCGTATGCCATGTGCCCTTCCAGTCCACGAGCCTGGGGCTGCAGACGGCCCCCGACCTCAGCACGGTCATGGATCGTCTGAGCGCGATGGCCATCGATGAGACGATGACCCAGGGACGACCCTCCAAGGGTATGCCGCCGACGTTTCTGGATGAGGGCAAACGCAAACAGGTCCAGGCCTTCTTTGCCTGGATGCACGGAGAGAGGGGTCGTCTGCTCCTCCAGATTCGCGGGTCACAAGAGAGCGCAGGCCTTCCCTGGTGGGCATACCGATGAGGGAAGAATCCGTCAGGGACGACGACGTCCGCACAGGCACGATGGGCAAGGCAGTCGTCGGGACCGTCGTGCGGGCAGAGACCTCGGAGATGCCGGAGGAACGGGTGGCTACAGAGCTGCGAGAGTCACAGTTGCAGAAGACCGTTGGGCTCCAGCTCAAGATGGCGCTGACCTGTGTCTTGATCGCCGTCCTCGGTGGCGCCCTGAGTTCGCTGCACTACATGAACGCAAGCTCGTGGTTCATGAACCAGATCGGCCTGACGCTGCCACGCATCCGGCCGGTGCACACCAGTTTTGCTTCGTTGTGGATCTTCGGGACCTCCCTCGCAGCCATCTATCACTATCTCTGCAGCAGTGGTGGGGGACTCAGCAAGGGGGACCTGCTTCGGTTCCGCTTCCACACCATCTGCTGGATCACCGCCGGTTTCGGCATCCTGGTGACCTTGGTCGCGGGTCTCAGTTCGGGTCGCGAGTATCTGGGATTCCATCCGGCCTTCTCGGCAATCCTCCTCCTGGGTTGGTTCGCGTTCGCCTACAACTTCTTGCGCCGATTGGGCGGTGGTTTCTTCGGCAAGCCTATCTACGTCTGGTTCTGGACCACGGGCACGCTCTATTTCATCTGGACCTTCCTCGAAGGGCATGCCTGGCTCCTGCCCTCGATCTACGAGAACCCGATCCGGGACCTCCAGATCCAGTGGAAGTCCTGTGGCACACTGGTGGGCTCGTTCAATTTCCTGATGTATGGGTCCTTGATCTACGCGACCGAGCGCATCACGGGCAGCAAGGCCTACGGCCAGTCCTCCACGGCGTTCTGGCTCTTTGGCGTCGGTTGCCTGAACAGCTTCACCAACTACGTCCACCACACCTACCATCTGCCCCAGAGCGAACTGGCCAAGTGGATTTCCTTCGTCGTGAGCATGCTCGAGGCGATCATCCTCGTGAAGGTCCTCTTCGATCTGATGGCTGCCCTGCGTGCCAAACGCGCCAGCGCGCAGGAGAGCCGCTTCGATGTCCGCTATGCGCTCTTCAACTCGGGCAAGTGGTGGACGGCCGCGATGCTGTTGAGCTCACTGTTGCTCTCGGTTCCACCCCTCAACAGTCTCGTGCACGGCACTCATGTGGTCGTAGGCCACGCCATGGGCACGACGATCGGCATCGATACGACGATCCAACTCGGTGTCTGCGCCTTCCTCATCTTCGAGCTTCGACCTGACCGCGCGGCCTCATGGCTCAATCGCCTGGCCTCGCGTCGCGAGATTCTCGTGCTCAATGTCAGTGCAGCCCTGCTCGTCGTCTGGCTCACGGTCTCGGGTACCGTGCATGGAGTCCATCGCTACCTGGGTGACACGACTCCGGGCTGGGTCACGGATCTCCGATGGATCCTCCCTTTGGCGGGCGCCTGCTTGGGTGCGGCCATCCTGATCATCGTGGGGCGTTACCTGCTCCTCATGGTCCTGCCAATGGCGCCGGCGCGGTCCGCGGAGCAGCAGCGGCAGGCGGAGGGCCGTAGCGATGGCGCTCGTGCCGGGTCGTGACCTTGCGGAGCCTTGCCAGCGTGCGGGGATCGAGATCCTGGGATTGGAGCCCTTCCAGCAGGTCGCGGGGTGTCTGGCCGGGTGCGGGTGGGGCGATTCGTAGTCGTCGCAGTTCGCCCAGGTACTTCTGGACGTGAACCGGGATCTTGGATCGACGATGACTTCGCCGTCGCAACCAGAGCAGGATGAGCAGGAAGAATCCCCCCAGGATCCACGGGCGTGGACCTGCGAGGATGGACTTGCCGAAGACGGCGCGTTGGAGCTCTTGTATCAGAGCACCGAGGGCGTCGAGCGTTTCCCAGCGCTTCTCGGCGTCGAAGGAACTCATGCCGTCCCAGAATCTGCGCGCCTGGAGGCTCAGCGCCGACCATGCGTCCACCCCTTCGGGCTCCTGGGTGCGTGAGGCGACTCCCAGGGGGCTGGTGTCGACGACATACCATCCACCAAGAGGGTCCAGGACCTCGACCCATGAGTGGGCATCGCGCTTGCGAATCGTAAGAGAGTCCTTCTCATCCCATTCATTGCTGTTGTACCCGCTCACGAGTCGGCATGGGATGTTGATCTGGCGCAGCATGAGGGTCAGGGCCGTGGCGAAGAACTCGCAGTGACCATCGCCTCGGTGCCCGATGAAGTCCTCCAGGCTCTTGGCGCGACCAGGTTCGGCCGGCCCCAGGTAGCGATAGTTCTCGGAGAGATAGTTGGTGAAGTGGGTGACCTTGACATGCTGGTCGGCGCGCTGGGGCACGGTCTTGCCGAGGCGTTCTGCCAGTGCCACGAGATTGAGAGGAACGCCCACATCTCCGCTGCCGCGGTAGGGGTCCCTGCGCCCGGAGCTCAGGCCCTGGAGACCACCGAGGTCGGGGACGGTACCGATCCGGACCTTGTAGGAGAGGGTGTCGCGTCGGGCGCGCGACGCGCGGCTCCGACGAAGGCGCAGGGTGCCATCCGCCAGGGCGGCCAGGTCCTTGGGATCCGTCGGAGGCAGGAGCTGCAGACGTACGTCACCGGGAGGGAGGATCAGCTTGACGCGGAACCGCTCCCGCTGCTTGTAGCGGAAGAGCAGCGCGGGACCTCCCGATTCGCTACCTCGTTGCCAGACGCGCGCGTTCTTGCCTCGGGTCCACTCGAGGCGCTGGTCCCGCAGTTTGGCCTTGTCGACCCTGGGGCTGTTCGCATGGAGTTTCAGGGACTCCCACTTGCCGTCGCGATAGCTTGCGAACGTGTTGCCTCCCCAGTAGGTGGGCACATCCGCCTTCTCTCCTTCCAGGAGCCTGGCCGTGATCACGATCCTGCTGCTGAGCTTGGCGAGCCCCTTGTCCTGCAGGTCGATCTCTCCTCCGAAGTCGACCTCGCTGCTGCTGCCGATCATCTGCTCGATCCGCTCACCGGCCCATCCCTTGCGCTCGAAGTCGCGAGGCAGGAGGACGAAGATCAGGTAGGTCATCGCGAGCACGAGGGAGGAACGTTTGAGGCTCCCACGTACGGCGCGCGCGACGTTGCTCGTTCCGAGCACGAGGCCCGAACTCTCCAGGGAATAGAGCTGAAGGGACAGGAGCAGCAGGGGCACGAAGAGCGCGAACACCAGGATGAAGTAGAAGTCCTGCGTGAAGAAACTCGTGACGAGCGGGATGAGAAAGGCGTTGAAGAAGAGCAGGTCGGGCTTCTGGCGGCTACCGAGGTTGTTCAGGATGTGTACCTGGCAGAAGGCTGCCAAGAGCAACCCATCCTGCAGCATGTAGCCCGTTCCCTCCTGCTGGATGTGACGCAGGAGCGAGAGGAAGACGAGGATGATCGACGTGTTCCACAGGATGCGGTAGTAGAGCTTGTCCTGGAAACGAGAGAGGAGGGGCGAGCCGATCGTCAGCAAGAAGAGTGGGATGAGCAGGGCGGTCGAGGCCTGCCCTGTGATCTGCACGAATACGAGATCCGCCAGGACGAGATCCAGGAGGAAGATGCGCAGGAGCAGACTCATGGCGCGCTCCTGATCAGCTGTGGTTTCTTTCGTGGGAGGCGCAGTGCCTCCGGGCTGCAGGGCGGCGGCGCACCCTCATCCGATGGCAGACCCTCGGCGCCCGCCATCCACAGGAGGAGATCGCCGTAGGGAAGCGCGCCTTCGCCGAAGGTCTGGCTGATCCCCTGGCTGCTCACGCTGATCCTGTCCTTGCTGCTCTGTGCCTTCAGCGTCAGCGAGCAGAGGAGGGAGAGTGCTTCTTCGAGCACCTTCTCTTCACAGCGTCGGTCCAGGACGACGTCGATGCCTTCGCCGAGGTCGGCGTCCCATTCACGGACGACCCAGTCACCACGGCGCGCGCTGGCCTTCCAGTGGATGGAGCGGCGTTCGTCTCCGCTAGAGAACTCCCTGAGCCCCGAGGGTTGCAGCCCGGTTGCCTGCCGTAGTTCCTGCCCCTGGAGTTCATCCATGAGTTCGGTGGGCGTGAGCTTGGTCGAGAGTTCGAGGGGCTCGGGGTAGACGACGAAACGTTCAGGATGGCTGAGCGGGACAATGGCCTGGAACAGGCCCAGGGGATAGGTCGAGAGGACATGGACCGAGCGGATCGTGTGGATGCCACGCTTGAGCGCTGGGACGCGCCCCTCCAGCGTCATGCTGCTGTCGAAAAAATCGATTCCGCCGATGCGGGCCAGGATGCCTGTGCCGCCATCGTCCAGGTGGATCTGCACGGCGATTTCCTGGGATGGGCTCTTTCCCGGATAGAGAAAAAGGCGCAGTGGCAAGGGCCTTCCGGCAGGAAAGGGAGGATGATCCTCGAGCTTGCCGCGGAGTCCGCGCAGGTTGGCGCGTGACCAGAAGAAGGCCAGGATCCCCATGCAGAACAAGAAGCTCAGCATGAGGAAGAAGAGATTGGAGTAGGGTGT
>JAJRTL010000304.1 GCA_024278315.1 Planctomycetota bacterium | reverse complement strand
AGCTCAGACCAGCTCCGTGTTTGAGGCCAAGCTGGGGCCGAGAGAGTCCTGATAGATGTTGCCCAAGGTCCAGGGCTCTGCCTTGTCCTCACTCCAGTCGAATCCTGTTGTTGTCCAGGAGAAGTTGTGGGGCAAGGGCAGGGCTCGCCCGAACGATCCATGACCTGCCGGCAGCGATCTCATGTTTTCTTCAGGCCCGAATGACCCATGACCGCGATGCCCCCAACGAGGCCCCGTGGCTTTCGTTCGGCTCAGGTACCCTGCAACAGGATGCCGAGCTTCGCCAGGGCACGGTTGTGGAGGACGCGGCAGGCATCGGGGCTACGCTCCATGATCTCACCGATCTCAGGGTAGTTGAGGTCGAGGTAGGAGGAGAGGCTGATGACGATCCGATAGTCGTCGGGTAGTTGGTCGAAGGCCTTCTCGAGATCTTCCCTGTCTTCGTTGCGCATGGCGGCGTGGCTGGGTGTGGACAAGCTCGCAGCCATCTCCTCGTCCCTCAGCGGGACCTCTCGATCCACGTTGCGCCGCTGGCGGCCGTAGTGCTTCTCCCTGTCGAGGATCTTGCGAAGAGCCGTCAGGTAGAGCCACTTGCGGAACTGCCCTTCGCTCCGGTACTCGAAGGCGTCGATGTCCTGCAGGACTTCAGCACAGACCGACTGCACCAGGTCCGAGCAACTTTCTCGTGCGCGGATCTTCGCGGATGTCCTGAGTCGGATGAACGCGCGGATCTCGGGGAGGTAGCGGGTGAGAATCGCGTCCATGGCGTCGCTGCTGCCTCGCGAGGCTTGCTGAACCAGCTCTGGCGTGGACTGTTTCATACCCGATCGAGCTACTTCGTGACGCTTGGCAAGAGAGTGGAACGTGTGGTCGTTGTCAGTTCGAGAGGCCTGTCCGTAGGGCTGGCATCGCAGAGAACGACGTATCCCCACATCAGACCCAGCAAGATCTTCTGGCCGCTGGGGTCCAATGCCATGTCCAGGCTGGTGTGAGGCAGTTCGATACTGAGGAGCCTGGTCTCATTTGCTGTGTCCCAGATCATGAGTTTGCGCTCATGCTTGCCCGAGCTCACCAATCGCTTCGTGTCAGCTGGCATGGCCACAGAATCCAATTCTCTCGTGTGCCCTGTGAATACGTGAGTGATCCTGGATGTCCGCGCATCGAGGACCCGGATGACGTGATCGGCATCCTCGATGGATATCTGCTGACTATTCCCCAGTGGGCGGATCTTCTTGACCTGGAATTCTCCAGCGTGCAGCACTTGGGACTGCCCCTTGACCGGATCTGTAACATGCAGAATTCCGTCCTCACCTGCCCAGAAGATCCTCCCCTGCGCTCCTCCCTGGGCCATCGTGCTGACCTTGGCCTTCCAGTCCAGCGCAGAGGGTCTCCACTGATCTTCGTTTCGTCGTAGCTCCAGAATCGTCCCTTTCCTTGTCAATACGAGAAGCATCTCTCCGGCGGCTTGTATCGTCTTGGCCGGTGAGTCCAGTGGGAGCCATTGATATGCCTGCTCCTCGTCCCATCGGAAGAAAGCGATTCCATTCTCCGCCGTGGACACAGCGAAATCGTGGGTGGAGAGCGGGGCCAGATCCAGGATGCCGCCACCTTTGAGCTCCGTTACCTTGGGGCTGGCAGAATCCAAGAGCGTCCCACGCAGGAGCTTGCCTTTGGAGTTGCCTGCGATCCATCTCGTGCTGTCCATCCATCCTACAGCGCGGACCGCATTCCTGACGTCGGCCAAGGTGCGTGTCATCCCCTGGGCCTGTACGCCCCATTCCCGAATCGTGCCGTCTTCGCCACCTGTGTAGAGACGTTCTTGGGAGGGAGCCACGGCCAGGCACAGGATCGTGCTCTGATGTCCTAGCTGTTTCTGGCTCATGGATGATTCGTCGATGTTCTGTGAAACGACGGCGACCCGCCCCTTGATCAGCTCGCGTCGTTTTGGGAGGAAGACCTGTGCTGCACAGGAGCGCCGTCTCTGGCCGGGTGTGAGTTCTCTACTGACACCTGAGTCGATGTCCGTCTCGATCACACCTCCCAACTGGTCGCTCGAGAGGAAGGCTTTTCCATGCCTGGTGAAGGTGGCTGCCAGGACCCAATTCGCGTGGGCGACACTGAGCTTCTCCACGAGATCGGGGAGAGTCAGGAGCTTCGCCGTGTCGTCCATCGAGGAGGAGATCAGGAGCGTCGAAGCGGCATTGACCGAGAGGCCCTGGATGGTGCTGGTGTGGACTTGTCTCGCGGAGCGCAAGCTTCGGGATGGGATGTCCCAAAGGCGGATCCAGCCGTCCGAGTAGGCGACGGCAAGCAGCCCCAGGTCCGGTAGATGTCGAAGAGCGTTGGCCCGTGCTGGCACTTGTGCTGTTTCACGCAGCTCTGCTATCGCGCGATTCTCGTCGATGTCGAAGATTCGCACGGTTCCATCGGCCTGGCCCAGTGTCAGCTGGTGTGAGTCAGTGAGGAACCCCAGTCGCAGATACTGGCCCGTGAGCCCGAGCAGGGATACGAGAGTGGCATCCCTCACCCTGATGACCCGGACCTGTCCGTTCAAGTCGGCGCTGGCCAGCATCTGGCCGTCGTCGCTGAGAGCGAGGTCGACGACGGGAAGTGTGCCGCGGGAGAGGATGCGCAGGCTTTGATCCATCCTTCGATCGAGGATGTTCCACTCCATTCCCCGCAGGTCCTCAGGGCAACTCAGCAGGCGGAACTTGCCGTCTGCTACCTCGTCGGTGGCGATGTCCATCTTGGCCGTTCGGATGTTGGCGATGTAGTTGAGATACCGAGCCTGCTCATAGAGAGTTTCGATCTGCCTCCTCGCCTTGGATTCAGAGAGCCCATAGAGGAAGCCCGAAAGAAGCACGAGGACTGTGCCGGTGGCGAGAACAGCCGAAGTTCGTGGATGTCGTTCTGCCCAGCGACGCAAGCGCAGCAGTGGCTTGGGTCGAGTCGCGAGGATCGGTTGCCGGGAGCGCAGGTTGGAGAGATCATGGAGCAGATCGGCGCAGGTCTGGTAGCGGCGCGCCGGATCGGGATCCATGGCAGTGAGGCAGACGGTCGCCAGCTCCCAGCTGATCCTGGGATTGAGCTTTCGGGGGTCCGGTGGATTGGCCTCCAGGATGAGTCGACGGGTCTCCTCCTGGTTCTTGCCGAGGTAAGGGCAGTGGAGGGTCAGTAGTTCATACAGGGTCACACCCAGGGAGTAGACGTCCTGGCGTGGGTCGACCCGATCCTTGGCGCCGCCGAGATACTCGGGTGGCATGTATGGCAGCGAGCCCAGCTCGGCTGTGCTGCCGGTGAGACTCTGCCCATCCTCGATACGGGCAAGTCCAAAGTCGACGAGGCGCAGGTGCCCCGATCGGGTCAAGAGCAGGTTGGAAGGCTTGACATCACGATGGATGACCTGCTGCTCGTGGGCATGTTGCAGAGCTTCGGCAGCTTCGGCAGCAATGCGGATACAGAGGTCAGGCCAGCTGAGTCTTGCGAATTCGTCGGTGAGTCGGGTCTTGTTGTTGCCACTGCTACTCCCCGTTCCCTTGGGGGGAGATTTCTCGAGCATCGGGAGGAGGCACTTGCCATCGAGCTTGGATGGGGGCTCGTCACCCAAGGACTGGATGGCTTCGGCCAAAGACAGGCCTTCCACGAACTCCATGGCATAGTAGGGAATCCCCTGATCTTCTCCTGCTCCGAGCACGCGCACGATTCCTGGATGGGAGAGGTCCAGGAGGGCGTCCACCTCACGCTTGAATCGAGCCTTGTTGCCGGGCACGTAGAGTTGTTCGGGCCGGATGAGTTTGATCGCGACCTTGCGGCCCAGTGTCTCGTCCATGCCCAGGAACACCACGCCCATTCCGCCATGCCCGAGTTTTTCGAGGATTCTGTAGGGACCGAGCTTCTCCGGTCGGCCTGCGGCCTCGCTTGCCGACGGGCTCCTGGCTCGTCGCAGGAGCCCGTGCCTCTGCAGGCTCGAGAAGATCGCTCGATAGGCCTCCGCCTCCTCGGGCCTCTCATCGCAGATACGTTCGAGGGCCGCTCGTGGATCATCGCTCTCCAGGCAGCCAAAGACGAGATCTTCGGCATTGGGCGGCAAGGGCTTGGAGGACGAGGCCATCCGGCTATTCTAACCCAAGAGTTCGCCTCAGGCTTGCCTCGATGAAAGCGGGTGGGGCGGACCAAGACCACAAGCCAGGCCCAACTGTCTGGCAGGAGAGAGCAGAGTCGTGGCCAGAGAAAAAGGGACGATTGCCGTCCTCACCGGCGGGGGTGATGTACCCGGTCTGAATCCAGCGATCCGGGCCCTGACCGTGCGTGCCCTGCTCGAAGGCTACCGTGTGATCGGTATTCGGCGCGGCTGGGGTGGGCTCGTAGACCTGGTACGCAATCCTTCGGCGGACAACAGCGCCTGCTACGTCGATCTGGATCTGGATACGGTGAACCGCGCCTCTCGAACGGGGGGAACCTTCTTGCACAGTTCCCGGACCCGTCCGAGCCATCTTCCCAGGCTCGTGGTTCCCGATCATCTTCGGGATACCTACAAATCGGAGATCAACGACATCACTCCCGAGATCGTCAAGAATCTCGAGTGGCTGGGGGTCGATACGCTGGTCCCCATCGGTGGAGATGACACGCTGAGTTATGGGCATCGCCTGCACGATGAGGGATTCAAGGTCATCGCCGTGCCCAAGACCATGGACAATGATGTTCCCGGCACGGACTACTGCATCGGCTTCGGCACCTGTGTGACGCGAACGATCGAGCTGGCCCGCAAGCTGCGGACGAGTGCAGGGTCTCACGAGCGCTTTCTCGTAATCGAGATCTTCGGCCGCTACGCGGGATTCTCGGCATTGATGCCCACGCTGGCTGGAGCTGCAGACCGATGCCTGATTCCTGAGTCGCCTTGTGATATCGACCACCTCTGCCAGCTCTTGGTCGAAGACCGGAACAAGCGTGCCAGCAACTATTCTGTCGTTCTGGTCTCCGAAGGCGCCAAGTTCCGGGGCCAGGAGGAGATGGTCTTCTCCGACCAGGAGCAAGACCAGTATGGTCACAAGAAGCTCGGTGGCGTCGGAGACCTGGTGTCGGCAGCCCTCAAGGAATGTTCCCCCAAGCACAACGGGGGACGCCGGATCAATGTCGTCAATCAGCGTCTCGGCTATCTGGTCCGCAGTGGAGATCCCGACATGCTGGACTCCATCGTTCCCATGGCCTTCGGCAATCTGGCTCTCGACCTGATCCTACAGGGGGAATCAGGGCGCCTCGTCGTCCTGCGGGATGGTCGCTACGACCATGTGCCGATCGAGATCGTGACCGGCGAAAAGAAGGTCGTAGATGTCGAGAGCTACTATGACGTCAATCGGCTTCGGCCCCGATTCGATTCGTTCCAGCACAAGCCTCTGCTGGTCATGACCAGCGATACCGATTAACCCGGATGATTCATGAGATCGTTGTGAGCAAGTACGAGATCGGCGCAGCCGATCTCGTACTTGCGGTCTGACGAGCGCATTTCGAGTTCAGGACGGCTGCGCGAGATATGAGGCGACCCAAGAGGGTCGTCGAATCGAAGCAATGTCGAGCGAACCGATAGGTTCGCGGTCCTGGACCGAAAGGCGCCGTCAGACGCATCGAGGTCATGAATGGTTCGGGTTAACCCATGGGATCGTTGTGCATCGAGGTCATGTATTCTGCGGGTCAGAGGCCGAGCTCTTTCAGGATGGCTTGAAGGAAGCTCAGTCCTGCGCCCTTGCGCTTGACGGCGATGACGGGGACCTGGCTTCCGTGGATCACGTGGGAAGAGACGCTCCCTAGCAGAAGGCCCGCAAGCGAGCCTCGGCCGCGCGCGCCGACGAAGATGAGGTCGGCACCGAGCTGCTGGGCTTCCTCGAGGATTCCCTCGGCGGGCTGGTCCGAAACCTTGTAATGGCAGGTGACCTCGACTCCCTCGAACTTGCCGTCGATCGCTCTGCTCTGCCCGATGAACCGGTCGAACTCGATCTCCGCGTTTCTCTGGAGGACCTCTGCGAACTCCTCCCGGGTCTTTCCGGTCTTGGAGTATCCCATCGGGACATCGAAGACGTAGAGACAATCGATTTTCTGGATGCCGATCAGACTGGCGTAGTGAGCCGCGATCTCCACGGCATCCAAGGCGTGCTTGGAGAAGTCGATGGGCACCAGGATCTCCTGGACCTGGTCGCGTTCCGAGCCTTGAGGGGCCACGAATACCGTGAAGGGAACCTTCTGGCAGAGGTGTTCGGCAGCTTTGCTGCGCTTGCTGCCGGCCACGTTCCTGCCGACGAAGAGAAGGTCGAAATCCTCTTTGGTGATGTAGGTGAGGATCTGGGGGACGGCCATTCCATCCAGGACGACGTAGTTGATGCTGATTCCGGGAGGACCATCGAACTCCTTCTCGACCTCCTCCTCGAGTTTCTGCTTCGTGTCCTCCAGCGAGTCGAAGGCCTCGGGGAACTCCTCCCGGATCTCCTCCGGTGTGTCGTCAGAGCTCCTCACGTGGAGGAATGTGATGCTCGTGGCCTGGTTTCCCTTCGCAACGAGCCCAGCCCATTTGAGGTTGGTCCTGTCCTGTTCGGAGAGGTCGAGGAGGACGATGAGTTTCTTGGCTCTGTACATGGCCGATCTTGAGTTGGTGCCTTGGTGCGATCTCACGGATAGTCCGGAATATGCCTTTGGTGTACCGCCATCGCGCTGTGCGTGCAAGTCGCCCACTTGCGAGAAGCGGCTGGGCGCTGGCGGGATGCCGTCCCTTGAGGCAGGAGCCTCTATTTCCGCGAGAAGACCGGCTTGCCGTTGACGAGGACGTGTTGGATGTGACTCGTGTATTCGAATGGATTTCCGTCGAAGAGGACGAGGTCGGCGTCCTTGCCTGGTTCGATGGAGTCGATGCGCTTGTCGACCCCGAGGATCTTGGCGGCGTTGATGGTGATGGCTCGCAAGGCATGGTGAAACCCCATGCCGTAGGTGGAGCTCATGCCTGCTTCGAAGAGGATGACGCGTGTCTTGGGGACGTAGGACTCGTAACCGGTGCCCAGTGCGACAGGAATTCTCTTCTCGAGGAGGAGGGCAGGGTTCTCGAGCGACGCGTTCATGGTCTGAAGGGCAGCGATACGAAGCATGCCGGGTCCGGCGATGACCGGATAGCCAGATTTTGCCACGGCATCGCGAACCAGGTAGGCCTCGGTCGCAGCGTCCAGGATGGCCCTGAGCCCGAATTCCCTGGCCAGGCGGATCGCGGTCAGGATGTCGTCTTCGCGATGTGCCGTGAACATGGCGGGGAGTTCTCCGGAGAGAACGGGAAGCAGGGCTTCCAGGTTGGCATCGAAGAGGGGTTTGTTGCCCTTGCCCGATTCCTTCCATCGCGTCAGGGCCAGGCCGTACTCTTTCGCACCATTGAGGGCCCGCCGGATGACGGCGGCCGTCCCCATCCGTGTCGATGGGGTCTGGTGCTTTTCGCCGTAGACGGCCTTGGGGCGTTCACCCAGCGTGAAGAGCATGGCTGCAGGGAACCGGATCGTGCACTCCCTGAGATTCCTTCCGATCGTCTTGAAGACGCCTGACTGGCCCGCAATTGGATTGCTCGGGCTTGGGCCCGTGTGGACCGCTGTGATGCCGAAGGACAGCAGATAGCGCAGCAATCGTTCCTGCGGGTTGAATCCATCTGTAGCACGCAATGCGGCCTGGACGGGCCCTGAGCTCTCATCATGATCCTGATCCGCACGCACATTGTAGATGCCGGTCAGGCCAGCTACGCCATGGGCGTCGATGAGGCCCGGTGTCACCACCTCGGCCTTGAGCCAGGTTGCACCCTCGGTGCCGCCAGCGATGCTGCCCTCCGAGCCAACCGCCTTGATCTTGCCGTCCTCGATGAAGATGAGGCCGTTGTCGATCGTGCCCAGGGGGCCCATGGTGTGGAGTTTCTTGGCCTGGATGACGATCTTGGTCGCGAAGCCTCCCATGATCGGCGGTTCGAGGCTGTCGGGAATCGGCGATGGGAGTCCCGGTTCGACGTAGCGATCGGCGACGCCGAAACCACCTGTCAGGAACCGGCGATCGTGGCGATTCGTGAGATCCCAGACCTTTTCGCCATCGATCCAGGTCTGCAGGACCTTGGTCTCCAGTTAGAAAGGGGCACCGGACAGGACGACGAAATCGGCATCCTTGCCCTTTTCGAGCGAACCGACCTGGTCGGCCAGGTCCATCATCTTGGCCCCTTCGATCGAGAGGGCACGCAAGGCACCTTCGGGTGACATACCTGCACGTACCGCCAGTGCTGCACTGCGCAGAAAGAACCGCGAGCTGGTGATGGGGTCGTCGGTGTGGATGCTGACCGGGACGCCAGCCTTCTCCAGGTCGCCAGCGCAGCGCAGGTCGTACTCTGCCGCCTCCAGCTTGCCGCCTGGGCTATCGATGATGATGACCGAGCAGGGCACCCTGTCCTTGGCCAGTTCCTGCGTGACCTTGTAGCCCTCGCTCACATGGTGCAGCACGATGCGAAAACCGAACTCCTTGGCCATGGATGCTGCACGCAGGATGTCGTCGGCCCTGTGTGTGTGATGGTGTGCGATGCGCTTGCTCTCGAGGACCTCGACGAGGGGCTCGAGGTGAAGATCCCGCTTGGGGGGAACGACTTCCTTGTTGCCGGCAGAGACGGCGTCGTGATATCGCTTCCACTTCGCACGGTAATTGCGTGCCATGGTGTAGTGCGCACGCTGGAGGGCCTGCAGTGCCATGCGGGTCACGGGGCTCTTGCCGCGACTCCCGTAGGCGCGCTTGGGGTTTTCGCCATTGGCCATCTTGAGACCGCCGTAGAGCCCCTTGCCTGGACCGCTCTTGATGTAGAGGAGCATCTCCTCCACGGTCTTCCCTCGGAGTTTGACGTAGGCGGTCTGACCTCCGATGACGTTGCCGCTGCCAGGCATGATGTTGGCTGTCGTGATGCCTCCGGCAAGCGCCATGCGGATCGCGGGGTCTCCGGGGTGGATGGAATCGATGGCGCGCACAATGGCCTGGACCGGACCTGTCATCTCATTGCCGTCCGAGTTGGCGTCTACGCCAGGCCTGGGGTAGACGCCCAGGTGGCTGTGCGTATCGACGAGCCCGGGCACGATGACTCGCCCCTGGAGATCGATGATGCGCATGCCTTTCTGAACAGAGACATCCGAGGCGCTACCGACGGCGATGATCTTGCCGGTCTGGATCAGCAGCACGCCGTTTTCGATCGGCTTCCCGGCGGCTGTATGGATGCGCGCGCCGGTGAAGGCCCAGGTCTCCTGGCTGGTGAGAGAGGGGCAAAGAGACAGGATGAGTAATGAGAGAAGGAAGGACTTCATCAGGGGCTGGTCTTGTTCTCGGTGTTTGTCTTGTTTTCGGCTCTCCCCTTGTCATCCAAGCTCGGAGACCTGATTGCGTCAGGATTGCCGGGGAGATTCTTCTTCTTCCAGAGCTCGTGCAGGTGCAACCTCAAGATCCTTCGCATCTCCAGGATTCCCAAAGGATGGAATTGGACCGAATGGCCAGAGGGAACGACAGCTTCACTCAAGGCTGTCTCCAGATGAGAGCTCCAGTACGGAACGATGCCGTCGCTGGATGCTTCCCCGTCTCCCTTGCCGCGGTCCCCGATGATCGTGTGGATGGGGACGCCCTTCTTGTGCCCCAGCTTGTCCAGTGCCATGAGCGTGGGAGATCCTGGTTCCAGGCCCTCGATGGAGTTCTGGAGCGTGGGGTATCGCTCGATGTCCTCCTGGTCGTACGAGCCTTTTCGAACTTTGATCTTCTGCTCTGCCCTGAGGATCTGTCTGGGCAGGCTGATGAGTTTGGATCCCAGGCGTCCATACCAGGCCAGGGAGTCGACACTTCCACGGAAGGGGCCCGAACAGAGGATCACGCGCTCGATCTGTTCAATTGGCTTGAAGAAGAAGGTCTCCATCACAAGCTTGCGCTCTTCTTCGGTCAGGTCCTCGATCTGGGAGATGCTGCGCTTGAAGAACGTGTTCCAGACCGAATCGCCTGATTCTTGGATCATCGCTCGTGAGAGGATCGAGCCCATGCTGTGTCCGATGAGAACGATGCCATCTCCCTTCTCCTGGAAGCGTTCACGGTCGACGTCGTCCAAGGTCTTTCGTAGCCTCTTTCGCAGGGAGGCGATGTTGAAGAGCAAGGGGTTGCCAGAGGGATAGAGATAGGCCCAGAACTGGAAGTTCTCCCGGATCCATGGGTCGCCCCGGAGGTCATTGATCGCCTCCCTCCACGTAAGCGGACTGGACCAGAGTCCGTGAACGAAGAGCAAGGGGATCTTTCTGGGTGAATAGGGTTCGAGCAGGTAGATCCCCTCGATGAGTTCGATCTCCTCTGGTCGAAAGAGACCCGTCGTCGAAGTGTCCCCCGTTGGATTCTTGTAGATGCTGAACGCAAGAGGAAGGGTTGTGTCCCATGCAAGCGGGGCTCTGCTCTTGTCCAGCGAGAACTGGCTCGACTCGAGTGTGTTGTAGAGGATGAACTCCGACTGTCTCACGCCGTCTGCGTCTGCGTCGCCAACATGGACGATGGCTGTCGCTGGTTGGTACATCCCGAATCGGGGGTAGTGAAGAGCCTCGAGTGCAGGGTCCTCGAATTTCTTCCTCATGCCTACGAGGGCTACTCCGAAGCCATTGCCAGAGTGCGTATTCTTGAGTCCGTTTTGAGTATATTCACGACATAGCCAGAACTGCTTCAGGCTACCCGGATTCCAGCTGTTCTCGCCCGTGGAGGGTGTGACACGTATGCGCTCCCCGAACCAACCCCTCAGTTCGAGTGGTCGTTGGGACTGGCAGAGCTGTGGATGACGCTTGAGCAGGCCAGCGACACTTGCGTTGTAGAGTCCCCGGACGAGGATGCCGCCATCTCCATCGGGGTGCAGGTGACGTTGATCTGTGCCCCGGAAGATGAGGTCATGGGCCCTGATGAGGGCGGAAACATAGAGTTGATCCTGCAGTTTGGGCCAAGACCCTTCGGCTTGCAGGACAAGAAGTTCGATCAGGGCGGCATCCCTGGCGACGGGTGAGAAGTCATGGACGTCTTTGCGAAGCTGTCTCAGCGCAGTGAAGGGGTCCTTGCGCCAGGTCAGGTTGAGATCCATCTCGCGCAGAACGGTGACCGTCTTCCTGGAAGGAACAGTGGCGTTCAGCGCATTCAGACGATCGAAGGCGAGTTTGTGTCTGGCGTCAACCTCATGGACGCTGACCGCCGTGCCGCAGGATGCCAGCAGAAGAAGGGGGAGGATCTTCGTGCGAATCATGCCTGACAAGATCGCAGGTCTCCCCTCGGAAGTCGATAGGCCTCTGCCCCAAGGAACTCCCTGTAGGAGTCCAAGGCCGACCTGAGGGCCCGCAGAGGCGCTCTCCGCCCCAGGAACCCGTGCTCCCACCACAGCCCTCTGACCTCGAGGAGGGATTGGTCTCGATGGAATTTGGCATCGAGGCGGCCCACGAGTCTCTCACCGAGGAGGAGCGGCAGGGCGTAGTAGCCATATTGGCGCCGGGCAGCCGGGACGAAGGCCTCGAACCTGTAGTCGAAACCGAAGAGACGTGAGGCGCGTTTCCGGTCGCGGAGGATGGGATCGAAGGGGCTCAGGAGGCGGAGTTCGCTCCCCTGGATGGCAGTCAGGCGCTTCTCCGCCAGTTTCCATCGGCGCTTCCAGGTAGGGAAGGCCATCAGGCTTCTTGGGTTGCTGCCGTCCAGGGCTGCGACCTCGACCTGGACGAGGCGGCCGTCTGCCAGGCCTTGCTGGCACCAGGACCGTGCTTCCCTGAGGGACACACAGCGATAGTGGGCCGCGATCTCGCTCGGCGTGGCCATGCCCAGGCCCTCGATACGCTTGTGGATGCGCGCGGGGCTGGCTTTCTCGTATCGATTCTCAAGCATTCCCTGGCCCAACAGGAGGAGACGGCGCGGGATGGCTGGATCGAGGGCGGAGCTCATGGTCGCCTTGGGGCTACGTTTTCAGAAGCGTTCCAGGGGATTGTCGCCGAGGAGCATCGGATAGGCGAGGGCAGCCAGCAGGCCATGGGAGAGCCCCAGTGGCCAGACGTTGGACGTGCGTGAGTAGATCAGTGACCATGCGAGACCGGCTACGAAGGTGAGCGCCACGAGCCTGGCGTCGCCGAGGTGCAAGAGTGCAAAGGTGCTCCTCGTGAGGAGGATGGCCAGCCAGGGGCTGTTCGTGAGGGCTCGAAAGCGTCGATGCAGGAGGCCTTGGACGAATCCCTGCTGCGCGATGCCGTAGATCGGATAGAGGGGGAGAAGGATGGCCATGGACCCACTCCAGAGACTGCTGCCGGTGGCTCTGGCGTAGATGAGGATCAGTAAGGAGGCAAACAGCGTGAAAGCTGCCGTCGCCTTCGTGGTCTTGGCCAGGCCCTCCGCGGAGAAACCGAAATCCGCGAGGCTCTCGTCTTTCCGTCGATACAGATGCACGCCGAATCCTCCGAGAGCGATCGCGATGGCCGGGAGGATCCAGCGCTTTGGCACGGCCAGGTACTCTGCCCCTACGTAGGTTGCGCAGAGGGAGAGACCGACGAACAGATCCAAGAGGAGCTGTCTCCGCGTGAGAGTTGCACCCTTCATGACCACGTGGTGCGCGTCCTCCCTGGTCACCTCGGTGGTGGCGGGAAGTAGCCCAGCATCTTGTGGAGTGCCTCGAGGATGAGCGCGTACTTCTGCTCTGGCGTTCGATCTTTTTGAACGTAGGCCTCTGCCGAGCCGCGCCATGCCAGCCTGGGCTTACCGCCGGCTTCGGGTAGAAGA
Source organism: Planctomycetota bacterium (assembly GCA_024278315.1). Taxonomy (GTDB): domain Bacteria; phylum Planctomycetota; class UBA1135; order UBA1135; genus JAJRTL01. The sequence continues at coordinate 5,220 of JAJRTL010000304.1, read as the reverse complement.
AGGTCCAGGATGAGGTTTCCGACGTCGTTGACTCTCACTTGTTTGTCGACGCTGGACCAGCCGCCCCAGTGGTAGTTTCGGTATCCGTAGTAGTTGTTGACGTAGTCGACATCCACCTTCTGCTGGACCCTTGCGGTATAGGTCACGAGGAAATCAGGCTTGGCTCCCTGCTCGGTTTCTTGGAGTCCCTTTTCCTTGAAGGCCTCACGGATGGCCTTGCGTACACGTGCATGGAAGAGGTCGTTGTCCAGATCGGGATTTCCGGTCTTGGGCGGGGTCTTCTGGAAGAAGGACCAGGTCCTGAACTGCGTGAAGTCGACCTTGGAGTCCCAGTCAGCGTCAGCCGTGACGGAACTGCAAGACCCCAGCAGGAGGAGGAGCGCCAGCAGTAGCGAACTCTGGATGGTCTTGATCATGGGGCGGATTGTACAGGAAGCAGGCTCCTATCAGGAGCCTGCTTCACCGTCGGATTCCGTAGCCGGTCCCCACCCGTTCCGTGGGGTTCCCGGCCCAAGAGGCCCGATCAACGTTTGTGGGCGGGAACGTAGTCGCGCTCCGTTGCGCCTGTGTAGATCTGGCGCGGCCGACTGATGCGCGCATCCTCGTCGCGGTGGAACTCGAGCCATTGGGCAATCCAACCCGGGAGGCGACCCATAGAGAAGAAGACGGTGAACATGTCGACGGGGATACCCAGCGCCTGGTAGATGATGCCCGAATAGAAGTCCACGTTGGGGTAGAGCTTGCGCTCGATGAAGTAGTCGTCGCTGAGGGCGATCCCTTCGAGCTCCTTGGCGATCTCCAACAGGGGATTGTGGATGCCCAGGCGGTTGAGGACGTCGTCGCAGGCCTGTTGGAGGATGCGGGCTCTGGGATCGTGGTTTTTGTAGACACGGTGTCCAAAGCCCATGAGGCGCGTGTTCGATTTCTTGTCCTTGGCCATCTCCATGAACTGCTGTGCGGTCTTTCCACCCTCATGGATGGAGATCAGCATCTCGATGACCTTCTGGTTGGCGCCGCCGTGCAGGGGGCCCCAGAGTGCGGAGATGCCCGCCGAAACCGAGGCGAAGAGGTTGGCGTGCGATGAGCCGACCATGCGCACGGTGCTGGTCGAGCAGTTCTGCTCGTGATCCGCATGCAGGATCAGCAAGAGGTCCAATGCCTTTGCGATCACGGGGTCGGGAGCGTACTCCTCGCAGGGGTTGGCGTAGAGCAGATGAAGGATGTTCTCCGTGTAGCCGAGATCGTTGCGCGGATACATGAAGGGGAGGCGCAAGCTGTGCTTGTAGGCATAGGCAGCGATCGTCGGGAACTTGGCCAAGAGGCGGATGACAGCAGCCCAACGCTTGTCCTCGGGATCGTCGTACTTGACGTCCTGATAGAATGTCGACAATCCGCCCACAGCCGCGGCGCAGATCGCCATCGGGTGTCCCATGCGTGGGAGTGACGTGAAGAAACCCTTGAGGCTCTCCTTGAGCATGGTGTGGTATTTGATCTCATGCTCGAACTCTGCCAACCGTTCCTTGGTCGGGAGTTCTCCCTTGATCAGAAGCCAGGCCACTTCGAGAAAGCTACTGTGCTCGGCCAGCTGCTCGATCGGATATCCACGATAGCGAAGGATGCCCTTCTCTCCATCGAGGAAGGTGATCTCCGAACGGCATGAGCCGGTGTTGGCAAAACCTGGGTCGTAGGCGATGACATTCGCTTGCGCACGAAGCTTGCGGATGTCGAGACCAATCTCGCCTTCCGTTCCGTGGATCAGGTCGAGATCGATCTCCCGGTCTCCGATCGTGAGTTTGGCGGTCTTGGGCTGCGTCTCGGTGGTCATCTGAACTCCTGGGGTTCCTCGAAATTGGTAGGGACTTGTTCAGCTCGGGGCCAGTTGCTGGTCGTCGAGTCTGGGTTGGGGCAACCATTCTGCGGCCTGCCGGGCCTGGAGGCACGAGTGAGCCTGGGAAAATCCTGACGAAGCTGAATCCGGTCTTGGGCTCTTGTGCGCAGGTTCGGGTCGGCTCTCGTGGGATGGAGGTCTGGCGGCGGTGTCTGCGAGGGATGGCAGAGATGCTCTTCGACCTTTCACTCTCTATGGATACATTCAGGGGCATGTTCCGTTCCCTTTTGATTGCCAATCGCGGTGAGATTGCTCTGCGGGTTCTGCGCACCGCACGGGAGATGGGTCTCACGACCGTCGCCGTGTACTCGGATGCAGACCGCGATGCTCTCCATGTCCGCGAAGCTGACCGCGCCGTCCATCTGGGTGGCCCGGCTCCGTCCGATTCCTACCTCCGCTCCGACCTCATCCTGCAGGCCGCTCTGGACCAAGGTGCCGAGGCCATCCATCCGGGCTACGGCTTCCTGGCCGAGAATGCCGACTTTGCCCGCCAGGTTGGTGAGGCGGGTCTGGCCTTCGTGGGGCCATCTCCGGAGGCCATCGAGTCCATGGGAGACAAGATTCAGGCGAGAAAGGCCGCGTTGGCGGCCGGTGTGCCTGTGATTCCGGGCCTGGACGAGGGGAGTGCTGCTGCAGAGGATCTGCTCGGGGCAGCACTCGAGATCGGTTATCCGGTCATGCTCAAGGCGGCGGCAGGAGGTGGTGGCAAGGGCATCCGCATCGTCGAGAGCGAAGCAGATCTGGCCGAGGCGGCGCGACTCGCAGCGGCCGAGGCGGAGTCATCCTTTGGAGACGGACGGGTCTATCTCGAGAAGTACCTGCGACGCCCCAGGCACGTCGAGGTCCAGATCCTGGCTGATCAGCACGGCAAGGTGGTCAGTTACGGCGAACGCGAGTGCTCGGTCCAGCGGCGTCACCAGAAGCTGGTCGAGGAGAGCCCCTCGCCAGCAGTGAGCGAGGAACTCCGGGCTCGCATGGAGGAGGCGGCCCGGGTCTTGGCCAAGGCCGTGGGCTATGTCGGAGCAGGGACCGTGGAGTTCCTCGTGAGTGAGGGAGACTATTATTTCCTGGAGATGAACACTCGGCTCCAAGTCGAGCACGCCATCACAGAAGAACGTTTCGGTGTGGATCTCGTGCGCGAGCAGCTCCGGGTGGCTGCCGGCCTCGAAGCCATGGATGCACTTGCACCTCGCGGGCACAGTATCGAGGTGCGCATCAACGCCGAGGATCCGGTCGGCTTCTTGCCGAGCCTGGGGCAGCTCTCTCAGGTGCGGATGCCCGGTGGGCGTGGTGTCCGTGTGGATTCAGCTGTGTTCCCGGGCGCTGAGGTTACTCCCTGGTACGACTCGATGCTCGCCAAGCTCATCGTCCTCGCCGAGGACAGGGAGGCGGCCATCGACCGGATGCTCCGTGCCTTGGCGGAGCTCAAGCTGGTGGGGGTCAAGACCTCGGTGCCGATCGCTGCGCGCGCGCTGGATTCGGAGCGCTTCCGGTCGGGTGACTACGACACGAGCATCCTCACGGGGATCACGCTGGAACATGACAAGGATGAGATGGAGATGGCATGCATCGCTGCTGCCTACGCACGCTATCGGCGGCTTCTCAATGGCAACGGGCAAGGCGCAGCCGCCAGGAAGGTCTCCGCGGGACCGAGCGCCTGGGTCCAGGTGAGCCGTCAAGAGGGGAGGCACTGAGCCATGCGCTACTACACGAGTATCGGCAAGGGTGATGATTCCTTCCGTCGCGAGATCCGCTTCGAGGAGCGCAAGGATGGCCTCTATGTCTGCCTGCGACGTTCCGAGGACGATTTCCAGGAGGCGCACGAGTTCAGGGTCGATGTCTCCAGTAGGGATCGTGGGCATGAGATGCACGTCCTGGTGGACGGCGCTGGTCATGATCTCTGCCTCAACAAACGACGTGGCGGCTATGAGATCCTGGTGGGTAGCGAGCGGATCGAGGTGGATGTCGTCGATGAGCGGGAGCTATTGGCCAAGTCCATCACCGGTTCCGGGCCCAAGGGGCCCCAGGAGCTACGAGCCGACATGCCAGGAGTGGTCGTGAGTCTGGATTGCGAGGTCGGTCAGGTGGTCGCCGAGGCGCAGACCCTGTTGATCCTCGAAGCGATGAAGATGCAAAATCCGATCAGCGCCGAGAAGGGCGGCAAGGTCGTCCGGCTACATGTAGAAGCGGGTCAGGCCGTGGCGGCGGGGGATCTGCTCTTGACGATCGAGTAGGGCCGGGTGCCCATGGGCATCCTCTCCCGCAGGTGGGCCAGCATGGCCCTGGCGATGCGGGACCAGTAGAACTCCTCGTGGACGGTCTGGGCTCTCTGGCGGGCCTCGGCGCGGAGTGCATGCGCCTGTGCCGGGAATGCCACCAGCATCCTCTGCAGCGCGCTCGCGTCCGGATCCAGGGCCCAGGGACGACCCAGGCAGTCCTCGTCGATTTCGACCTGGACCTCTTGGGCGGGGAGACGCAACCAAGTGCCTCTGTCGAGGAAGTCGTCGGCCGCGCCGCCTTCGGTCGCCAGCACCGGCAGGCCGCAGGCCATGGCCTCGAGCATGGGCATGCCGAAGCCCTCGCCGCGGTAAGGGTGGACGAGGATGTCGGCGCTGTTGTAGAGCTGCCCCATCTCCGCATCGCTGAGGTCCCGGTCGAGGAGGAGGATCTCAGCGGCGGCGGGGTGTGCGCTGGCTTTCAGGAAGGTCGCGGCCAGGCCCTGGCCCGCGTAGCTCGCCGAGAGGCCGGGGAGGCGCAGGATGAGGCGAACCGGGTCCTCGCGCCGGAAGCACTGGAGCCAGGACTGGAGGAGGAGATCGGCGCCCTTGCGCCAGATAGGTCCGCCGACGAAGAGGAAGTTGCACTTCTGCGGAAGGCCACGGATCTCGGGGAGTGGTGGGCACCCGGGATGGAGCGATCGCGGGTCGATGCCGTGGGGCAGGCGCCAGATTCTGTCCTCGGGGATGCCCGCCCGGATGAGGCCCTGTTCGACGTGGCGGCTGTGCACCCAGATCTCGTCGGGTCCGTGACTCAGCAAGGAGGCCAGGTCATGCGGTGGAGCTCCGTACTCCCAGTCGACCCGCTGGATCCAGCGGCCAGCATCGGGCGGGTGGGGCAGGACGGGCCAGCCGGCGCGGATGCAGAAGTCGGGGCGGCGCGGGTCGCGGCGTAGCAGGGGGGCGAGGTCGGCGGGGACGAGGCCTTGGGCCTGCGCGCCGGGTCGGAGCTGGATGCGGACGCCGGACTCCTGTTGCAGGGCGCGAGCGAGATTGCGGTGGATGCCCGCGTAGGAGGAGGCTTCGAAGAGCGGGCCTTCCATCTCCACGAGCAGT
>JAJRTL010000303.1 GCA_024278315.1 Planctomycetota bacterium | reverse complement strand
GGTTCGCTCGGCATTGCTTCGATTCGACGACCCTCTTGGGTCGCCTTCATCTCGCGCAGCCGTCCTGAACTCGAAATGCGCTCGTCAGACCGCAAATGCGAGACCGGCTGCGCCGATCTCGCATTTGCTCACAACGATCTCCTGAATAGTCCGGGCTAACGAGGCTGCGCCTCAGACCAACGAGGCGTGGGATCGGGATCCGGAGCTGTCCCTCACAGAGGCGCAGAGCGCACAGAGAGACAACAAGACGATCTCCGTGCTCTCCGTGAGGTCCCTCTTGATCGCCAGGTCTCCTGAGTATCCCTGCGTCTTGTCGAGGGGGAGGTCCCTTCCGGGGCACTCATCCCACCTTCGTGTCCTCCCCGCTCTTCGTGGTAGAGAGAATTCTCGGTCACTCTGTTGGGCTCGCAAGACCTCGAGGTTCAAGGGATCGAGCAGTAGCGGGCACGGGAAGAAGAGGGGGAACCACGAAGATCAAGAAAGCCACGAAGGAAGGAGGGCGTGAGAGTGGGGTTGGTCAGCTGGTTGTCGAGACTTGGTAGTCCTGCCTGTCTCTGGGCCTGCATGTCTCCGGGGGGTGTATGGGAGGTGCCCCGAAGTCTCGACTTCAATGGCGTCCGGGAGAGTTGTCGCGGAGTGTGGTCGTGGATTGTCGTCTCTGGGGGGCCTCAGCCTCATTTGGCCTTCAGGCGCATCTCCCCGTGGCAGGGGGGAATGATTCTGATACGAACAATCTCTCGATTGCTTGGGTCGCATAGCCCAAATCCGGTTTGGGACCATACGGCGACAATATTGCCATGGCCCACGATCATGGACAGACCCGTAGTAGACAGGGGGGGACCCGGTGTGACCCCCGTTCTGGCTACAGGAAGATCCTCATCGCCTTGGATTTCTCCAAGGCGTCCAGGCGGGCCTTGGAGGAGGGAGCGGAGTTGGCGCGGCTTCATGGGGCGAAGCTCCTCCTCTGCACGGCATTGATCCGGACCGTCGTTGCGGATGTAGGGCGGCAGGATACGGGCGAAGCGACGGTCGCCGAAGATGAGTTCGAGCGAGCAGAAGCCAGGCTCCATGCACAAGCCAAGGCCGTGGGGTTGTCCGTGGAAGAGTATGACACCAAGGTGCTTCGTCATGACCCCGGCAACGAAATCCCCAAGCTGGCCGAGGCCACCGGCTGTGACCTGATCATCGTGGCCAACCGTGGGCATTCCCCCAAACGCCGCTTCTTTCTCGGATCAGTGGCAGAGAGGATCCTGCGCAACTCCCGGACGACCGTATTGGTGTCCAAGGGGAGCTAACCCGAACGATTCATGGCCTCGATGCGTCTGACGGGGACCTTTGGGTTCAGGGCCGCAAACCTGGCGGTTTGTTCGGCATTGCTTGGATTCGACGACCCTCCTGGGGCGCCTTCATCTCGTGCAGCCGTCCGGAACTCGAAATCTCTCGTCAGACCGCAAATGCGAGATCGGCTGCGCCGATCTCGCATTTGCTTACAAAGATCTCATGAATCGTCCAGGTTAGGGGCTGGTCTCCGACATCTCGCATCGCTCCCTCCTTGGGTCCTGGTGGATCCTGATGTAGAGTCGGCAAGCACCGGTCCAGAAATGGGAGGATGAGACATCGAGCGGAGAGAGATCAAGCCCTTCCTGATAGCACTTGAGCTTCTGTTCTTCATTTATCTGATCGGTGTACTCTACTTCCACTTCGGAATGGATCTGAGCTATGTGGATGCCATCTACTATGCGACGATCAGCTTCTCCACCGTTGGATACGGTGCACCTGAGAACATGGACGATGCCAACAAGCTCGTCCTGAGCTTGCTCCTCCTGCTGGGTGTTGCCACGACGGCGTACACCGTCACCAAGTTCTTTACCTTCGTTATCGAGGGTGAAATCAACCAATTCATCGGGCACAGAAAGATGATGAAGGCCATCGAGGCCCTCAAGGGGCATACGATCATTTGTGGACTGGGGCGCATCGGCAATGTCGTGGCCGAGCAGCTGACACATCGTGGCGTGGATGTCGTCATCATCGAAGGTGATGAGAAGAACGTGGAGGAGGGGATTCAGCACGGGTACCTCGTGTTGGCCGGCGATGCGACCCAGGAGGAGATCCTCCAGAAGGCCGGCATCGAAAGAGCCGCTTGCCTTGTCGCGACCCTCCCGAGCGATGCAGAGGTGGTCTTTCTGACCCTGACGGGGCGATTCATGAATCCAACACTTCGCATCGTGGCGCGAGCTTCCAGCGAGAGCAGCATCCTGAAGCTCAAGCGCGCGGGCGCTGATGTGATGGTGATGCCTACCGCCATTGGTGGACTACGCATGTCCCAGGCCATCCTCAGTCCTTCCGTATTGGAGCTTTTCGAATTCCTGGGTGAACGCGGAGACGGCAAACTCAAGGTCGACGAGTTGGCTGTTCACGGAGGTTCGGATTTGATTGGCAAGACCATCCACGATTCACGGCTGGATTCAGAATTCGATTTGATCATGATTGCCCACCGAAAAAGGACCGGGTCCATCCAGTTCAAGCCGGATCCTCAAAGCACCCTTGAGAAGGGCGATACGCTGGTTGTCTTGGGGACAAAAGAAAAGCTCAACATGCTTCATCAGCTCCATGGAGCCTGACCGTTTGGTCATTGAGGCAATGGGGCTGGCCCATCCTGGGAAACGGTATAGAATCCTAGGCGAATTGACGGCTCTTCTTTGAATTAGCGGGCAGGATCCCTGCCCAAGACCACTGGCATACGGGGCCTTGCTGCCTCCCACCTTGGCGACCGGGTCTATTCGACCCGGATCGGCGGTCTCGCTATCAATCGATGTCCTCTCTCTTCGTAAAGGGCCGTCATCTACATCGATTGAATCCAATTTGGGCAGGAAGTGGATTCCCTATTGCCAAAACCAGGATGCAATACATGCTTCTCAAATCTCTTCCGCTCCTCGGAGCACTCTTTGGTTTCCTCGCTCCCGGAGCGTCGGTCAACTCGGCTACCAACCTCGATCTTCCTGTGGTCTACCAAGAGGTGGATCTCGACTGTATGTGCACTTCGAAGCTCACGCGCAATGTTCAGATTGCCGCTCCCGTCTGTCCTCAGCAGAGCGCCAATGGCATCGTGTTCGTTCCCTGTTTCTTCACTGAATATGTCACCCAAGGTTGGGGCAAGAATGGGGAATGTCCCGAAAAGACGGGTTGTTCGGAGAAGCCCTGCACCTTCCCCGACATCCGACTCATGCTCAACTGGCAGTTCGAGGCCATGCATCTCAACGAAGGGTGCTACCACTCGGATGATTGTTGCTCGACCGGTGTAGGTTTCGCCGGATCGATGTTGCTGCAACCACCAAACGACGTCATGAACGGAGCTGGCAGCTACAAATACATGCCCTGGCGTCGTGATTTCAGTGCGGACTGCGGGAACAAGGCCCTCGCCGACTGGGCGGGTCTCAAGTGCGATGGTCGCAACGACATCGATCCCTGGGACTACTACGAGGAGTTCTGGTACGAGTGCAAGAAGTGTCCATTGGCCGGCAACTAGTCGATAGGAGGTAGATACAATGAGTTCGAATCTCAAACAGCAGTTGGTTTTTACCGGCTTGGTTACCGTGTCCGTACTCGCTGCCGCCGTCGCCTTCCAGTTCGGTGGAGCGGCCAGGACCTATCTGGACGCCAGTCCCGACAAGGTCGAGGCCGAAAGACCGGTAGTGAAGAGCATGGAAGAGGTCGTCGAGACCCTGAAGCAGGGCAAGCGCGTCGAGATCCGCCATCAGGTCGGGGAGAAAACCGTCGTGAAGGTGATCGAAGGGTCCTTGCCGATCATCGAGACCGAGCGTCGGTACTTGCATGCCATCATGAAGCGCCGAGCCAAGGTGCGCAGGCGGGACTACGAGGCCTATGTCACCAAGCTCGTCACCAAGGAAGATATCACTCTGTCGGATATGGAGCAGGAGGCCATGATGAGTCACGGCGCCCTCCGTGCCGAATACGAGCTGGAGCTCTTCGAGAATGGCGATTTCTTGATTATCGACGATGATATCGTCGAGCCTCCGATCCCGAAGGGCTGGAACTGGACGCGGTACAACCGGATGTATCGCATCAACAACCAGTGGCGAGCCATGGTCACCATGTACGATCCGAGAAAGGCTCAGCGTCTTGAGAATGAGTACCGACGCTTCACGAACCTTGCGGACAGCCGCTTGGATGAATGGGCGAGAGACTTCAATCGGAAGACCGTTACGGAGCGCAAGCAGATCATCCGCCGTCAGGGGGAGATCAGCGACCGGATCCTGGCCTTGTCCTCGAAGAACAAGAACGAGCCAGCGGTCAGCAAGGAATGGGTCAGCCTCTGGAGGTCCAAGAGTCCTCATGGCATCCGATTCGACGAAGCCTCCTGGTATGCCATGTTGCAGCAGTAGCACCTGCTCTTCGCCACGATCCTGAGCGCTGCGCCATGCGTTCTCGCAGCCGCTCGGGAGGAGTGAGCAGCCAATCACCCGGATGATCCATAAGGTCGTTGCATGGAGATCATGAATCATCCGGGACAATGAACCGGGGGTGAACAGGCCATGCCTGCTCACCCCCGGTCTTTTGCTGTGTGATGGTGGGAGTCTGCGTTTAGAACGATTCATGACCTCGATGCGTCTGACGGGGATCTTTCGGTCCAGGACCACAAACCTGGCGGTTTGCTCGTCAGTGCTTCGATTCGACGGCCCCCCTGGGTCGCCTCATGCTCTCGCGCAGCCGTCCTGAACTCGAAATCTCCTCGTCAGACCTCAGACATGCCACTGGCTTCGCCATTGGCATGTCTGCTCGCAACGATCTCATGAATCATCCTAGTTAGTTTCCGAGCGTCAGGTGGACCCCATTGCTGAGTTCCAGGCTGCCTGCGAAGTTGGCCGGGTTGAAGGCCCAGGTCTGGAAGACGACTCGGACACCGATGAGGGACTTATCGTTGTTGATGGGCAGTGGCGCCTTCATTGTCTTCCCTGCAGTTGCTGCCAGCGGAAGGTTGAAGAGACCCAGATTGATGTAGCTGTAGTTGCCTGGTCCGATCTTGGCCGGTGTACCTCCGATGCCGACCATCAGTACCTGGATTGGGTTGGCAACGGCTGTCGTGGATTGGATGTTCATGGTGCCACCTATGACTGGGTCGCTGATACCGAGCCGCGTCGTGTGCGAGACTTGTCCGATCGGTGTGGCGGTCGCTTCGTTCTCCACGCGCCAGAGGCGCAGATCGGAGGGCGTGGTGCTGTTCATGGCCAGGTAGACGTATCCATTGTCGACGGCAAAACGGTCCTGACTATTCGTGCGGTTCTGGGGGTCGCTATTGCCAGAACCGTTGATGTCCCAGCCTGTGATCTTCTTGGTGGCAAGGTCGATGGACTGAAGTTCCAGGCCCTTGCCGCCGTACTCCGAGGCCAGGTAGAGGCGACGTGATCCTACGGCAGTCAGGTACCAGGGATTGCTACTGTTGGCTCCGGGAACCAGATCCAGGAACAGCTTGGTGCCACTGGATGTGCCATCGGACTGCCAGAGTTCACTGCCGTTGGCGGTCGTGTTCGCCGAGAAGTAGAGTCGATTGCCTACGACCTCGAGGCTGCGTGGGTTGGAGCCAGCAATCCCAGCTTCGATATCCTTGACGATCTTGGTGCCAGCAGCAGTGAAATCGGTCACCCAGAGTTCGGTGCCATTCTTGCCGTCGTCGGCGTTGAAGTAGACCTTCCCGCCCAGCAGGGCCATGTCGACGGGGAAGGAGCTGTTTCCTGATGAGATGTCCTTGAGCAGGCTCGTGCCCTTTGGTGTGCCGTCCGTGAGTATGAGCTCATAGCCCTTGTTGGGAATGCGCGCGGCAAAGACGACCTGATTGCTCCTGTATCCTGCGAAGTCGCTGGGATAGCTATTGGCCGTTCCAGGCATGAGGTCGGCTACCAGCTTCGTCCCGGCAGCCGTTCCGTCCGTGACCCAGGCTTCGCTTCCGCTCAAGCTGTTGTAGGCAGTGAAGTAGATGCGATCGCCGATGCGTGTCAGGCTGGTCGGAGCCGAGCCAGAGGACCCGGGTTCGATGTCCACGAGTAGCTTGGTTCCCGCCTTGGTGCCATTGGTGATCCAGAGCTCAGAACCGCTCTTGCCGTCGTCGGCTTGGAAGATGCATTGCCCGCCCAAGAGTGTCAGGTCCGATGGAGAGGAGGATGCTGAGCCAGATTGGATGTCGATCAGCATGGCGGTGCCCGCTTTGCTGCCGTCGCTGACATAGAGTTCTTTGCCAGTCTTGCCGTCATCGGCCGTGAAGAGGATCTTGCCGAAGAAGGGGAGGATGTTGCCGACCCGGTCATCCTGTGTCGGTTTGGGGCCCGTCGATCCGTTGATGTCGAAGAGCCTGGTGGTCGCAGCGGTCCCGAAGCTCGACCAGAGCTCCGTGCCGTTCAAGCCGTCGTTGGCAGAGAATACCACCATGCCTGGAATCGCTTGGGTGATGTAGCTCGGATAGCTGGAGGAGGCGCCCTTGTTGAGATCCGCGATCACCTTGGTCCCCGCCACGGTTCCGTCCGTGACGCCCAGCTCGTAGCCCGTACCCGCTGTTATGTTGTAGCCGCGGAAGTAGACCTTGCCTTTCGTCGGTGCGAGGTAGGCGATGTAGGTGGCAACGCCTCCGGTGGGGCTGAATCGCCTGGTCCCCGTCTTGGTTCCGTCCGTTACATAGATATCCGACTTGCCTGAGGCATTGCGCACGCCGAAGTAGCAGCTCTTGCCGTCGTTGGCAGGATCGTAGATGTAGCCGCTGCCGGGACCCTTGTTCCCGTCCACGAGCATGTAGGTTCCCTTGGCAGTCCCATCGGTGATCCACGGTTCGTACCCGTTCTTGCCGTCGTTGCCGCGAAACACCACGTATTTGTGGGCGATGTTGACCGGCGATGACATGTACAGGTAGGTGCCCGAGCTCCCGCCGGTCGCGATATCCTTGACCAATGTCGTGCCCTTCGCCGTGCCGTCGGTGATCCAGAGTTCGTAGCCGACCTTGCCGTCATTGGCCTGGAACAGCATCTTCAGAGGACCGATGGGCGTGAAATTGGAGGGATAGCTGCGACCCGTGCCAGCGTTGAGGTCGACGATCCGGACCGTGCCTGCGGACGTGCCGTCTGTGACCCAGGGCTCACTATCGGTCCCGCGGAAGAAGACACGATTGCCCACCAGATTGCTCGCGAGGTTGTAGAAGTTGGAACTGGATGGCCCTGGGATCATGTCCTTGACCAGCTTGGTTCCTTTCGCCGTGCCATCGGAGAGGAAGAGTTCGTATCCGGTCGCGGGCGTGAAGGCACGGAAGACCACCTTGTTTCCGAGCCTCGTGATCTCTCGCGGATAGGAGCTTACGGTACCTGGATTCAGGTCGGCAACCATCATGGTGCTGGCCTTGCTGCCGGTCGTCGCCCAGAGTTCGGTTCCGCCCTTGATCGTTGAGGCACTGAAGTAGATGCGGGACCCCACTGCAGTCAGGTCATAGGGATTGCTACTGGCCTTGCCTGGGTTGATGTCTGCGACGAGTTGATAGCTGACCCCATTGGTGCGAAAGAGTTCGTATCCGGTCGCGTCGGTGGTTGCCCGGAAGTAGACCCAGGAACCCACTCTCAGGAACTGGGCGGTCTTCGAATAGGTAGGAGCTACGCGGGAGGGGGTGGGATAGGAGTTCTTGGCATTCTGGGGGACCAGCGTCGTGTTGATGTCGGTGATCCCAACGGGGGCTTTCTGTGCTTGTATGGGAGTCGTCGACAGACTGACGCCAAGAATCAGCGCGGGCATGGTGAGAGGGAGACACAGCGAAGTGAGATGCATCGCGGACCATCCTTGTGGCTTGGGGATCGAGGGATACGAAGAAACCCGAGGAGGCTGGACATGCCAGGTAATGGGGTGTTCCTGCGCTTCTCAGGGCATGTATCTGATCTCCTGGAGCGGAGTTTGGCAACCCGCGGTGGAGTCTTGCTTGCATCGGACGAAACAGCAGCTGTGCCCCAGGCCTCCCAGCCCTCCACTTGCGAGAGCATGGAATGGGAAGCGTCCCTTCTTGTCCTTCGAATCTTTTCCTGCCTTCGTGTCCCAGACAGGGCGGTGCTTCATGCTGCGTTGCGGGGCAAAGCTAGCTCGGCGTTCGCCCAAGAAGACCATCCTGGTTCTGGTCGAAACAGGAACGCCGATCCGCCGGCTCCGGCGGATCGGCGTAAAGCCTTGCCATGCAAATGGTAGCGAGGGGCAGATTTGAACTGCCGACCTGTGGGTTATGAATCCACCGCTCTCACCAGCTGAGCTACCTCGCCATGCCTGGCCCCCTGCGACCTTCCTTGAGGGGGAAGGCTGGAAAAGGGGCGGCAGAATCTAGCCGCGGGGGGTGGGGAGCGCAAGTCAGAGGCCGGTTCCCTGCCAACGGCCGAGGCGCAGGAGGAGCATCCCGGTGAGGGCCTTGCCATAGGTGGACAGGTTGACGGCCCACCATATCCCGGGAAGGCCATAGCCCTGGGTCAGTGCCAGCCAGTGGGCCAGGGGAATCCGGATCAGGTTCCAGAACATGTTGGTGATGGAGATCGGGGCCGCGTAGCCCGCAGCAATCATGGACTCCTCGTAGACGGCCTGAAGACCCACCGCCCACTGGCTCCAGGCGAGGATCTGCAGGTAGACCACGACTTCCCTCTGGACCTCCGGGTCATCGGTGAGCGCCGATGCCAGGATGTGGGGGGCCCAGAGGAAGAGGAGCGTCAGGGGGAGGGTCAGGATCAGTACGTAGATCGTGGCTCGCTTGACGACAGCTTCGGCTCCCGGTCGATCTCCCGCTCCCAGCGCGTTGGCCGTGAGACTGCCACTGGCCATGCCCAGTCCCCAGATCATGCAGAAGGCAATCCCCTCGATGACGAAGCCCGCCCCGAACGCCGCACGGCCCACCTCCCCGAAGGGAGCGAAGCTGCGATGGAGGATGATCTGGAAGGCGATCGCGTACACGGCGATGGCCAAGAGCACGGGGAAGCCCAGTCGCGCCATGCGCCACAGTGTCTGCCGGGCTGAGAATCCATGGTCGGTCACGCTGCTCATGAGCCGACGCCTGAGGAGCCACAAGCCGACGGTTCCGATAAGCGCGCGGGAAGCCACGGTCGCCAGCCCGGCACCTGCAGTGCCCAGTGCGGGGATGGGCCCCAGGCCGAAGATCAGCAGCGGATTGAGTCCGAAGTTGAGAAGGACAGCCGTCATCTGCAGGTAGAGCGGCGTGCGACTGTCCTTGGCCGCGAGGAAGGCCTGTTCTACGACTGTCGCGAGGCAGAGGAAGAATCCGCCAGCGAAGAGTGGGCTCAGATACTCCCTGAGGTGCATGCGCTCGGCCGCGACTCCCGCCGGGTCGATCCCATCGGCCGAGGGCACGAGGAAGCCCACGACCATGTCCATGGATGTGAATCCGACCAGGGCGACCACACCTGCAGCCACGAGAGACAGTGTCAGGGAGAAGTGCAGGAGCGTGCGGGCGCGTTCGGGACGACCTGCTCCGTGTGCACGCGCTGACAGGGCCATGTTGGCGATCGCGAGTCCGCCGTAGAGGGCAAAGGTCAGGATGCTGACCATGCTCGCCACGGAGACAGCGCTTTGCGCTTGCCGACCGATCTCCTTGACCCAGTAGAGATCGTTGGCTCGATAGAGATTGTCGAGCAGGAGCGTGATCGCTCCGGGCAAGGCGAGGCCCAGGAGTTCTCTACCGGGATGTCTCCGTTGAGAACCCTGATCCATGCGGGAGGAGACTAGCCTGCATTGCGGGCCTCGCCAGACTCAACGACTCAGATTGAGTGAGATCGTGCGCTCGATCTTGCCGGATGCGGGAACCTTGACCTGCATGAAGCCCTGGCTGAATCCCTTCTTGGTGAAGTAGACCATGTATTCACCGGCGGGCAGGTGCTTCAGCTCGACGCGGCCCGTGCGGTCGGTCTTGTCCTTGTGCTGGCGGTAGACCTTGGTCTCCTTGGCGACGGCCAGGACCTCGACATCCGGGGCTCCATAGCCACCAGGCAGCGCCACACGGAAAATCGCATTGCCCCCTCGCGGCACCTCCACCTGGAGCAGTTG
>JAJRTL010000302.1 GCA_024278315.1 Planctomycetota bacterium | reverse complement strand
TCACGAAGCTGGAGGAATTGAACGATGGGTCTCGATTTCCATGCCGGTCTGGTGGGGGCGAAGAGGAAGAAAGTGACCAGCGACCGTCCCCATGCCGGCAGGAGGAAGCTAGATTGGGCGCATGCAGCAGCCTTATCGATGGGTTCTTCCCTCTCTCGTCCTTTCGCTCGGTCTCACGGCATGCGCCAGCCACAGAGACGGAAAGGTCGCGTCTCGCCCCGACATCATCCCAGCCGAGGACTGGGGTTCGAAACCAGATCCGATGGCCGAGAGCCGCGAGCAGGTGCCGGTGCGGATCACGATCCACCATGCGGGTGTGCTCTGGGAGGACGGCAGTGACCCCTACCAGAAGATACGGGCACTGCAGACCTGGGGGAAACGTGACAAGCAATGGCCCGATGTGCCCTACCATTACCTCATCGCACCTGATGGGCGGATCTTCGAGGGGCGGGACTGGAACTACGAGGGTGAGACCAACACGGAGTACGACACGAATGGCCATCTGCTCGTCCAACTCTGGGGCAACTTCGACAAGCAGAGCGTCAAGAAGGCCCAGTTCGACTCTGCCGTCCGCCTCGTGGCCTGGCTCTGTCAAGATCGCGCTATCCTGCCCACGACGATTCGTGGACATCGCGATTGGTCCACCCAGACGACTTGCCCGGGAAAGGATCTCTATCGTCAGATTCAAAACGGCGAATTCCTGAGCCGTGTGCAGCAGCTCCTCGATTGAGGGATTTCGAATAATCGCGCTTCCAGAGCGAAGAGATGGAAGTTGCTGTCGTCGCCATTTCCTCGCAATATCGACGCACCCCCGAAACTTCTTTCCTGCGAAGTCGATGGCAAACCCGGATGATTCTTGAGATCGTTGCGAGCAAATGCGAGATCGGCGCAGCCGAGCTCGTTTTTGCGGTCTGACGAGCGCATTTCGAGTTCAGGACGGCTGCGCGAGACGAAGGCGACCCAAGAGGGTCGTCGAATCGAAGCAATGCCGAGCGAACCGATAGGTTCGCGGTCCTGGACCGAAAGACGCCGTCAGGCGCATCGAGGTCATGAATCGTTCGGGCTAACCCGGATGATTCTTGAGATCGTTGCATCGAGGTCATGAAGCGTTCGGGCTAGACTGCCACCGACCCATCAACCTCATCCCTGGATCCCGATATGGATAGTCTCTGGGACTGGGCGCAAAGCACGTTTACGAGCTTTGGCCTGGCAAAGATCTACATCACCTGCGCCATCATTGGCGGCAGTGTCCTCTTCGCCCAGTTCGGCCTGAATCTGATCGGCCTCGGTGGTGACACCGACTTCGATGATGTGGGTGAGGACGTCGATCTCGAGGACATGGGCGATCCTTCGCTCAACGTCCTCTCCATCCGCGCGATCGCCGGCTTCCTGACCTTCTTCGGATTGGTCGGCTGGATCGGGACGGGTGCGGGGTGGGGGCATACGCTGACGGCCGTGGCCGCGACCGCGGCAGGCGCGTCGGTCATGCTCTTCATCGCCTGGATCATGCGATTCTTCAAGAAGCTCTCGATCTCGGGCAACCTCGATCCCAAGAACGCGGTCGGGAAGACAGCTACGGTCTACCTGCGTATTCCAGCCAGGGCGGCTGGTCGCGGAAAGATCACGGTTTCGATCCAGGATCGTAGTGTGGAGTACGCTGCGATCACGCAAGGCGAGGAGATTGCGACTGGTGCCCTCTGTCGCGTCGTGGCCATGAGTTCGGGCGATTGCTTCGAAGTCCTGCCCCTCGATTCCGCTCCCCACAACCAAGGAGAACCCCATGATTCCCCCCAGTAGTCTCTCCCTTCTCGCCAAGGCGTCCCTCGCAGAGGACTACGGCGGGCCCTTGTTCGCCCTTGCGATCGCCGTACTGGTCGGCGGTCTCGTCCTGGTCCTTGCCAAACGCTACAAGCGTTGTCCCAGCAACCGCGTCCTCGTGATCTACGGACGTACGGGTTCCGGTCGATCCTCCCGATCGATCCACGGTGGTGGCGCCTTCATCATGCCACTGATCCAGGCCTACGATTTCTTGACCCTGGATCCCATCCAGATCGAGATCCCTCTCGAAGGTGCGCTGTCCATCGAGAACATCCGTGTATCGGTCCCCAGTGTCTTCACGGTCGCGATCGGCACGGATACGGAGACGATGAACAATGCAGCCGTGCGTTTGCTGGGACTCGGACAACGGGAGATCATGAAGCAGGCCGAGGACATCATCTTCGGTCAGCTGCGCCAGGTGATCGCCTCGATGCGCATCGAGGAGATCAACCGGGATCGGGATGTCTTCCTGGACAAGATCCAGTCCTCGCTCGAGCCTGAGCTCAAGAAGATCGGTCTCGTGCTCATCAACGTGAACATCAAGGACATCACGGATGAGTCCGGCTACATCGAGGCCATCGGCCGCAAAGCAGCCGCCGAGGCCATCAAGCAGGCCGAAGTCGATGTCGCCCAGCAAGAACGCAAGGGTGCCATCGGTGTCGCCGAGGCCAACAAGGTCCAGGCCATCGAAGTGGCCAATGCGAGCCGGGAACGGGATATCGGGACGACAGAAGCCGAGCGGGATCGCGCCATCAAGGTCGCAGACCTCGAACGCGAGCGCATGGTTGGTGAGCAGGAGGCGCAGTACAGCAAGGAGATCGCCATCAAGGACGCTGAGCGACAGATGCGTATCCAGGTCTCCGATGCCAACGCCAAGGCGGTGAGTGGCGAGAACGAGGCCAAGGGTTCGATCGCAGCCTCCAACGCCGATTTTCGTGTTCGCGAAGCCGAGGCCTACCAGGAAGGTGAGTCTCGCTATCGTGAGGCCCAGGCCGCCGTGCTCGAGGCGCAGTACCGTGCCGAAGCCAAGGCTGCCCTCGCCAACGCCGAAAAGATTGAAGCCCAGAAACGAGCGGAACTCGAAGCCGTATCCAAGGCAGAGAAGGCGACGACCATCGTGGATGCCGAAGCCTCTGCTGCCAAGCGGCGGATCGAAGCCGAGGGCGAAGCCGCTGCCATCTATGCCAAGCTCGAAGCGCAAGCCAAGGGCAACTACGAGATTCTGGCCAAGAAGGGCGAGGGGCTCAAGGAAATCGTCAATGCCTGCGGAGGCTCACAGCAGGCCTTCCAGATGCTCATGCTGGAGCACATGGACAAGCTCTCCGAGAACGCGGCCAAGGCCATCTCCAACATCAAGTTCGACAAGGTCGTCGTCTGGGATGGAGGCGGTAAGGATGGGTCTTCGGGAACCGCAGGCTTCCTGCGTGGACTCGCAGGAGCCCTTCCACCAGCCTTGCATATGATGAAGGACATCGGCGGCGTGGAGATGCCCGAGTTCTTCGGCAAGCTCGTCGAGGACGAAGCCAAGAAGAAGGCGGCCTCCATTACGTCGGAAGATACCGGGGACTCTACTCCCAAGGACTTGGCCAGCGAAGGCGCTGAGGAATAGCGCCGCTGCGCGTCCATCCGCTGAGGCGGTCGATGTCGTGGAGCTACCGGGCGCGCTTGTAGACTTCGGCGCCGAGACCTGACATCCAGGCGATGGAGAGTCCTGATGGAATCTGCCCTGCTGCCTTCTTGAGCGCGCGCATCTGCTCACCATCCCAACAATAGGTGGCGGGAACGATGAGGAGGTTATTGCGCCCCTTGCTCTTGCTCTCCGCGAGGACCTCGGTGAGGCTGGGACTGGCATCCAGATAGGCGAGTTTGAGGCGATAGAAGCGTCCTCGGAACCGGAGGGGATTCGTCTTCTCGATCCCCTGCCAGGCCTTCGTGGCTTTCGCCCCGAGTCCCTTGGGCAGGACCAGGATCGTGGTGCCGCCGAAAGGCCCCTTGGCGGGAGGGATGATGGCGCTCTTGGCGAGGCTAGCGATGTCGAGCGCCTGGCTTCCTTCGACCAACTGGCTCACTTTCGAGACCCACGGTTCTCCTTCGAATCCCAGGATCCGGATCGTGGGGCGGATGGGCATGTTCGACAACGCACCTGCTTGATTCGCCAGACCGGCGCTGTCGGTGATCGAAACCGTGATGCCATTCTTTTCCAGTGCACGCTTGTGCAGCAGCGTCCAATAGCTGGCGATTGGATTCTCGGAGTCCTGCACCAAGAGGTAGTGCCGTTCCTCGGCGATCGTGTGGATGTCCTCGTTGCCGATCTTCAGTCTTGTCCGGATCTGGTACTCGATCTGTTGCATGAGGCCCTTGACTCCTTCCGGAGCTTCGAGTGTGCGCACCTCGGCTGAGTATCCTTCCTTGTTGAAGGAACCGATCATGCTCTTCCACCAAGACATCCTGTCGGGCGTGGGGTAGACCGTGAGCTTCGTCTCGGCCGGTGGTTCATCGGGGATGCCGCGTTCTCGCAGCTTGGCTTCCCTGGCTGGGTGGATCGCAAGGACCTGGTGGGGGAGGTGCTCGCTGTAGAGACCGGCGGCAGCCAAGGTCGTGGCTCCACTGCCCAGGCCGGCAAGAAGCACGCGGTCGGAATCCAGGGGCCAATAGGCGAGGGCGTAGCGCCGGATCTCCTCCAGCGCCAACATGGTGTCGTTGAGGTCCGACTGGTAGGTCTCGGTCCAGAACCAGCGTCCGCCGATCCGGAAGTCCTCCTCGATCTGGGGATAGGGAGCTTCCACGCTCAGGACAGCAGCTTGATCGCCGAGCGCCAGCTTCCAGTAGCGCAGGCCATCTTCGGCGCGGTAGCCATCACCGGAGAGCCAGATCAGGAGCGGGAGCTTCTCGCCCGCCTTGGCCGACTTGGGCACCGAGATCTTGAAGCGGAGCCTGCGACTCGTATGCACGGCGTTCATGCCCTCGTCCTTGCCCCAGCCTCGTCGCTTGGTGTAGATGACGTAGTCGGCGAGTTCGTGGTCCTTGCTGGCCGCGATATCGCTGATGCTGGAGGCCGAGGAAATGGTCACGGTGGCCACCTTGGCCTCAGGGCTGCGCCTGCGGAACTGCTGCACC
>JAJRTL010000301.1 GCA_024278315.1 Planctomycetota bacterium | reverse complement strand
TCGGAAAGCCGGAACAAGAGGACGCACGGCTTCCTGGATCAAACGTCCCGGAGGACGTGGAGGAGGAGGGCAGAGCCAGAAAAGACGGCGAAGATCGTGAAGGTGAAACGGTTGATTCCACCCGCCTTCACGCCAAAGGTCTGGGCTCCCATGCCACCAAAGGCCTCGGCCAGGCCACCGCCTTTGGGCTCCTGGAGGAGGATGACGAGCATCATGAAGAGTGCGCTCGCGAAGAAGAGCACCCAAAGAAGGAGTTTGACGATAGCCATGCTTGCTGTTGTTCTCCTGCCCCGGATCCACCCCGCAGATGCTTCTGCTCGGGCGACACCCAGATATCAGGCCTGTCCAACGGGAAAGGCCCATTCCAAAGGAAGGCGAAGAAGGATACGGATCCATCCCCCTCTTGCCAAGCATCCCGACCGGCATTACAGCCCCTGAGGCTGGATCCGACCGACCCTCGGGCTACTTGTCGAACTCGATGATCGGCAGGATGGCGTCTGGCTGGAGACTGGCCCCTCCGACCAGGACCCCATCCACGCCTTCGACGGCCATGAGCTCCTTGACGTTGTCGGCCTTGACGCTGCCCCCATAGAGGATACGCAGGTCATCCGCGACCTCGGCTCCGAACCGATCGGAGATCCAGTCCCGGATCATGCCGTGAGCCTCTCCCGCCTGATCCGGGGTCGCTGTCTCCCCGGTGCCAATGGCCCAAACCGGCTCGTACGCGATCGTAACCCGGCTCATCTCTATTGCCTGGGCCCACTCCAAACCGGTCTTGAGCTGACGTGCGATTACCTCCTGGGCCTTTCCGGCCTTCCGCTCCTCGATCGTCTCCCCCACGCAAAGTGTGGGCAGGATGTCGTGATCCAGTGCCGCCCGGATCTTTCGCCCCATCCATTCGTCCTTCTCGAAGAAGAGGTGCCGCCGCTCCGAGTGGCCGATGAGCACGCGATCCACGCCGACGCCCCGGAGCATGAGCGCAGAGATCTCGCCCGTGAAGGCCCCATTCTCCTCCCAGTGCATATTCTGGGCTCCGAGGCCTATGGGCGATCCCTGTGAAACGGCAGCCACGTCCGCCAGATAGACCGCGGGCGCGAAGACAGCGACCTCTCGATCATCTCCATCACCCAGCCTGGCCTTGAGCGTCTTGATCATGTCCAGAGCCTGGTTGCGATCCAGATTCATCTTCCAGTTCGCGGCGATGTATGGCTTGCGCTTTCGGCGTCCTGCCGAGGGGTCTTCCTGGCTCATCGGTATCCTGTCATCCTGTTCTAGGGTCAGGGATTGGTACGGCTACGCCGGGGCGGTCGCGCTGTCTGATAGTCTTCCTCGGACGAGCCGTCAGCCCGCGGAAGCTCCCGCTCCCTGGCCACTTCCTCACGAAAGAGAGGACTGGTCGGGATGCGTCGTCCTTCCAAGGCAGCAAGGGCCCGGAGGCTCTTGCCCAGAGCTGCAAGCTCGGCGGGAAGGAGGGCCTGGCCGCCATCGGAGAGCGCCTGCGCGGGATGGGGATGGGCCTCGATCATGACTCCATCGGCCCCAGCGGCGACCGAGGCCTTGGCCATCGGCGTCACGAGGCTCTTGCGTCCGGTGGCATGACTCGGGTCAACCAAGATCGGCAGAGCGGTGCGTTCGCGCAGAGCGGGCACGATGGAGAGATCCAGCAGGCCGCGTCGACTCGTATCGAAGTTACGCACACCCCGTTCACAGAGAACCAGGGACTGGCAGCCGGCATCCAGAAGATACTCAGCGGAGGCGAGAAGTTCGTCCATCGTGGCGGCCATACCACGCTTGAGCATGACGGGGTGGCCCGAGGCTCCTGCCTCGCGAAGCAGCGGCTGGTTCTGCATGTTGCGGGCGCCGATCTGGAGCATGTCCGCATGTTGGGCCACGAAATCCACGTCGCGAGGGTCCAGGACTTCGGTGACGCAGGGCAACCGCAGATCTCGCGCCACGGCCGAGAGGAGCAACAAGCCTTCTCGTCCCTGTCCCTGGAAGGCATAGGGCGAGGTGCGGGGCTTGAAGGCTCCCCCACGCAACATCGAGGCGCCAGCCCTGGCGGCTGCCGTAGCGACTTCGCCGAGGAACTCGGGGTTGTCGACAGAACAAGGGCCTGCGATCCAGATCATCGACTGCGGTGCGAAATCGAAGCTGCCGTCTTCATGATCGGACCAAAGTGGACGGACCGCTGCCGTATCCATGGCGGCACTCGCCTGGGGCAGTGGATTGCCGAAGTCCAGCACGCGCTCCACACCTGGCCATAGGCGGATCCCATCCAGACCATCGGGATCGGGACCCTCAGGTCCTCCCGATAGCAGGAGCAATCGTCGGCCTTCTTCGAGGACCTCGGACAGGAGCTTGGGCTCATATCCGTGATCGCATGCGAATTCGAGAAGGCGCTCTCTCTCAGCGGGACCAAGCCCGGGCTTGAGAATGAGGATCACCGGTCACCCTGAACAAGGACTCGTGGGAATGGCTGGAAACAACGCGTGGGGCTAGCCCGGATGAGTCATGAGATCGTTGCTGTCTGACGAGAGCGTTTCGAGTTCAGGACGGCTGCGGGAGATGAAGGCGGCCCAGGAGGGTCGTCGAATCGAAGCAATGCCGAGCGAACCGCCAGGTTCGCGGTCCTGGACCGAAAGGCGCCGTCAGACGCATCGAGGTCATGAATCGTTCGGGCTAGAGAGGTTAGGTCCAAGGCTGGAGCCGGTCCAGGATAATCGGCCCCCCGGATGGCCTCGACAAGGCCCCAGAGGCCGGAAACGGAACCATCCCCGGCCTCTTCTCTTTGCCCGCCAGCAGAGAAGAAAGACCGGGGATGGTCAGGAGCCCCCTTGCGGGGGCCAAGGCCCAGTCAGGGCCTATCGGCCGGACTCGATGGGCTGCAGGACCCGTGCTTCGGCTCGGGGAGCGATTCTCCCTGCAACCGGCTTCTGGGGCATGAAGTAGGCATCGACTTCGCTCGTGATGTCCCGGCTGACGAGACTCTCGCTAGCGATTCCGGTCTCCATGAAGATCCCCTCCTGGATCATCTTCTCCTTGACGTCCAAGCGCTTCTGGATGTCACCCAGGACCGTCTTGGCCTGGTTCAGCACGCTGTCATCGAGGTCGATCTGATGGGTTGTCGCAGCCAAGGCGTCCAGTTGACGCTTGCGGGCTTCCAGCTGCGTGACCATGTCCTCGAGCTTCTGCTTCTCGGAGCGGACGGCGGCGAGCTTGGTCCTGGAGGCTTCCAGGATCTGACGCTGCCGCACCATCAGGTTGGTCTTGCTCTTGAGGAGGGACTTCTGGTTGCGATACAGGTCGAAGGTGCGGGCAAGTTCCTGCTCGTAGCGAATGCGGTCGACCTTGGCACGCCAGAGATTCTCGGGCTCGACCTGGTAGGACACACTCCGCACTTCACCTCCTACAGCAGGTGCCATAGCCGGAATCATGGCCAGATGTTCACGCAGGCTCGAGATCCTTTGCTCCCCCTTGACCAATCGGGCTTGGAGGTTCCGGATGCCAACACCGAGACGATCCAGATCCACCTCGGATCGGGCGACCTCACGGCGTGCCTCGAGGATCTCCGGATCGATCTTCCCGATGAGGCTCTTGGCCCTTCGAAGCTCGAAGTCGACGCTGACGTTCTCCCTGACGGCAGTGCGCACGTCATTGAATGCGGTGGAAGCGTAGCTGGTGAAGCCCTTGCCAAAGAACAAGAAGCCCACGACACCGAGGGTCACTCCCGAGATCAGGGTCCACTTGAGTAGTTTTCTGAACATGTTTGCCTCCTGGGGCTAGCGGTATCAACAAGTCCGCCAGAACAGGTTGGCGGGCGAACAAGCACTGATTCGCACCCCCCATGGCTTTATTCCTTCCGCCCCAGTTTTTTTTGGCGATTTCGCCGCCCATCGAGGACTGGGCAATCAGCAGTCCGCCGCATCGGCCCGACTCTCTACACCCCTCTCTTCGAGGCGAGGAAGGTCATCGTCGAACTCAGCAGGCGCTCCTTGATCTGGTCCAGTTCCTGCTTCTTGTCGGATGTGCTGTCGGCAGCCTCGATCTCGTCGAGATAGGCCATGCAATAGGGGCACTCTGCCTCCTTCACATGCCAGGCAATGTAGTCGGCTTGACCGCCGGAGAGGCCCCCGTCCTTGTAGGACCTGAGTAAATCGCTGTGCGGGCAGCTGACACGTCCCTCGCGCCAGGCGCGCCCAACGGTGAGCATGAGCCTCTCGGAACGTTCGGGAACCAACAGATCCTCAGCGTCCTCTGGGAGATTCTCGAAATTGCGATCCTCTGGATTGTCTTGTTCGTGGTTCATGATCGCTCCTTATCTGGCACCGGGCTTCCAGAGCCCCTCGAAGAGTTGATGGTCGGGATCCGCTTGCCGTGCCAGGCCGCGCAAACGTTCAAGGGCTCGGAACTTGATCCCGGCCACGGCCTTCTCGTCCCGCACGTCGAAACGCTCCGCAGCCTCCTTGTTGCGCCCTCCCAATGCGATCAGGAACTCGAGGATCTTGAGCTTCTCGAACTCACCCTCCTCCCAGAGCTGCGCCACGAAGGTCCTCAAGATGTCGACGAGGACGGTCTCGCGCACGCGCATGCTCTCGAATGCGATCGCGCTCTCGTCGGGAGAACGTCGATCACTCGCCATTCGCTCCAGCCCCATGTAGCTCCGCGACATCCCAGAGTCCTCCTTCTCGGAAATCGGAATGGGGCGCTTCTTCCGGAAGTAGTCCACCACACGATTACGAGCGATCCCGAAAAGGAACTGCTCATAGGTGTATTGGGTATCGAATCCTCCAATGCCTCGGACCGCACCCAGGAAGGTCTCCTGCGCAATGTCTTCCGCAGCCTGGTGATCCTTGACCTGCTTCTTGACGTAGAAGTAGATGCGCGAGAAGAACTCCGTCTCGAAACGCTGCCATTCGGGCGAGTCGAAGTCCTGTAGCTTTTTGAGGTCGAATCGGTTCATCGGGAATCCTTGTCTGAAGGGGAACCATAGCCGGGTGGATGGCCTTTGACCACGCATGGGGCAGGGGCAATGAGCTGGCTCGGTGGCGGACAAGCCCAGCGACGAACAGGGCCCAGTGTCAGGCGCCGAAGAAGAGGGCGGCAATGATGAAGATCACGAGCAGGACGGCGGCTGCCCCGAGGAGCACCAGGGAGACCTTGCCGACGAAACGCAGGATCGCGAAGGGAACGGAGACCAGGAGCTGGAGCCCACGCCCCATACCGAGCCCCAGCACACGGGCGGGAAGCAGGAGGGCGATGAACATCGCTCGGATGATGCTGCCGACCAGATGACCAGGGCCCATGGGCGCCTGACCCGCGGCCTTGGGCAAGGGAGGCGGCTGTCCCGCGTCCGGCGAGCCATCCACGAAGGCCTTGGCCTTCTCTGCCGAACGGGCCCGTTTGCTACCGGGCTTGGTCGCCGCTCCGCCCTGCGAGGACGAGTATTCGATCAGGATGCTCTCACCGAGCGCCACGGGGGCACGCAGATCGCGCAAGACTTCTTCGAGACTCTGATAGCGATCGTCCGGGTCCTTGGCCAGCATCCGTGCAATCACAGGCTTGTACTCGCGCGGCATCGTGACCGGGAACTCGACCTCCTTGGTCTTGTGCCCCTCGAGCACCTCCCACTCGTTCTCACCCATGAAGGGCGGCTCGCCGCAGAGGCACTCGTAGAACATCACGCCGAGGCTATAGATGTCGGAGCGGTGATCCCCCTTGCGGTTGAGCATCTCGGGGGCCATGTAGTAGGGCGTGCCCCGCCCCATCGAGAGGGACCTGCGTGATTCGCTGACGAGCTTGCTGAGGCCGTAGTCGCCCACGCGGGCGATGTCACCCTTGATGAAGATGTTGGCCGGCTTGAGGTCGAAGTGGATCAGACTGTGCTCATGGAGTGCCTGCACTCCGCGCAAGATCTGGATGAAGATGCGGAAGGCATCCTCGGTCGCCATGGCACCCTCTTCCAGCTTGCTCTTGAGCGTCTCATCCCCGGCAAATCCCATGACGATGAAGGGAATCCCGTCCACGTCCCCCTTGTCCTCGATCGAAACGAGATTGGGGTGGTCCACCTGGGCGAAGAGGGAGACGGTCTCGAGTTCGCGCAGGACCTGTTCCTTCACCGAGGGATCGTCGATCTTCAGGAACTTGATCGCGTAGGCCTTTCCAATGCTCTCCTTGCGCGCCTTGAACACGATGCCGAAGACGCCCCCGCCCAGCTTGTGCACGATCTCGTAGCCGGTCACGTAGCCGGGCTTGCGGTAGCTCGCGTAGAACCGTTCCCAATGGTTGTCCGGCTCTTGGGGGAGCTCTTCGCTCGTGCTGGAAACGGTGGGAAGTGCCATGTTCAAAATCGAGAGATCCATGCGAGGTCAGAGGCTATGAGCTTCGTCCGCCCGAGGCGGGACGGATTCGAGGGCCAGCCTGCTATCGCCCCGAGACCGGGATTATTGCAGCTTTTTTGCTTTGGATCCCCATCCAGCCCACCGCTTCCCAAAAGACATGACCTCTCTCCCTGGCCCCAGACCGCCTATCAGCGATCGAGGATTTCGTCCAGGCAGGCTCGGAGGCTCTCCTCCGCCCACCCGGGAAGGCTGCTGACTCCCATCCTCTTCAGGGCCGTCTGGATCGCTACGGTCCTCGTCCGTGGATTCTCGTCTGTGAGGTCGGCCAAACGTGGATTCGATCGAAAGACCTGCTCCTTGAGAAAGCGCATGGCCACACCTTCATCGCCCAGGGAATAGCGGTTCTTTCCCATGATCACTGTGACGTCCCTCGGGCCCTCCACCAATTGCACGTTCCTGCTGAGGCCGGGCTTCGTGGCCATCGCATTGACCTCGGAAGACTGGCCGTTCCAGGCGGCGGGTTGGATCCGGACCGAACCCTCGTCCCTGGCCACGAAGAAGAAGGTCGCGAGTCCCATGAGGAACATGGCAGCAAGAGCACCGACCATCACCGAAACCGCCCGACGCTTGGAACCCCGACGTCGCAGCCGCTGGGGACGATCGGGAAGATCCACGTGCAAGATGTCGCGCTCGGTCTCACCGGCTCCCGCGAAGGCGGGAAGGGGCGGAGGGACAG
>JAJRTL010000300.1 GCA_024278315.1 Planctomycetota bacterium | reverse complement strand
TCCCAACCAGGACACGGTACCCCGTGGCGGCTTTGGCAATCTCATTGCTCTCCCGCTGCAGGGCCAGACTCGTCGGAGTGGCAACACCGTGTTCTTGGATGGCAGCCTGGCGACGATCGCGGATCCTTGGAGGCTACTGGCCACCCAAGAGCGGATTGCAGCGAGCCGGGTCCAGGACCTGGTGGGGGAGGCGCACCGGCAGGGACAGGTGCTGGGTGTGCGCAGCCCGAGCTCCTCCGAAGACGAAAGCGCGGAGCCCTGGCTGCGCCCACCCTCTCGCCAGTCAGGCGCACGACCGCCCCACGAGGCGACCTTCGATGGGACGCTACCCGACCGCGTGCACGCCGTGCTGGCGCAACAGATCTTTGTGCCGAAGAAAGGCCTGCCATCCCAGTTACTGAACCTGATCAAACGACTGGGAGCCTTCCAGAATCCGGAGTTCTACAAGAAGCAGGCGATGCGCCTGTCTACGGCACTCACGCCTCGCATCATCTCCTGTGTGGAGGAGTTGGATGAGCACCTGGGCCTGCCCCGTGGTTGCCTGTCGGATCTCGAGGATCTCCTGTCGGACCTCGGCGTCACTCTGGATCTGGAGGACAAGCGCGCGGAGGGCGATGCCTTGGATCTCGATTTCCATGGAGAGCTCAGCTCCACTCAGCAGAAGGCCATCGCCGAACTGACCCGGCATGAGACCGGAGTGCTGGTCGCGCCGCCCGGGTCCGGCAAGACCGTGATGGGGATCCGTCTGATCGCTGCGCGCAGCCGCAACACCCTCGTGCTCGTGCAGTACGCCGGTCGCCTCCAACGCAGGCACCCAAGCAAGGCCGAAGTCCGCATCTTCGACTACGCGGACAAGGATGTCCCGATGCTGGCGCGGATGTTCGCCAAACGCCTCGCGGGCTACCGGGCCATGGGCTACGAGCTCGCCGACGGGGATGACGGCGACTCCAACCCTGACGGCGACTACTCGATCGAGTACGACCCGGGGATGGCCAAGGAGCGGTAGGGGGCCAGAGCCTCACGCAAGTTGAGCCAGGAGGCATGCCATTCGAGGTCACGACGGTCAAGGGTGATCGCAGCCCTCTCCCGGCTCATCGCGCGCGGTCGATCTGGCGGGTCATGATCTCGGCTTCGTGAATGAGCTGTGGCTCGAGCTCGGCGATGCGGCTCGGCAAATCCATGACGGCATGGCGCAGGGCCAGCACGAAGATGCGATCGCCGATCACGTCACAGATCAGCACGTGCTCTCGCACGCGGTAGAATCGCAGTCGCAGGGACGTGTCCGGGTGCTCTTGCAATAGGTTCGAGCACGCGCCAAGACGCGCCGCACCCGCATAGAGATCAGCGAGGTATTTGGCCGCGACGCGCTCCTTCTTCTCGCGGATCAGCGCCCCGCGATCTGCGCACGATCGACTGCTCCGAGACGTTCGCCGCCGTTCCCACCGTAGTCCTGCTCCATGACGCCCGCGAGTCCGCGTGGACGACTCTGTCATCCCGTCGGAGTTCCTGTAGGTGACTCACCCTGCCCCGCACGCCTGGTGGTGATTCAGATGGCGTCGGACTGGGCTGTTGGCAGCCAGTCCAGGTCACGCAGGTGATCCCAGGCAATGCGGATGTGCTCCGGCTTGAACATCGCCCGCTTGCGTGGAGTCCAGGCATGGACTGCGTCTTCGGCCTCGGAAGCCGTTCTTGCGGGCGAAGCCTTGTGCACAGCGACCCAGTGCACCGAGGCGAGCAGCTCCATGCCATAAGGAGTCTCGAAACCTGTGATGAGATCGGAGACCCGATCCAGGCGTGATGCCGATTGGGGAGGAGGGACCGCAACAGAACTGATCTTGAGTTCACGGATGGTACGGACCAGGTCGATCAGTCCGCTCTGGATATCCTCGATCCGCGACTTGCCGCGCCAGTGCCGCTTGGTGGGAAAGTTGATGATGAACTTCGGAGAGAGCAGCGAACCCGTCGGAAAACGAATATCGAACCTGGCTGGACCTCTTCTGCTCGGCAGGCCCGCTGGTAGGCCTTGAAGTTGGCCGGAAATGCCTTCTTGAACTGCAGGGCAATCCCCTTACCCATGAAGACCACGCAATTGACCGTGTTGACGAGGGCAACGGCATCAGCCTTGAGCAGATCTCCTTGTGCGGGTGTGATCATGATGTTTGTTACCCTCCACGCTACCGTCCGCGCAGGAGATTCACAGGCGGACGAAGCAGGCGGATGGGTGCAGGAAGTGGCAGAAGAACTGGCCATGGAGCTGGGCGCTGTCGATCCCTTCGAGGTCGGGGCCAGAGCTGGCAAGAGGCCCTGGGGCTATGTCGAGGTGGGGCAGGCTCTCTTCGAGGTCTTTGAGGAGATCCTCGACCCCTATGTGGAGGACGTGCGGAAGTTGAAGGCTCTCGGCTATAGGGATGCGGCTACCGAAGCCTGCAAAGGCATCTTGCTGGGTCTCTATTCCACTGACCAGGAGGGGATCGTGGATTGGCTCGAGTGGAGTCCGGATCTGTGTAGCGAGGCGACCTCGACACCTCTCCTTGCGCTTGCGGGTAACGTGCGCCACCCAGGCCGTCTCGGCCGGGCTCTGCCGCAGTCCATGGTGGCTTTTTGCCGAGAGCGCCTTCCCGAATGGCCCTGGCTGCTGGACTGATGCACCTTCGGGCCATGGGCACTAACCTGAGTCCTGATCCGCGGCGATGGCATCGGCTCACAGGAGCAATTCCCTGGACTCCTGCAAGGATCCGGACCTACCTGAGATCCCACGGCAAGGCATGGTCCTTGTCGTTCAGGCGGGCGACGTCGTTGCAGGGGCAGATCACGAGTCCGGGAGCCATATCCAGCGATGGGTAGGTGTCGCGGAAGGCGGTGATGCCTCGCGTGTCTTCCCGGGAGACTCGTGAAGCGAGCTTGATCTCGATGGGATGGAATCGGCCGTCACGCTCGAGGAGGAGGTCCACCTCGGCGCCGGCATGGCTGCGCCAGTGGTGGATGGCGGGTGGCGAAACGAGTGTCTCGGATAGCTTGCGGACCTCTGCCACGACCGCACTCTCAAAGAGGGCGCCGGTCAGGGGATGCCCGGACAGGGCTTTGGGTGAGGAGAGCATCTGGAGACTGCAGGCCAATCCAGTGTCTGCGATGTGACCCTTGGGCTTCTTGCTGATCCTCTTGATCGT
>JAJRTL010000299.1 GCA_024278315.1 Planctomycetota bacterium | reverse complement strand
CTACCGACTCCACATCCTCCCCATCCACATCCCGCCTTTGCGGGAACGGCGAGAGGAGATCCTCCCCCTGGCCGAGCACTTCTTGACAGGCTTCGCGGCGGAACGGGGCATGGCCACTCCGCTCTTGGATGCGTCGGCTCGTTCTCTCCTCCAGCAATATGATTGGCCGGGGAACGTCCGCGAGCTCCGCAACCTGATCCAACGTGCCTTCCTGCTCTGCGAAGAGGAGGGAATCACCGAGAACCTCATTGGTTCCTGGATCCAATGCGCCGAGATCCTGGTGTCGGGAAACGATGATCTGACCCAGTATCGTCCTGACCGGGATCCCATCGAGTCTCTCGTGGGCCGTCGACTTCGGGACGTCGAAGACGCTCTCATCCTCGCCACGCTTCAGCAAGAGAAGGGCAACCGCACAAAAGCCGCAGCCATCCTCGGCGTTTCCCCACGCACGCTCTACAACCGCCTTCATCAGATGGAGGGCCAGGGCTTGCCCAAAGTTGGGCGCTAGCCGGCTGTTGGTGTTGGTAGTGGTAGTGGGTAGTGGGTTGTGGGGCGCTGCTCGGTGGGGACGCGAACACCCGAGTACATGGGGTCAGACCCTTTTTCTCCGGGTAGCACTACCGTGCGACAGGCAGTGTGACCGTGTTGCTGAACCGGGTACCGTCGCGGCCCTGTGCTGCGACCTGGAAGTAGAAGACGAGGCCCTTGAGACCTGGATCCTTGGGGACAGGCAATGCCAGGTTCTGATAGGCGCTGCTCGGTGTGACATTGGTGCCAAGGATGCCGAGGAGGAGTGGAT
The DNA here is from genome assembly GCA_024278315.1 of Planctomycetota bacterium. GTDB lineage: Bacteria > Planctomycetota > UBA1135 > UBA1135 > JAJRTL01. The sequence goes on along the minus strand of JAJRTL010000299.1, from coordinate 3,016 downwards.
CCAGACCCAGCGTTCCCCACCGCGTCGTGAGCGCAGCTGGTCGGAGTGCCAGCAGCCAGAGAGCAGGACCGGGGCGTGCCGCCAGCTGGAAATTGCTGATCTGGCCGATGCCAGCTGTTCCCGTGCGGAAGAGGATGGGGTCCTTGATGTCGAGGCGGATCTGGCTGAGTCGTTTCTCCTTGCGAGCCGAGAGGCCGTACGTCTCATCGAGCGCGGGAAGATGGCCCTCGATCGTGGCGTGGAGGAAGGCGCGAACGGCACGATGCGTGGCTTGGAACACCTCCTTGTCCCGTGGGTTCTTGCCCAGGACCCAGGCCACGATGTTGAAGTGGTTGGCGTCCTTGTTCAGCAGAAACATCTCTCGAAAAGGGAGGCGTGCGGTGAGTTCGTCGTAGAATCCAAGGACATGCGGCCTCCATGGAGTGATCTTCTCACCCGTTCCACCTACAACGAGCATCGGCACGAGGATCTTGGCAGCGACCGTCTTCGTGTAATTGAGCTTGGCCCCTCGATAGGGGCCGTAGGCGACACCCGAGATATAACCAGGGTTGGTAGCCAGCACATGGGCCACGTCGGAGGCACCAGTACTGTGACCGAGCAGTGCGAGCCGATCGGCACGAATCTGCCCCGCGAAGTAGGAGCGCTTGTCCTTGTCGAGCTTGGCCAGGGCGGGGCGCAGCGCGATCGCATCTTGGATCTGCAGTTTGAGGTCCTTGGGTGCGGTGTCCGCCATGAAGGCGAGAAATCCATGGCTGGCCAGCTCGAAGCCCAGTTCGACATACTGACGCCCCAGCTTGTCGAAGCCATGCAAGAACACGCAACCTGGCCAGCCTTGCTTTCGCCTGACCAATGTGGCTCCCGCCCCTGTCTTGGTTGCCGGATAGAACACTCGTATCCTCAGTTGCTTGGATCCGGCTCCCGCGTTGCTGAGCGAGACGTCGCGATAACCCACGGGCCATGTCTTTTGTGCATGGGTGGAACCTGCAACCAGGAGGAAGGTGGAAACGAGAAGCGAGCGCGCGGGGCGCATGTGTGTATCTCCTTGCTCGACGAGTCGAGGGTCATGGTCCCGTTTCGATCCGGGACAAGCGACAACCATCTGTAGAAAAGGGCTTGGCCCTCCCGGTATCAGGTGACCCCACTCGAGGGCTGCCCCTATGCTGGCAGCATGAACTTCGTGACGCACCTCGAATCGACGGCCGATGGCAGCAGGCTGTCTGCCCACACCTTGCAGACCGTGCACGAGGGGCGGCCCCTCCTGGTTCGTTATGACCTCGAGGCCCTTGCGGACAGCGTGAGCAAGGAGGCACTCCGCGACCGTGCGCCGGACCTCTGGCGCTATGCCGAGTTCTTGCCGCTTCGCGACCCCGCCCATCGTGTGACCTTCGGCGAGGGCATGAGTCCGCTGTTGCACTGCCCGCGGCTTGGTGCCGAGCTCGGCATGGAGCAGCTCTATATCAAGGACGAGAGCCAGCTGCCGACCGGCTCTTTCAAGGCGCGAGGCATGTGCCTGGCCGTGTCCATGGCCAAGGAACTCGGTGTCCACAAGGTCGCCACCCCGACCGCTGGCAACGCCGGGGGCGCGCTCGCCGCCTACGCCGCGCGCGCGGGCATGGACTGCTACGTCTTCATGCCAGCCGATACGCCCCTGGTCAATCAGCTCGAGGCGCATTGGTATGGCGCCCACTCCTATCTCGTGCCGGGCCTCATCACCGACTGCGGCGCGATCGTTCGCGAGGGTATTGAGCACAAGGGCTGGTTCGATATGAGCACCTTGCGCGAGCCCTACCGCATCGAAGGCAAGAAGACCATGGGGCTCGAGCTTGCCGAGCAGCTGGACTGGGAGCTTCCCGACCACATCTTCTATCCCACCGGCGGCGGCACGGGGCTCATCGGAATGTGGAAGGCCTTCGACGAGTTGGGCACCATCGGCTGGATTCCTCGGGCGCCTCTGCCACGCATGTTCTCCTGCCAGTTCGATGGTTGTGCCCCGATCGCGGAGGCTTGGGCCCAGGGCCTCGACCACGGCACGACCATCACCGATCCCAAGACCCAGGCCTCAGGTTTGCGAGTGCCCAAGGCCCTCGGCGACTTCCTCATCCTGGATGCCGTTCGCGCCTCCGGCGGGCAGGCCCTCGCCACGCCCGAGTCGGAGCTGCACCACTGGATGTCCCTCGCCACGCGCCTCGAAGGACTCTCGCTCTGCCCCGAAGCCGCAGCCTGTCTGGGCTGCCTCTCCCAGGCTCTCGCCTCAGGTGTCGTCGGACCTTCAGACCGCACCGTCGTCTTCAACACTGGCGCGCTGCAAAAGTACGTCGAGGTCCTGACCACTCCCCTGCCCACCCTGGATCCCGAAGACATCGACTGGACTCAGCTCTAGCCCGCTTCCTACCGGGGCGGTAGATCGAGGTCGCGCTTGATCTCAAGTTCTTCAAGCAGCTCCTGCCTTCCCTGCGCACGCCCCTTGGAGCTGCCAATGAAGTCACCGATGACTCCAGCCACGAGCAAGGGCACCAGCAGTGCCCCGCATCCGATCGCCGTCTCGAAGGGTCCTGGAATCATCATGGGCAACTCGTTGAAGTCCGTGGAGGACTGCAATAGCGGTGGGAATGGGCCAGGCATGAGCGCCTCTCTTGTTGTTCAGTGGACCTGCGGTTGTCTCACGTCAGAGTGCGGATTTTACCGCGAGCAAGGCCCTCTTGGGGGCTCCAGGTCCCTTTCTACTTCCCGAGGGCCTTCTTGCTGATCCCTAGCCTCGCAGCCTCGATGCCTTTCTTGTAATTGGGACCCGCCACCTTCTCGAATCCAGCAATGCCTCGATTCCCTTCAGCACCTTCACGTAGAGGTAGACAGAGGCCGCGTTTCTTTTGACGGCCAATTCTTTCTTGTTGTTGTTGATGACGAGGAGGGCCTTCTCGTAGTCGAGCGTCTTGTGGGGGTTCTGCCCACTCCATCTCCACTGCTGCACGACGAGCGTGCTGGAGGAAAGTGCCGCAACGAGGGCGAGGGCAAGAGT
>JAJRTL010000298.1 GCA_024278315.1 Planctomycetota bacterium | reverse complement strand
TTCCGCCGATCCTGGGACGGGTCCGCTGGAGCTGATCAGGCTTTCGAGAAGATGCTCCGCGCTTCTTCAGGAGCCATAAGACCGTTCTTCACCATGACGGTGAGGGCCTTCTTGAGGCCGACCTTGTCGTGCCGCCACTTTTCGAAGAAGGGCGGAAAGTCCTCCTTCACGGGCGCGGGTGCAGCTTCCTGCACCTCTGCGAACGGGTCAGCGGCCAGCTCGTCTTCTTCGCTGTCATCCACAAACTCGGCTGCGAATTCCGTCTCGACCGTGACTTCCTCCACCGGAGAACCCGATGCCTCGTCATCCTGGTTGGCCGCACGCCAGGCTCCGCTCACCTGCGAAGAACTACCATCCTCCGAGATGAACTCGAAATCCTCCCCCAAGGGCTCCATCTCGCAGCTGCCATCCGTGTCGAATTCCTGCTCGCCGAAATCCTCGACAGGAGCGGGCTCACGCTCAGGGCCATCAACCTCCTGCCAACCTGCATCCTTGCTGATGAGGGACAAGGTCCCCGCCTCTTGTGAAGGAGCTTCGACTTCGTCGTCGCCCTCGAGTGCCTTCAGGTGTGGATCTTCACCCAGGTGGGCAGCACGTAGAGACTCCGCGCCCTCGGATCGGAACTCGTCCAGGGTCTTCGTTGTCAGGTTCTGGAGAGTGGCCTCCAGCTCTGCAACGGACTGTCCTTCCTCCTCCATCGACCGGAGGCTCTCGAGCATGGTCTCTGCTCGCATCAGGGTAGCCTGGAAGAACTCCTTCATCTCCTGACCGATCTGACGGTGGTGATGCTCCTCTTCTTGAGACGACACCTGGTTGAGGATGCTGGCTGCCAGGCGCGTCGTCTCTTCGACGAAGTCCTGGACCTCACGAGCCAACTGCCGTTCGACCATCTCCTTGCGCTCTTCTTCCTCGATCGCACGTTGGAGCTTGCTCTTGGCGTCCGCGACGGGTGCAGAAGCCGTTCCTCCCGACTTGAAGCGACGGTTCTGCCGCTTCTGACGGAAGGATTCGAATTCCTTTCCGTTATCTCCCCCTCCCTGGGGGCCACCAAAGCCAATAGGTGAAGTCATCAGAGCAATCTCCGGAGTCTGTGCGGTACCTGGACAGACTCCTATTCGACTATCCGGCTTCTACCCTTGATGCCCATCCAGCCAGCACCGGGCATATTTGAGTGCATCTTCGGCGTTCTTCAGCCTGCCTTCCGCCCTCTCCTCCGCGATCTTGGACAGCAAACCTCCCATGGCAGGGCCAGGAGGGACACCGATCCCGATCAGATCCCGCCCTCGCACCAAGGGTGGAAGAGGCCCTGGCCGTGCAGAGGCCTTCTGGCGACGCATCTCCTCGTAGATATCGAGCTTTCGATGCGACCCCAGACAATCCGCGCGATGGAATTCGAGGTGACTCTCGAACAGCGGATCCTGGAGAAACGCATTCCGTTTGGCAACACGAAAGCCAGGAAGCGCGGCGAAGCGGATGTGCTCTCGAATCAAGGCCACGACCTTCGAGATGAGTCGGTTCGAAGCTCCATACCGACGCAGCCATTCTTCTGCGATGACAGTGCTCACCCGATCATGATCATGGAAACGGATACGGTCGGAGGCATTCTCGAAGGTGTCCTTCTTGCCCGTATCGTGAAACACTGCGGCCCAAGCCATCTCCTTCGAGACAGGCTCGGGAAGGAAGGCCAGGACCAGTGCCGTATGTCGTAAGACATCCCCTTCGGGGTGGAACTCGCTCGGTTGCGGAACGCAGGCCAGAGGAGGCACCGTCGGGAGATGGACGGCCGCCAACCCGCTCTCCACCAACATCATGAGTCCACGAGCACGTCCCTCCGATTGGAAAATCCCCTGTAGTTCATGCAACACCCGCTGCGGCGAGACAGACGCCGACCTGGCCGCCGTTTCGACCAAGGCCTGCCAGGTGTCTCCATCCATCACGAGTTGGCCGCTCGAACAGAATCGGACCGCACGCAACAGACGTAGATGATCCTCGGCGAACCTCTTGCGAGGGTCACCAATGGTCCGCAAGCGTCCGGCTGCCAGATCCCCGTACCCTCCCGATGGATCCAGGAATTCCCCTTCGATGGGATCGAGGTACATCCCGTTCACCGTGAAGTCTCGGCGTAGATAGTCTTGTTCGGGATCCTGGACGAAGGTCACGGAGTCCGGCCTGCGTCCATCACTGTAGGAGGCCTCCCGCCGAAGCGTGGTGACCTCGAGGTTCGAACTGGCCACCGCAAGGCTCAGACTCCCCATGGCCATCCCCGGCTGGTCCGCCTGCAGCCAGGGTCGCGGGAATGCGCGCAAGGCCTCGTCGGGAACCAGAGTCATCGCGAGATCCAGATCTCTCGGGATTCGTCCCTGAAGGAGATCGCGCACGGTACCCCCACAGAGCCACGCTCGTCCGCCTGCATCACGAACCGCATGGAGGACTTCGAACAAGCCTCGGGGCAGGCAGAAAAGACGCTCTCGAAGGTCCTCCCGGATCCGGTTTTCTGCTCCAATCGCCGGCCTGCTAGCGGATACCATGCCCGTAGTCTACGTGATCGGAGCCACAGATTGAGACAGGCCAGGAGAAAACAGAGCCGAACCAGACGGATGGAGAAGGGAGACCTGTTCGTCCTTCTTTCCCTCATCGTGCTCGCCCTGATCATCTCCCTTCCCTTCTACCTGGGAGGGAATCTCAGTTCTCGTGAACAGGGATCCATCGACGCCCTCCTGGCGATTCGTACAGAGGCGACCAAGTCCGGCCTTGTGGACACCCTGCAAACCCTGGGTGAAGAGATCTCCAGCCTACGGGGGCTGCGCCCCCGTAGGGACGCGCCTGAGCTCATGCCCGGAAGCGATGCCCCGGTGCTCTGGCGCGATGGCATGTATCTCTACGGTCTGCGCTTTCGAGGATTCCTCGGTGATGGACCCGCCTTGGTGGCCGTTCCAGAAAAACCAGGGGAGACGGGCAGCAAGCGTTTTCTATGGGCTCCGGGCGCGAGTCTCGAGGACGAGAGGATTCGCGGAATGGAGGCCAAGGGCGTTCCCGCAATCATGGCTACCGCAGAAGAGAAGGCCAAGACACAGGTCAACAGGATCATCCGCATCCTTGAGGGGACCGAGGGGCAGGCCCGACGGGTCGGGGGACTCTGTGCTCTCCTACGCAGGAATCTGCCCAAGACCTTGAAGCCTCTCCCAGACCCCGAGTTCGGCTGCTTGAGTCCCATGTGGACCGACGGGAACTACCTGTTCCGGGTTTCCATGGCCATGACCCACGACGGGCTGGATCTGGATCTCTGGGCCTGGCCCAAGGTCAGGGGAAGCACAGGTTTCGATGCGTTCTTCGCCTCGGGTCGCTCCATCCCTGCTCAGTCCTGGAATATGTCGAATCCCTATGACGGAAGTGCGAGCATGGGATCCATACCCCGACCTGGATACGCCCGTGACCGAAGCGGCAAGGCCCTGGGCGAGCAAGACAATTGGGTCGGCTGGGACGGAAAACGCTGGTTCGCCCTTGAGCCCGGTGAGTCGGGTGAGTCCGAAAAATGACCTCGGACTCACCCGAAGCGGCTCCTTACTTGAGCTTCTCCCAGAACTCGGCAGGCATGTCGTGCGCGATCTTCAAGGCGCCATTGGATCCGCCATAGATGGGCTCTTCGATGCGGACGACACGGCCGCCACCGAGCCGTTCCTTCATCTCGTCCTCGATTGCCCGATCGAGTCCTCGGATCTGCGAGCCACCACCGGCGAGCAGCACGCGGTTGCGGAGCTTGTGCTGAAACTCCGGGTCGTAGCTGGCGATGAGCTTGTGGAGGCCATCGACGATCGGCGGGATGATCTTCTTGCAGTTGTCGATGACGAGCTCTGTCAGGTCGAACTCGATCGGCTTGCCTTCGACGGGGAGATCCACCTTGATGGCCTCGGACTGGCCATGCACATAGGCGAACTTCTCCTTGATGTTCTTGATCATGTTGATCGTGAACTGCGCCTCCGGATGCGCTGCTTTGATAGCATCGTAGAGGGCCTTGTCGATGAAATCGCCGGCTTGCGTGAGGGTGACCTGGTCCGTGTCTTCCGGCATTGTGCCGTGCATACGACAGAGGTCGGCAGTGCCTGCGCCGATATCGACGACGAGGACATCCTCGAGCCAGTCGAGCCCATAGGCCACAGCGAATGGCTCCGAGCAGAGCATGACCGAATCCACGCACTCGCTCGCAGCTGCGAGAATCGCCTTCTTGTTGTGGATGCTGGCTTGCGCAGGTGCTCCGATCACCGCATAGACAAGCTCATCCGTCCGCGGCTGCGCAGACGCAATCGCCGCTTTCAACAGATCGGTGGCCGCACGCTTGTTGCCCTCGGCGTCATCCGCTCCGTTCTCGGAGGTCTTGAGCACACCGTGCTCCAGAGGGCGATAGAAGTTGAGGGACATCCTCTTCTCCACCGCCTCCTCGCCGATCAGGACATCCTTCTTCAGCAGCTTCTGGCTGACGACATCCCTGGGATATCCGACCACCGACAGCAGGGTCTCACGCACACCGTTACTGGCGCTGACCGAGGTCCTGGAGGTTCCGAGGTCAACGCCGATGTAGAGTACGCCGTGATCCTTGTGACTCGCCTCTTCGGCGGGTTTTTCCTTCTCTTCCTTGCTCATGATCCTGTCTCAGGGTGCTTTGTGTAGTTCGTCGTGTAGTGCCAAATTGGCCTCGAAGATCGAAGCCATGAGTCCTTTCTTCTTCTGGAAGAATACATCCTTATCGGAGATCCCCTGGACCTCACGGTAGATCGAAGAGATGCCTTGATCCACATCCTTCGAATCCAATGCAGAAACCAGCTGCGCCTCTGTGTTCTGGAGCGTGCTCGTGAGCTTCTCGATGCGCCTTTCCAGGAGATCCACCTCGCCCTTGTGCTCGGCTTTCCTGGCCTCGTTGAGGAGGTGCCGTTCGCTCATCAGACGCGTCGCCATGATATCGCGTACCTGCTCGAAGAGATCCGCACGCCCAGCCTGGGAGAATAGACCTTCAAGCTCGGCAAACAAATCGGCGTCGGTCTCTGCCACGCGGATCCGCTCCTCCATCTCGACCTTGTCGCGTCGCTCGTTGACAGCCTTGCGAAGCTCGAGGAGCTCCAGACGCATCATGTCAATCTCGCTCTCGAGTTCGTCCTTCTCGGCCTTGACCTCCTGGTGGACCTGCTCCAGCTTCTCGTTGGATCGCAGCAGCCTCAAGAACTCATCCCGAGCGTCCTCGGCGATCGACCCTCTTTCCGCATTGGGTCCCAAGCCATCGAGACCCTGAAACCCCTGCATGCGAGCACGCAAAGTCCTGTGGACGGCTGTTTCCACCAAGGCCACGATGCGATCCAAACCCACGACGTTGACCTTGGAGATGCCTCTCTGTTTCAGCTGGTCCACGGAAGTCCGGTAACTGAGCTTTCGAACGGCTTCCTGGAGTTTCTTTTGGAGGCCCTTGCCCATGGTTCTAATTCTGGATCTGGATGGAATGGCGACTCATGCCATCACTCCATCGATGGATAACGGTAGCGAGCGTCGGCGGTGGGATCAGCCCCGCGAACACCCGTGACAAAACAACCCAGGATATTGCTCCCCTGATCTTCGAGGTTCGCCAGAGCTTCTCTCACGAGCTTGCGAGGCGATTTCTCCAGGCCCACGATGAGCAGGGTGCCATCGCACTTCCTTCCCAACGCTCCTGCATCCGTGATCGGCAGGGCTGGTGGCGTATCGAGCAGGAGATAACTGTAGTCCTGCTTGAGGTGGGACAGGAGTTCGTCGATGCGCCGGGATTGCAGGAGCTCCGAGGGAGCCACAGTCTGCAATCCCGCGCCAATCACATCCAAACCATCGATGCCAGAAGGGCGGAGGACATCTTCGAGACGCGCTCCTCCGAGGAGCAGCTCGGACAGGCCCGGACTCGGGTTCAGACCAAGGAAGGTCTCCACACAGGGCTTACGCAGATCGAAGTCCAGGAGAACCACCTTGTGGTCCTCCAACTCCGCGAACGAGATGGCGAGGTTGATGCTGGTCACGGTCTTGCCTTCGCCCTGAAGGGCGGAGGTCACTGCCAGGGATCGAGGGGCGTTGTCCGGATTCATGACCAGGAGCTTGTTCCGAAGTCCCCGGATCTGCTCCGCCCGAAACCCCCTGGGTTCGTGGAAACCCACGATGTAGGGGTCGACCACCTTCTCGACGAGAACGAAGGGAAGGTCCTCGAAGGGCTCCCCTTGCGTATTGCTATCGCCGTGGTCGTCTTGGTTCTCGGACTTCATTTTGATCTGGTTTCCTTCTCACCTCGAAAGCCTCAGGAGGGGATCCTCTGTGTCGACCGGTGCCTGCCCCAGCTCGGCAGGTCGCCCTCGTGACGCGAGCAGCAGTCGCCTACGAAGCATAACCGCCTCCAGCGGCGGAAGCCCGCTTGTCATCGAAGCTTCGATATCACGGAGGAGATGCTCCCTGTGCCTCAGACAGAGAATGCTGGCTGCCAGGCCCATGGAGCGAGTCCTGGGCTTCACCAACCAGCCTCCCAACCACTCCCCAGCCCGCCTTTGCTGTGGCCCACGAGGGAGCTTCAGCAGATGTCTCCCCAGACTCTGGCCCAAGGCGCGGGCCAGCTCGGGATCGGTGTCGATCGGACGCTCGGCAGCTTGAAGCAGCAATCGGTCGAAGCTCGCGTAGACAGGCTGCCACCGTGCCCTCCCGCCCCCTCCATCTGCGTGCAGGAGGTGGAAGCCAAGGTCCAAGAGAAAGCCCGCGGCGGCTCCTGGGCGTGCAGGCATCCCCTCAGGCATGCCAGTGGGGAGCTTCCCCGCATGGATCTGTGCCATGAGCGACCAGGTTGCGAAACTCGGGCCGTGGCCAGTAGGAGCCGGGGCGGAGGCGAGAGCCAGAAGAGCCGGGTGGGCTTCCTTTGCCGTCAACAGGGTCAGGATCCGGATGGTCCATCCTCGCTCCCCCATTTTTCCGAGCTTCCGGCTCCAGAGGCGTCCGTCCTGCGACGACTGGCCCAGAGCCGCTGCACGCAAGGGAGCGATCGGGAGCCATTCCCCGGCTCGACGGTCCAGCAGCTTGAGACTCTGGGCCAGGACCTCCTCCGTCATGCCAGTTCCAATCGCCGATCCAACCCCCTGCACCCTGCGTGAGAGAAGCTCCGTGAGCCTGACTGGAAGCGGTCCGTCCAATCTCGAAAGCGCATCCAGCAGGCTCGCGGTCCGGATCGGATCTGGTCTCTCGATCCCTTCCAAGGATCGGACCAGCTCCGCCTCGAACCAGGACCCGAAAACGGGCAGTCGCAGTCCTGCGAAGAGCAGAGCATCCAGCGGATGCTCCTTCCATTGGTCTTGGGGCTGGCCGTACCAACTCGCCAACCCGCCTTGGACCATCAACAGATCCCTCAGACAGGAGCCGACGAGATAGCGCCAGCGAGGGTCCTTTCGGTAGAGATCCAACAGCTGTGGTCCCAGGCGATCCGCAGCCATGCGACCTCGGCCACGATGCCATTCGCCGACGAGGCCGAGCAGGCCCCGCTTGCGTCTCGGAGTCTCCAGATCCGCAAGGAACAGGTCTCCCATGCCAGGTAGATCCATCCCTGCAAGGCAGAGAGCGGCGCGTTCGCCGCTGGAGCGATCTCCGCCAAGATACTGCTCCAGGCAGAGCAAGAAGAAGTCAGCTGCCGAGTTGGGTCCGGAGATCGAGGTCACGAAGATGCCCTCGGGGAGGATGCGTGTCACCAACCCCCCTCTGGTAGCCGCACCCGGCCAACTGACAGTCTCGATGCGTGGCAATAGCTCGCGAAGCGTGTGGGCACCGCTCATCGCACCCAGCACCTGACGCCCCGCGCCACCCTCGCGATCCAGGCGAGGATCCATGAGCCAAGGGAGCCCCAGGTCTCCTGCCACCAACATCCGATCCCAAAGATCCGTGAGGTCCCTGATTCCATCGAGATCGAGGGGAGTGGACGGGAGGACCTCGACCGCCGTCGGATCCGTTGGCGTTGGCAGTCGGTTCTCCCTGTAGCTGGCCAGGAGGCACGCCCTGACGAAGCTGCGTCGGGGCCCCCCCTTGGAGACCTCGATGACGAGGATGGGGAACAGCTTCCAATTCTTGGCCAAGGCCGTCAGGAATCGCTGACGTACCTCTGCGGGAGCCTTTGAGGCGCGATCCAGATATGTGTGAAGCCACTCGCCTGGCTGCCTCTGGGAGAGTTCCCGGCTCGCCTTTCGCCGTAATGCGGGATCCGACGAAGCCAGACCTTCCATGAGATCCGTCCCTTGGGCAGGCAGCCCCACCATCGACAGCCAATGAAACAGGAGCAGTCCCCCGATTCTCCAACAGCAGGCACTCTTCATCGTCGAAGCCACCCTGTCACATCGACACGGCTCACTTGCAATGCACTCAGGCTTCGAATCTCCGCCATCGTCTTGGACTGAGGCCGGTCCTTGACCTTCTTCTTCGCGGTCGCGACCTTGCGACCATCGACCTGGATCCGGAGATCCCGTCGGCCCGCCTGCACTCGGCCCAGCTCCACGTGGATCGCATACCGGATAGCAGGCAAGAGGTACCATTCGCGTTGTTTGTCGCCAGCCTTCCACATCTTCAAGGCTGCCTTCAGGGCAGCGCCGAGATCCGCAGGGGGATCGGGGAGAATCAGGACTGGCCTGCCCGGCAGCTGGACGAAGAGCAGGCGCACGCCTGCGCAAACCAGCTCCAGGGCGACAGGAGCCTGGCCATCGGCAGGAATCTCGATCTGGAACTCGAACACGAAGGGACGGCTCTTCTCGAAAAGTGGCAAGGACAGGCGCAGCGCGTTCCGCCAGTCCTTCTCGGGATTCTCGGGAGTAGCCGGCCTCCATTCCAGGCCCGCGGGCCCACCTCTCCACTCCTGCAGTCCCTTCGGGAGGACATCCCTTCTGCGTAGGTCGATCTCCGCCCGCACCCTGGCTGCCTCCCCGAGCGACTTGGCTACAGGATCCTCCGCAAAGAACTGGACTGCGTTTCGTAACGGAATCGGTACGCGCCCCGCAAGTGCCTCTCTTTTTTCAAGATTCTTGATTCTCACTTCGAGATCCACGAGCCGGAAGGCTGCCTTGGAAAGAGCCTTGCTGCCCGCATATCGCTCTTTGATGGTCTGGAGAACCATGCGTGCATCCTGGAGGTTCTCCTTGCTGAGATGACCTTCGACCTCCAGAAGACGGTTCCGAAGCATGTGCTCGCGATTGCCCTTCTCCTCGGCGAGCCAGAGCCTCCGCCTCTCCTGACGCTGGGCCTGATTCACGTCGAAGTTGCCGAAGTAGATCTGCGCTTTCTCGAACTCATCGCCGAAGAAGAGATAGAGCCCCATCCCCCGACGCTTCTGCTTCCATGTGTCGGGAGCCAGCTCGGTCTCGATCTTCTGGACCATCGGAAAGCGGTCGAGTCTCGGGAACGGCACCTTTTCCACCTCACCTCCGTGTTTGGCGAAATGAAGCCAGACAGGTGCCTTTCGATCGAGCTTCAAGAATTCACGCCTGCGTGTGATGCCCTGGACAGTCCAATCCTGTGCGCGACGCGCTGAGCTGTTGGACTCGAGGAGCGAATAGACCCAGAACACGAACTGTTCCAGCTCCCGGATCTCACCCAGGAACTCCCGACGCAACTGCTGGGCGGGCCCGTAGAGGAGCTTCATCTCGGTAAGCACGCGACGCGCCTCGACGAAATCGAGGTTCTTGGCCAGCATGTCGTGCGCAAGGTCCTGCTTGATGAAAAAACGTCTGCGCTCGGCCTCGGCATGGGCCCGAAGCGATCGTTCCTCGGCCCTTTGGAGATCACCCTCGAGATCCCGGATATCGGACTCGTAGCCCAGGCTGGCAGACCGATAGTCCAAAGTACGTGGAAGGCTGCTCCAGGGGAGGTGGGCAGGGAGGAGTTTCTTGCGGATGAGGTCCAGCTTGCTCTGCGCGATCTCGAATTCCTCTTCCTCGGTGTGAAGCCTGATATCTCGAACGAGCCGATCGAGATCGCGTTTCCAATGCTCGAGGGTCGCCACAGCCAAGGTGCGGATTCCCCGAACCTCCACGCGCCTTTCCTCCAGGAATTCGTCCAGGAGGTGTGAGAGACCTCGTGGCAAGACAGGCTTGCGGTGGACGGACTCTGCACGTGTCTGCCAAGGATCGGTGAGATAACTCTCGACCAGCTCCAAGGCTTCACGATACCGGTGTTGGTCCAGGAGCCCGGCGACCTTGGGAGATTCCTCCCTCTTGTATCTCGCCTCCAATTCCTCGATGCGATCCCGTGCCTGGTCCTCGACGATGTAGGTCATGCCCTGCTGTGCCCGAAGCCGCCATGCCTTCCAGGTCTGTCCGAGAGGCTCCGGAAGACTGGAAGGGGCATAGCCATAGGTCGCGTAGATCTGATCCGGCACGTGCGTATCCAGATAGGCCGCCTGCCAGTTGGCGAGACCATTGGATTGCAACCAATTGCGGAATTCCTTGGGTCCCTTCTGCTCGAGGAATCGGCGAAGCCGTCTGTCGAACTCCGAGAGTAGATCGGAACGGTAGCGGGTCTTGTTTGCACTCTCCCTGGCCTCGACTTCTGCCGTATCAAGCATCCGCAGCGCGCTCTTGTACTCACCGGACGAGGCGAGCGCCTGGATCCGGGGACGCAACTCCTCCAATGTCCTCGGGATCGGGTCACGTTCCGATGGGAAGAAGACGACTGCAAGAACACCCACGAGGAGCAAGAGTCCTGCCAGCGAGAGCGACACGGGCTGCCGGTACCAGGGTCGATCGACGAGGATGACATCCCGCTCCAGGAGCCTCGGGTCCACGCGCGGCGCTTCTCCAGCCTGGATCAGACGCAGATCCGCAAGCAGCTCATCGGCGCTGCGGTAGCGCAGCTCGGGGTCCTTGAGCAGGAGACGCCCCAGGACCAGGTTGAGCCCAGGACCCACTTCGGGATTGAGGGAGTCCGCAGAATCCGCCTTCTGGTGCAGCAGCTTGGTGATGACCTGGCCGATGGATTCGCCATCGAAGGGTGGCTGCCCCACGCTCATGTGGTAGAGCGTGGCGCCCAGCGAATAGAGGTCCCCCTCCACGCCGACCGTCTTGGGATTCTGGGCTTGTTCCGGACTCATGTACTGGGGCGTTCCAACCGTCGATCCGTCCATCGTCAGTGCGGTATCCGTCTCGCCCTTGGCGAGTCCGAGATCGGTCAACATCGCGTGCCCAGCTTCGTCCACGATGATGTTGCCTGGCTTGACATCCCTGTGGATAACGCCATGCCCATGCGAATGTGACAGCGCCGAGGCCATCTGGATCCCGAGCTCGATGACCTGATCCTCGGGAAAGCGTCCCCAGGTCTGCAGAAGGCTTCTGAGGCTCTTGCCGTCCACGAACTGCATGACCAGATAGTGATAGCCCCCCTCTTCATGCAGGCCGAAGATCTTGACCAGATGCGGATGGTCGAAGCTGATCCCGAAGGCGGCTTCGCGACGGAGCCGTTGCACATGACGATCATTACGCGACAGGGAGGGGCGAAGGACCTTGAGCGCCACCCACTCGCCCGTACTCTTGCGGCGGGCCTTGAAGACCGTTCCCATGCCGCCGGATCCCAGTCGGCCTAGGATCTCGAAGTCCTTGAAGGGCTGGGCGAACTTGTTGGATGAAGCCAAGAGGGTCCTGATCGATCGATAGCCAAGGGGGAAGCCCCCTAGTCTAACAGCCATGGCAGGGCCCAAGGACGTTCTTCTCGAACCGGCGCCGCCCAGTGGCTGCCAAAGAGGAATTCTCCACCATAGGTCCTGTGCAGGACTTCGGGAATCAGCACCTCCCGGGGCTTGCCTTCGGCATGACAACGGCCTTCGTGAAGCAGGCTCAGTCGATCCGAGTAGAGCGATGCGAGATTCAGATCGTGGGTGACCCAGAGAAGCGACCGCCCCTCGTTCTCGACGAGCCTGCGCATGGCCGCCAGGAGGGTCAGCTTATGGCCTGGATCCAGCGAGGACGTGGGCTCATCCAGAAGGATGATGGGGCTTTCCTGGGCGAGGGCTCGCGCCAACAAGGCACGCTGTCGTTCGCCACCCGAGAGCTGCCCCATCCGGCGATCCTCGAGTCCCGAGAGATCCACCAGGTCCAGGCTCTCTCGCATAATTCTGCGATCCTCCTTACCTGGCCCGCCGATCCAGGGCAGATGGGCGTGTCGGCCTAGAAGCACCAGATCGGCGACCCTCATGCCCTCCGGGGGGCGCAGACCTTGCAGGACCAGGCAAATCTGGCGCGCACGCTCACGGCTCCCCATCTTGTGTGGGTCCTTGCCCAGGATCCTGCACTCGCCCGAAGTCAGGACATGGAGCCCCAGGAGGGCCTCCAAGAGACTGCTCTTGCCCGAGCCGTTGGGCCCCAGGATGGCGTGGATCTCGCCTGGAGCCAGATCCACCGAAAGCGAGTCGAGGGCTCGCACACCTCCAGGATAGTCCAGGACCAGATCACGGGCTTCGAGGAGTTTCACCATGATCCCTCCTCACTCCGCTGCCTGAGGAGCAGGTAGAGGAAGAAGGGCGCACCCACCAGAGACAGGAGGACTCCAGGCCGTAGCCCCCATTCAGGGATGAAGATGCGCTGTGCCGAATCCAGGGCCAAGAGGAACACTGCCCCTGCGAGCACTGAGGCTGGCAGCAGACGAGCATGGCTCGGTCCCACCAGGAGCCGCACCAGGTTGGGGATGATGAGACCGATGAAGGCGATCTGACCGGCGACCGCCACGGCACCTGCACTCAAGATCGAAGTCACGAGCACGGTCAGGAACTTGATCCGTCCGGGGTGCGCACCCAGGGTCCTCGCATCCTCCTCACCCATGGCAAAGAGGTCCAGGGAGCGTCCCAGGAACGGAATGACGAGGATCCCCAATAGCAGGGAGCTGGCCACGATGGCCGCATGCCAGGGTCCACGGTCGTTGAGGGACCCCAGACCCCAAGCGACGATCGCCCGGTTCACGTCGTAGTGTTCGAGGGCGCGATTCTGGACCAGTGCCGCCAGACCACCCCAGAGGGAGGTCAAAGCGATCCCGATGAGGAGCAACTGCGTGATACTGTTGCGACCCAGTTGGAACCCAATCCCTAGAAGCACCGTCATGCTGAGCAAGGCCCCGAGAAGTGCCGCCGTGGGAACGAGAAGGAAACTCTGGACTCCCCACTCATGCGCCACGCCAGCTGCGGCCCCAGGGACGATCCAGAGCATGGCCGCTGTCGCCGCGAAGCCAGCACCTCCCGTGACTCCAAGGAGCGAGGGAGAAGCCAAAGGATTGCGAAAGAGACCCTGGAGATAGGCTCCGGCCAAGGACAAGCTCCCCCCCACGAGGAAGGCCACGAGGTTGCGCCAGAAGCGGATCTCCAGGATGGCTTGTGCAGCCGGAGCCAGGGGGTCGGAAACTCCGAACAATCCCCCCATCCCCTGTAGGAACTCCAGAAATCCATAGGTCCCGGTCGCCCCCGAGGCAGTCAGGAGGAGCAGGATCGACAGGCCAAGAACCAGGAAGCCACCGAGGAGAAGAGCAGATTTCAGGGAAGGGCTCATTCCTGCAAGAGCTCCAGCCCCAGGAGTTGGCGACGGATCTCCGAAGCCGCATCGATCAGATAGGGAGAGTTGCAGCTGCCCAGGGAGGAGCGCAGCAGGAGGATCCGGGAGGCCTTGAGACAGCGGAGTTCCTTCAGGCGCGGATGGGCCTTGAGCCTCGCAGCCATGGTGTCGTCGCTCAGCAACAAGGCATCCGGGTCGCTGTGCAGGATGAGCTCGATCGGAATCTCCTTGTGGCCCGACATGCCGAGCAGTGCGGCCTGGTTCTGCGCCCCAGCCAGAGTCAGGGCATAGTCGGCACCGGTGCCGGTCCCAGCGGTCCAATGGCTCTCACCGTAGTACACCCAAGGCAGTACCCGAGGCGCTCCGCCTCCCTCCCTTCTCTTGTCCATGAGTGCCTGCTCGCGAGCTTCGAGCTCTTGGATCACCGGGGTTGCATCCCTTCCCACGGCCTCTGCGATGAGCTTCAGGTTGGCCTTGCCATCCTCGAGGCTGCGGAAGGGCGCGAGCAACAGGACAGGAACTCCAGCTCTCACGAGGTAGTCCCGCGTCTCCGGGGACTGTGTGGCATCACTGAGAACGAGAGAAGGCTGCAACGCCAGGATGGACTCGGCCTGGAAGTCGACCAGGCGCGGCAAGTCCTGTCGCTTCGGATGACGTTTCAGAAAATCGGAATAGAGGTCGACCGTTCGAGGCAGGGCCAGGACGTCTTCGTCCAAGCCCAGGAGATCCAGGTAGTCTAGAGCCGAAGCATTTCCGGGCAGCAAACCCTTGGCCACCCTCTTGTTCTCCTGCGGCGAACAGGACAGGACGAACACGACCAGCAGGAGGCCCAACCCACGAAGAGCGTGAAGCCGGGAGAATGGACCAGGGGACTCTGAATGACTTGACATGGAAGTCCCGATCCTCGAGGACGAAAACAAGCTCCACGTCCGCCGGTTTTCTGACTTCCCAGGCGATCCCTGGGTCCACAGTGGCGGGCCCGTGTCGGAATCTCACCGACTTGCCCGGAGGACGTTGCATCGCAGTTCCTGGTGCCCACACGGCACAGGATCCTGCGGTCCCGACTTTGGAGGAGGGCGTCTGATCCTGCAAGGAGAAGAACTGTGACTTTCCATGACCTTCACGATCCTCCAGAATCTCCTCCATGGAGATCTGTCGCATCGGCCTCATGGGGCCCTCCCGGAGCCGGCAAGGGCTCGGGCCCTTCCTGGCTCGCTTTGCCGAGTCGTCCGGCGGCGTTGTCGCCGCTTGCGTCGGGAGTTGTCTCGACTCGAGTCTTGCGGGCGCACAGACCCTGGGGGGCCTGCTCGGTCATGAGATCAGGCCCTACGCCGACCTCGAGGCCATGATCGCAGGCGAGGTCGACAGGGGGACTCCCTTGGAGGCTCTCATCATCGCCTCACCCCATGCCACACACGAGGACGCATTGCACCGGGCGGCAGCCTCCGGCTTGCACGTGCTCTGCGATAAACCCTTGATCTGGGGGGGTGTGGACCTGGTCGGGCGTACCGAGAGGGTCCTGGCTGCCTTCCTCCAGAAGGGGCTCTGCCTGCAGGTCAACACACAGTGGCCCTACACGCTGCCCGCGTATTTTCGGCTCTTCCCTGGACTCGCTGGCACAAGCATCGATCGCTTCGCCTGTCGTTTCTCACCGATCTCGGTAGGAGCCCAGCAGATTCCCGATGCGCTGCCTCACCCGCTGAGTCTGCTCCAGGCTCTCAGCCCCAGCGCCTCCAGCAGGCTCCTGGACCTGCGGATCGAGCTTGGCGACGACGCATCAGGAACACAGACCTTCGCCTTCACCTGGCCTGGCGACGCGGGTCCCGTGGCCTGCGAGGTCTCCCTGGAAGTCCATGAGGAACTTCCACGTCCAGCGGAGTACGGGATTCAGGGACGGATCGCACACCGGCAGATCCTCCTGCCTGCGTACGAACTCTCGTTCCGAGGGGAGCTTCCACTCGTTTTGGACAGCGGTGGTCCCGACTCGGGGGAAGTATCCTTCGAGGATCCCATGGCCTCCCTTGTCGAGGATTTCCTTTCCTTGCTGAGAAATGGACGTACCAGGAAACCGGATTACTCCCCACTGCAACGAATCCGTATGCTGACGCAGATTCAGGATGCCCACAAGAGACTGAGCGAAACATGAGTCATCAAGAACAACCAGTGCGCGAAATGCAGGATCAAAGCCAGAAGAACCCACCGAAGGAGGACCGTGCCACTCAGTCACCGGCCAAGGTCGAAGCGCGGCACAACTTCACCGCCAAGCTGAGACAGTCCGCGATTTTCCCTCAGGTCCTGGACTACATCGAGTACCGCAAGGCCGTGAGAGCCGCCGAGTCCAGGGGGGACGAAGCGCCGCCCTATCCGGACATGGCGCCCTTCTCCATCAACCTGGATTTGACCACGGCTTGCAACTACCGCTGCGACCATTGCATCGACTGGGACATCCTCAACAGTCCGATCAAGTACAAGCATGAGCAGTTGGAGGAATCCCTCCGGCAGATGGCCTCACGCGGGCTGCGTTCGGTGATCCTGATCGGCGGAGGAGAACCTACGATCTATCCGGGGTTCGTGGACATCGTCAAGCTCATCAAACAACTGGGCATGCAGGTCTCGGTCGTGACCAACGGCAGCCGCAATGACCGCATCCTGGAGATCATGCCCCTGCTCGAAGAGGGTGACTGGGTCAGGCTCTCCCTGGACAGCGGCAAGGACGAGACCTTCGAGATCATGCATCGACCGGTCAAGGAGCAGTCCCTTACCGATATCTGTGCCTGGATCCCCAGACTCAGGGAGGCCAATCCCAAGCCCCTCATCGGGTTCTCCTACATCATCGTCTGGGCAGGAGCGGAGCGCGAACCGGGTGTCGTGATCCATGAGAACATCGAAGAGATCGTGCTGGCCACTCGCCTGGCACGAGACTCCCAGTTCAACTACATCTCGCTGAAGCCCTTCCTGTCGCGGCGCCCCGATGGATCCGAGGTCATGGCCCCCGAAGATGCGGCCGACCTCGAGCGAACCATCCGCAGGATCCGGGAGTTGGTGGATGAAGCCAAGACCTTGGAGAATGAAGACTTCAAGGTCGTCGAGAGCATCAACCTCAAGCTCCTGGAGCAGGGCAACTGGGAGGCCTTCACCAACCAGCCCAAGGTCTGCCACATGCAAGCCTTCCGTCAGGTGTTGAGCCCCATGGGGCTCTACAACTGCCCCGCCCATCGTGGCGTCGACAAGGCCTTGATCGGTGGGCAGGACGCGTATGCGGACCAGGCCAAGGTTGGAGCGACACAGGGGGACACGGCGAGCATTCTGGATCGCTTCGATGCGAGCAAGGAGTGCTCCGAGGTGACCTGCCTCTACCACAGTGTCAACTGGTACATCGAAGAGGCCATTCGTGGGGACCGGCCACTGGACCAGGACGACTCCCTCCCCGATCGCATGGACTACTTCCTGTAGAACCCGGAGACGATCTTGGGAAAGAAGATTCGTGATATCGAAGTCCTGGAGGACCAAAGTTCCGAGAAGGGCCCCAAGGAAGGATTCCTCCGACTCTCCCGCCTGTTGCTGCGCAACCAGTATGAAGACGGGACGACCTCGGCAACCTATCCCTGCGATGTGATTTCGAGGCGCTTCGTGGATGCCGTCACCATCCTTCTCTATCAGGTGATGGAGGATGGGAGCATCCGGGTGGGGCTCCGAGAGAACCTGCGGGCACCGGTCTTTCTACGGAGCCGCAACCCCAAGGTCCTCTTTCCCGATGATCCGCCCTACACGACCCTTCTGGAGACCGTGGCCGGAGTGTTGGAGGATGGGGACAAGGGCGAGGGCCTCGATGCTGCCCTCTGCAAGCGTGCCGCAGAGGAATGCCACGAGGAAGTCGGGATCCAGGTCGAGTTGTCGGACATCGAGGACCTGGGTGCTGCCTCGTTCCCTACGCCCGGCATCGGTGACGAAAAGGTCTACTTCAAGGCCGTCGCCTGTGATCTGGATGTCGCCAGTCTCCCACAGGGAGATGGATCGGTGATGGAAGAAGTGGGTGGCCTGGTCATCCTGGACCTGCCCACGGCACTGGCGGCTTGCCGATCTGGTCGCATCGCCGACATGAAGACCGAGATTGCCCTGACCCGCCTGCGGGATCAGCGAGACTCTTCTCCGACGATCACCAGCTACCGATCTCCCGTCGATCCTGCTTGACCTTCTCGCTCTGTCGCTTGTCATGCAGTTTCTTGCCGCGACAGAGCCCCAATTCCATCTTGAGCAGTCCTCTCTTGGTGAGATGGATGTCCAGGGGAACCAGGGTGAGACCTTTCTGACCGACCTGACTGGCGAGCTTCCGGAGCTGACTCTTCTTCAGCAGCAGCTTCCGCTTGCGTCGCGGGTCGTGGTTCAAGAAGGTCCCACTGTGACGAAACTCCATGATGTTGCCCTTGATCCACTAGAGTTCCCCCTTCTGGAAGCGGAGGTAGCTCTCCTCCAGGCTGGCATGTCCGTCGCGCAGACTCTTGACCTCCGTGCCGCGAAGGACCATTCCCGCCTCGTAGGATTCCAGGATCTCGAACTCGTAGCGGGCACGGCGATTCCGGATGAGGATCCTGTTCTCGGGTTCCGGTTTCTTCTTTCCTCCCTTCTTCTTGGTCATGGGGAGAGCCTACCGTGTGGGAGAACCCCTGTTCCATACCCGGATCGTCAGAGAGCCAAGAAAAGGCCCTTGCCGGATTCCGGGTGCCTTGTCAGAATCTTTCCCCCTTCGAGCGGAAGTGGCGGAATTGGCAGACGCGCATGGTTCAGGTCCATGTGAGCATTGAGCTCGTGGAGGTTCGAGTCCTCTCTTCCGCACCAGTAGATGCCACACCGAGTGACCCTGGTCCAAGACACCGTGCCTTCCTGGCATGCTCCCCTGGACCAGGGTCCTTGCTTGTACTCTATCTACTCTTCCGCTCTTCCGCTCTTCCGC
>JAJRTL010000297.1 GCA_024278315.1 Planctomycetota bacterium | reverse complement strand
CATCAATGTAAGGACGATGATCTACACGGGGACTGCCTGGACCAGGGGCCTCATCGGATCCATTTCGGACGTGACTTTGTCGGGGCTGACCTTTCTCAATTCGGGAGGTAGCGCCATCGCCGTCAGATCCTGTGAACGAATCTCCATCGACGCTTGCCAATTTGGTTCCAGTGGCGACCTCTGGTTCTTGCCGGATAATCCTGCCCCCCCAGGGTTTGGTGCAGGTAACTACGCTGCTCAATCTCTTCTGTTTTTCCATGAATCCAAGGATGTCAGCATCACGAACAACACTACGCTCCCTGGTGCCGTCATTCTGAATGGGGATCGGACCTGGCCCTCGATGTACGGCAGCTATGTCAAGTCGGGGAATGCAGGTTTCTGAATATGAAGTCCCCCGCAAAGTTCCAGGAGTTCTTCGTGAGATACTGCCTGAATGACCGTATGCGTTTCTCAGTCGTAGCATCAGGGCTCTGGCTTGTGTGTGCTTGCTTCTTGGCGGATCATCTTTCGGCTCAAAGTCATCTCTATACCTGGAAGGCCGACTATGCTGGGCAGTGGTTCGGTTCGGCGGTTGCTGGTGCCGGCGACGTGAATGCTGATGGATATGATGATGTGATCACAGGCACCGGGTGGAACAGGTCGCAGAGTCTGAGCGGAATTGGGGCGCGTGTTTTTTCGGGACGCGACGGGAAGATCCTGATTTCAATTCAGGCGAATGACTGGGGTGCTTCATTGGTGGCCGCTGCCGGCGATCTGAATCGTGATGGCTACGGGGATGTTGGGATTGTGAAGTACAATCCCAAGGTGTGGCTCTATGAACTGTGGCTCGTTTCAGGAAAAAGCCGAAAGAGGCTCCGCACGGTGAAGCTATCGGGATTTAGGCGGCCCAGCGTCCTCGCTTCAGCCGGCGACATCAACAAGGACGGCTATCCCGATCTGCTGGTAGGTGATCCCACGTATGGATTTTCTCGGGGCGGCCGCGTCGCCGTGATCAGCGGGAAGGATGGGAGCTTCCTTCACGACCTGAAGGTCGGTGGGTTGAACTACCACTCCTTCGGTGCTTCCTTGGCAGGTGTGGGGGATGTCGATAGAGATGGTTATGCGGACTTCCTTGTCGGTGATCCTCTGTTCGGTACCTACAAGACTGCTGTTGGCCATGGCCGTTGTTGGCTCTACTCGGGGAAGACCGGCAAGGTAATTCGGACATTTTCTGAACCGAAGAACCGAGGGATGGGATTTGGGTCCTCGGCGTGTGGGCTGGGGGACTTGGACCGAGATGGTGTGCCAGATTTTGCTGTAGGAGCACTCGGCACATCGACATTTGGCAGGGACTCAGGTGCCGTATTTGTTTACTCAGGGAAAACCGGGTCCATACGGAGTACGATCTATGGACAGAAGGCTTGGTGGTATTTCGGAACGTCTATCGTGGGCCTCGGCGATTGGAACCAAGATGGAATTCCAGATATGGCGATCGGAGCTTTCGGCGAGTCATCCAAGGCGCTCTTCGCAGGTGCCGTTTTCGTCCATTCAGGGAAGGATTCGAAGGTGCTCGCCAGCTTCTACGGTAAGCAGAAATGGCAGGGGCTAGGTGGAGGGCTCGCGCAGGGAGGTGATCTCGATGGAGATGGCCGGAGTGATCTCTTGATTGGTATGAGTCAGCACCTGGGCACGAAGCCTATTTTGCGATCAGAATTCCAGGCCTGGTCGCCTGCGAAGCAGAGCTTCTGGAGCGACAGGCACCAGGTGTCGTTGGCGAAGCAGGGGAAGCAAGTGCTGCAGCTGGATGCCGGGGCCAAGCATGCAGGTCGTACGTACTTCGTGCTCGGCAGCATGAGCGGGATCCAACCCGGGTTGAAGCTAGGTTCGGTGATCCTTCCCTTGCAGGTGGATGCCTACTTCTGGTTGACAGCAAGTGTGCCCAACTCTGGCTTCCTCCAAGGCAGCCTCGGCGTCTTGGACAAGAAGGGGCAGTCCAGGTCGACCTTCACGGCCGTGGCAGGTATGCCCAAGAGTCTGATCGGCGCTCGCGCGGACCACGCCTATGTGGTCTTTGGCAAAGGTGGTTTCGCTATGACCAGCAACTGGGTCCCCCTGCTCTTCGAGAAGTAGATGGGGAGCGGAGACTGATGCTCCCCAGGTGTCAGTCAGGGCCTCGGGTGGAGGAGAGCCCATCTTTGGCGGTGAAGGGAAGACCTGAGGAAGTTAGGATCCTTGGCTCCCGTCCCTTTTTTCCGCCTGAGAGTGAGTCCCACAGATCGTGGCCATGCAGAGGTCCCTGGACAAGTTTCGCGAAGCCCTGGGCAACATCCAGAGCGACTTTGCGGTGCTCGTTTTGGTGGGGATCCTGGTCGGGATTGGGTCGGGCTTGGCGGGTAGCCTCTTGCAGTGGAGCTTGGGGCGGTTCGGACCTGGCATCGCCGAGCTGCGCGAGGCGCGACACTGGTGGGCCGTCTTCCTGCCGGCACTTGGTGCGGGAGCGGCCTGGTACTTCCTGCGGCGCGTGACCCACTTCATGGGCACGGGTATGCCGGATGTCATCTATGCCGCCTGGCGCGAGGGCGGCAAGATGTCCAAGAAAAGTATGTTCACGCAGATGGTGGGCTCCTTCCTGACGGTGGGACTCGGGGGCTCGGCGGGCCCGGAGGGACCCATCGCCTTCTCGGGGGCTGCCATCGGGAGCAATGTGGGCACGCTGTTCAGGCTGTCCGAAAAACGACGCACCATCCTGCTCTGCTGTGGCGTGGCGGGGGCGACCTCGGCCATTTTCAACGCTCCGGTCACAGGCATGTTCTTCGCGGTCGAGGTGGTCATGGGCAACTGGGCGGCCATGGCCATCATGCCCATCGCCATCTCCTCGGTCGTTGCCAATCTCGTGGCGACACAGCTCGTCCATGATGGGCGTATCCTCTTCGTCAAGGGAGGCTACGAGGCCGCAGGGCTAGACTACGTGACCTGCCTCGGCCTGGCTCTGCTCGTGGGCTTCGTCTCGGTCTTCTTCCAGCGCAGCCTGTTGCGTCAGAAGCACTTCTTCCGGGAGCTGTCGCTCCCGCCGCTCCTGAAGCCCATGGTCGGTGGGCTACTGGTCGGGCTTGTCGGGATGGCCCTGCCCGACATCCTCTCGAGTGGCTATCCCATCATCGAGAGTTTCACGGTCGGCCTGTCCGGCTATGGCCAGTCCGCCTCCGGCCTTTGGCTCCTGCTGGCGTTGATCCTCCTCAAGGTCCTGACCACGGGTCTGACCCTGGGCTCCGGTGGATGTGGCGGTGTGTTCTCACCCTCACTCTTCCTGGGGGCGGCCCTGGGCACGCTCTACTGGCAGCTTCTTGTCCTCTTGGGGCCGGGTATCTCGGCACACATCGCGCCGGTCGGTGCCTATGCTCTGCTGGGCATGGCGGCCATGCTCGGTGCGACCATCCGCGCCCCTGTCTCGGCGCTCTTCCTCGTGGCCGAGATCACCGGCTCGTCGATCACCGGCGAGGGCGCCATCCTGATCCCCTTCATCCTGACGATTGCGACGGCCACGCTGGTGTCCCACTACTTCCAGCCCATCCCTTTCTACCATCAGGCGCTCCAGGAGGTCGGCAGGGTCGAGGCTCTGAGTCTCGATGCCAACCTCATGGCGGACATGAGAATCGAGGAGATGATGATTCCCGTACCAGAGGCCTTGCGCGAGAGCCAAACCGTGACTTCGGCGCAGACCCGGGCGCTGGACCAGGACCGGGATCGCTATCCCGTGATCGACGGGGAGGGCCGCTACGTGGGCATGGTGCGCAGCCTGCACCTCCTGGGTGTGGACAGCATGGCTGCCAGCCTGATGCTCGTGGCTGACATCATGGATGCCTCCTGGCCCGCCTGTCGGCTCACGGAGGACGTGCCGCGACTTCTTGCCATCTTCGAGCAACACGATCTCTGCGTCGTGCAGATCCTGGACGAGGAGGGAGTTCTCATGGGTCTCGTGCCTGCAGATGGCTTCCTGAGGCGATACCACCTGGAGCTGCGAGTGCAGACTTCCTGAGCCTGTCTGGGTGGGGGGGGCATTGCAGTTCGAGGCGATTCATGGAAAAAGAGGTGCCTATGAAAAGGATCCCCACACTCGTTTCTCTCCTGGTTCTCGCATCGACCCTTCCCGCCCAGAAGGTCGAGAGCCAGAAGTCTCCACCACCTCTCCTGTCTCGGGTCGTCGTCATCGGCGCCAGCCTCAGCAACGGCTTTTCGAGCGGGCTCAAGCTCGCCAGTGCCTTGGACCCAGGGATTGCCATCGAGCACAAGCGCGTGCGCGACTACTCGACCTCGGTCTTCTTCATGGACCCTCGTCGCTACGGCAAACAGAACATGGGTCGGGCCCTCAAGAAGGACCCGACCATGCTGGTCGCCCTGGACTTCGTGTTCTGGTACGGCTACGGCTATGTCTACCCACGCGACGTGGCCGACAACACGGGGCTGCGCCCGAGCAAGGAGACGCTCGCCAAGAAGAGCCTGGCCATGCGACTCGCCAAGTTCGAGGTGGGACTGGCCCAGCTGGATCGCTACAAGGGCCCGCTCATCCTTGGAGACATCCCGGACATGACCGGCGCTGACCCGCGGATGCTGAGTCGCAACCAGATCCCGACGAAGCCCGAGCTCGCGGCCCTCAACAAGCGCCTGACCGAGTGGGTGGAGGCGCGCAACAAGAAGGGCGGGAAGACGCTCGTCTTCCCGCTGGGGCAGATGGTCCAGAGGATGAAGGAGGGCAAGATCCTGCTGCCAGCCACGCCTGATGGCAAGAAGCCCGCGCGCCCGTTGACCGGGAAAGAACTCATGACCTGGGACAAATTGCATCCCTCCAAGGTGGGTGTCGTCCTGTTGGTACGGGATCTCTATCTGGCCATGCAGGAGTACTTTGGCAAGGAGCTCGAGGGGCAGGTGAGCTACGATCTGTGGAAGGAGTTCGAAAACCGGCGTGTCCTGGAGAAGCTGCTGCACCCCGTGGCAGAAGAGTCCGGAGCCCCCAAGAGCAAGTCGAGCTCCCGCCCCCAGAAGTAGCTTTTTTCCGGAGTTACGTCTCCGGTCTTTGCACCTTGTTCCGCATCGCCGTCCTTGTCACTGCAGCCTTGCTCTCGATCGGGCTCCCGGCCCAGGGTCGGAGCTATGCGCCCCATGCGGTGCTTGAGGCCGGGCGCTTTCGCATCGACGGCGTCCTGGACGAGGCGGAGTGGAGCCAGGCGAAGGATCTCTCGCCGCTGACACAGGTGAACCCGGTCGAGGGCCGTGAGCCTAGCCGCAAGACGCGCGTCCGGATCTGCTACGACGCCAGTACGATCTACCTGGCCTTCGAGTGCTTCGATGAGAAGAAGAACGTGCGGGCGCGGATCCTGCAGCGGGATGCAAGGCTGGATCCCGATGACCGCGTCGAGTTCTGGTTGGATACCTACGACGACAAGCGCTTCGCCTACTGGTTCCAGATCGGCGCGGCGGGTAGCTGGGGTGACGCTCTGCTGGCAGACGGAGGCAATCGCTTCAGCAAGGCCTGGGATGGGATCTGGTATGCGAAGGCTCGCGTGACCGATCGGGGCTGGCAGGCCGAGATCGCGATTCCGCTGGCGACGATGGGATTCAAGAAGAGCGCCACGAGCTGGGGGTTCAACCTACGTCGGATTCGCAAGGCGGATCAGAGTTCGAATCGCTGGGCCACGCCGCGGCAGGGGCAGCGTTTCTTCAAGCTCGCCGTGGGGGGGCGGCTCACGGGCCTTCATGGCCTCAAGGCCTCCACGGGTATCGAGTTTCGTCCCTACCTCAAGGGGCGAGCGCAGCGGGAGCGGGCCGAGCGCTCGGACTGGAACACGCAGGGGGACTTCGGATTCGATCTCGGCTACCGCTTGACCCCCGAGCTGCAGTTGCAGCTGACCTACAACACGGACTTTGCGGAGACGGAGGTGGATGAGCGTGTCGTCAACCTGACGCGATTCCCGGTCTTCTTCCCGGAGAAGCGCGACTTCTTCCTCGAAGATGCAGGCATCTTCGAGTTTGGCTCCCCGGACCTGAGGCGGCGCGTGCTTCCCTACTACTCGCGTCGCATCGGCCTCGCTTCGGACGGAGAGATCGTTCCGATTCTTGGGGGCGGGAGGATCACGGGGCGAACCGGTGGATGGAACCTGTCCACCCTCGGCGTCGTGACGGATGCCACGGGCCAGGAGGAAGAGAAGGGACTGGGAGTCTTCCGCGTCGTGCGCAACCTGGGACTGGAGTCGACCGTGGGCTTCCTCGGAACGATGGGCCGGCCCGAGGGCGGTGGCTCGGCATCCACATGGGGATTCGACACGCACCTGGCCAACAGTACGGCCTTCGGTGATGGTAGCGGCTGGAACTTCTGGGCCTGGGGCTCCGGAACGCAGCGCGCCGAGCCGGGCGGAGACGGGATGGCCTATGGCGCCCAGGGTGAGTACTTCTCCCGCGAGTGGGTCTCGAGGCTCTCCTTCCGGGAGATCGATCCGGACTACCGGCCCGAACTCGGATTTGCACGTCGAGTGGATGAGCGCAACATACGCTACCTGCTCCGCTACCGGCTGCGCTTCGACGAAGGTCCGCTCCGGTTCATCAGCTGGCGCCTGGCACCGGAGGGCACATGGCTGACGAGTGGGGAGATCGACAGTTGGCGGGTGCCGCTGCGGATCCTGGAGGTCGAGATGACCACCGAAGACGCGATCGAATACAACATCACGAAGTCCTTCGAACGTATTCAGGATCCCTTCGCGATCCATCCCGGCATCGATATTGCTCCCGGGGACTACGATGCCCTGCGTCACAACCTCGAGTTCAGGTTCTCCGACAAACGGCCTGTCTCAGGCGAGATCCGCCTCACGGTGGGCGATCTCTACAGTGGAACCTTTACGCGTACGTCTGTGGAGCCGCTCTGGATCCCCTTCCCTCTCTTGGTGCTGGGAGGCAATTGGGAGCACGTGTCAGCGGATCTCCTGGAGGGTTCCTTCGGGTTGGACCTCTACGAGGTTCGCGTCGATCTCCAGTTCACGACCCACATCAGTTGGAACAACTTCGTGCAGTACGACACGACGAGCAAGGACCTTGGGCTACAGAGCCGTTTTCGCTGGATTCTCGAGCCCGGCAACGACCTCTTCCTGCTCGCCAGCTTTGGCTGGAACAAGTTCGACGACAACGCCCCCCTTACGCCCACGAACCAGGACGTCATCCTCAAGCTCGTGTGGACCTTCCGCTTCTAACCCGAACGATTCATGATCTCGATGCGTCTGACGGCGCCTATCGGTCCAGGACCGCGAGCCTATCGGTTCGCTCGGCATTGCTTCGATTCGACGACCCTCTTGGGTCGCCTTCATCTCGCGCAGCCGTCCTGAACTCGAAATGCGCTCGTCAGACCGCAAGAACGAGCTCGGCTGCGCCGATCTCGCATTTGCTCACAACGATCT
>JAJRTL010000296.1 GCA_024278315.1 Planctomycetota bacterium | reverse complement strand
TGTACTCGCTGCGCTTTTGCGGCTTGCCTGTGGTGAGTCGCTCTCGGATTCCCTCGCTCATCAACCGGGAGTGCGTGGGTCCTCTGTCCTCGGCCAAGGGGCCGCCCATCGGAGCTCCCAGGCTTCCGGGCGTAGGTTGCGGGGCGGGGGCCTGCTGCTGGCTACGCGGGGCAGGGGTGCCCCCTTTCCCGGAGCTTCCCTGACCGGTTCCGAGACTTCCCGGCTTCCCTGCCGGTGCGGGCCGGGAGCGGGGGTGGCTCCGCGCCGCACCCGTCTTGGGCGCCTCTGCCCTGGAATGGGGGCTCGGCAGGTCCAGCGGATCCTGGGCCGGGAGGGGAGCTCCGAACAGGGCGGTCATCAGGAGGAGGATGGTGGTCGACTTCAGCACGAGCCTCTCTCGGATCAGGGGTCCACGGCGAGGAGTGCCGGGGCGGGCACTCCAGGCTCCTCATCGACAAGAGACCCCCTCTTCCTGTATGCCTGGGGGCCAACCATGATCAAAAAACTCCCCTTGCCACCGGCAGATCCGTGCCTCGCTCTCCTCGGAATGGCCCTCCTGGCTCTCGGCTGCAGCTCCAACGAACCGATCCAGCCCGAGACAGGCCCGACCCTGCCCCCGATCCCGGCCAAGGTCTCTGGGATGGATCAGGTGACGCTGGGGATGAGATTCGAGGTCATGGGAGACACGAGGAGCCTCGATGCGCTGGAGACCTGGTTCTTCGAAGCGATGAGCCAGAGTCCCTGGCTGGACCTGGAGAGTCGCCACGCACCCCTCCTGGATCAGGTCGTCCTCCTGCGCGGTAGCCTTCCCAAGGAAGGTGGTCCCAAGACCATTCTCACGACGAGCCTGTTGCGCACCGACAGAGCTCCGATCGCATTGGCCTCCGTGGAGCTGGCACCGCGCACGCGACTCGCTGTGGCGCTGGATGCTCTCGCGCAAGGAACCCGCCTGGGACTCGGAGAGCCTCCTGCGAGCGTGACGGCTCAATCGGCCTCGATCAAAGCCATCGTGAGCCCGATTGCGATGGTTGCCGCGGAATGCACGAGGGCGCGTCGGCGCGCAGATGTTCGCGATCGAAGCCTCGCCATCCGCAACCTGGAGAAAGCCCTCGAGAAGGACCCAGCTTCAGCCTACGTCCAGTGCATGCTCTCCTCCCTGCTCTTGGATCAGGGGCGCGTCGAGAAGGCCATGACCTACGCCGAGAAGGTCGGCATGACTCCCGCCCGAGCCACGCCTCGCCTCGTCCACGATGCCAAGCGCGACATCCTTCTGGCCACCGGTCGCTACTCGGAGATGATCCGTCTGGCAGATCTGACGCTGGAAGTGAGGCCGCGCGACCCCTACGTCATGTTCACGAAGGCGCTCGCCCTGTGCATGCTACGCGACTACGCAACCGCCCTCCCCACCCTTCGTCATCTGCAGAAGCGGCTTCCGAACGGGCGCGGCGTCAACTTCGCTCTGGCCTATGCTCTGCTCGGCACAGGGCAGCCGCAGGCTTGCCTGGACCTGCTGCCCGAACTCGAGAAGCTCCTCGACAAACGCCTGACCACACGCATCCGCTGCCTCTGCCTCTACGAACTGGGAAAGCTCGACGAGCTGCAGGAGTTCCTGCGCACGCTGGCACACAATCCTGAATTCCGCGGCAAACCCGGTTCGATCGAGATCACCGGCATCGAGGCCTGCTTCGCGCTGCTGCGACGCGACGACGAGCAGGCCGCGAGGATGCTACTGGAGCAGATGGATCAGCTGCGTGCCTGGCCCGCCGTCCTCGACACCAGTCCACAGATCCTTCTGGATGCCACCTGGACCCTCGTTCGGCTGGGCAAGCAGAGAGAATGCGCGGCCATCCTGAAAGCGCTTCCCAACATCAAACAGCGTGATCAACGCGCGCAGAGAGTCATCCTGCTGGCCACGGAGATGTGTCGACTCGCCGCCTCCAAGAAAGCGCTCCCCAAGGAGAGTTTCCGCCACGTCGCCATGATGGGTTACCGTGAAGCCGAGCAACGCCTGAGCGCACTGAACCTCATCAAGTCGGGGCACCCCGATCAAGCCCTGGACCTGCAGCGCCGTGTGGGACTCACTTCCAAGGATCCTTCGCTCGTCGTCGAAAGCGCGGAGTCCTTGCAGGCCCTGGGACGCCTCGATGACGCCCGCAAGATCCTCAAGGAGACCGCTCGCTTCGTGTCCATTCCGCGCATGGACAAGCCCGGCAACCACCCCCTTCTGCGAGCCAAGTACGCCTACATCGTTGCGCTCTCCGAACGCCTCTAGCCCGGGCGATCAGGACCTCGTCACTCCTGACGGGGATCTTGTGGTCAAGGATCACGAGCAAGGCCTGTCGGATCCGGAGCGATGCCGTACAGGAGGCGTCGGTGACAGGGAGCCGATAGGCGCATCCCGCTTGTGGGACAACCCAGGACCTGGGATTGGTCGAAAGAAGGACTGACTGCGCGGATCGTCTGCGCGGAGGCCCCTCGGACCCCATAGGCAATCCGGTGCTGCTGACTCTGCTGCAGAAGGAACTCAGGACCCTGTTTCGTGACAGGCAGGTACTCATGTACAGCGTCCTGTTGCCCATCATCCTCTACCCGCTTCTGCTCTTCGGAATCTCGCAGGTGCGGTTCTATACCGAGGGATTGAGAGAGCAGGCACCGATGCGCATCGCCATCCAGGGGCTGGAAGAAGAGGAAGCGCTGGTCGGTCGACTGGCGGAGATCCCAGGGATCCAATTGGAAACGACGGATCGATCCCGTTCGCTCCTGGTCAAGAAGGGAAGCCTCGAACTGGCGCTTGCTCTCGGGCCAGGCGGACTCCAACTCGAATACGACTCCCGCCGCCACGCATCGTTCGCCGCTCGAAAACGCATCCTGCCCATCCTCGAGGCCTGGCAGCAAGAAGAGGAGAGGGCCCTCGGCAAGAAGCTCGGGTTCAGCGAGAGAGAGCTGGAAAGCCCGAGGATCGAGCCCCGGGACATGAGCCGAGGGGAACTCACCGGTGAGAGGGTCCTGGCTCTCATGCTCCCCCTGATCCTGTTGATCATGACCACCTTTGGTGCCACCTACCCAGCTCTCGAACTCACGGCCGGCGAGCGCGAGCAGAGCACGGCAGAGACCACGGCCCTGCTCCCGACCACCGGCTACCAGGTGGCGCTCTCCAAGACCCTGGCCGCTGGCCTTACCGCCTACCTCTCTCTCCTCATCAACCTGGTCGCCATCACTCTGACTGCTGGCCCCATGCTTGCGGCCATGGGCTCGGGGCAGGCGAGCCTTCCCGCGGCACTCTGGAAAGCCATGCCTTGGATCCTGTCCTTTGGCCTGCTGATCTCACTGGTCTTCTCGAGCCTCTTCCTCCTGGCCGGCAGCTACGCGCGCAACTTCCGGGAAGCCCAAGCCTACGCCACCCCGATCCAGCTCCTGGCTCTGGCTCCGGGCCTTTCCCTCCTGCTCACGGTCGACGAGCCTCCTCTCGGCACGGCCTTGATTCCGATCTACAACGGAGGTCAGAGCTTTCGGATGATCTTGCTCGGCGAGTTCCCGGGCACCTATCTCGCACTCACGATGCTCTCCCTCTGGACCTTCGCAGCGCTCTGCTTCCGGATGACGCAACGCCGCCTGGGCAGCACGGAATTCGCATTGGGTTTCAAGGACCTCGATCAACAGAACGGGCTGAGTTCATGACAGGAAGCGCATCAACCAATCCGGGGGAGACCCCGTCGGAATCCGTCCCGATCCAAGCCTGTGGGCTCTGCACGGTCTTCCGCGATGGCCGCAGCGGTCAGGAGATCCAGGCAGTGAAGGGCGTCTCCTTCGATTGTCCTGCCGGCCAGGTCTTCGGACTCCTGGGTCCCAATGGCGCGGGCAAGAGCACCACCTTGCGCATGCTCTCGACCCTGTTGACACCCACTCGCGGCCATGCCCTGGTAGCAGGATTCGACACACGCGAGTCTCCACAGCAGGTCCGATCACGCATCGGATTCCTGTCAGGCAATACGGCACTCTATCCACGCTTGTCCGTACGCGAGACCCTTCGCTTCTTCGGCACACTCCATGGGCTCCAAGATGAGCTCCTGGACGAACGAGTCGACCTCATCCTCGACCGCCTTGACATGCGCAACTTCGCCGACCGCAGGCTCGAGACTCTCAGTACCGGCATGGCTCAGCGTGCCAACATCGGGCGAACACTCCTCCACAATCCTCCGGTCTTGATCCTGGATGAGCCCACGGCGGGCCTCGATGTCCTGGCGGCGGGTGCGATGATCGAGTTCATCGAGGGCATGAAGGAGGAGGGCAAGAGCATCATCTTCTCCACACACATCCTCGCCGAAGCGGAGCGACTCTGTGATGTGATCGGCATCCTCAACGGTGGAGTTCTCCATCAAGTCGGACGACTCGAAGAACTGCGCCAGCTGACGGGCCGACAGTACCTGGACGAGATCTTCCGTGACCTCGTCCAGACCGAGGCCGTGGGATGAAGTACGGGGGTCTTGACCTCTACCGCTGCCTGGTCCTGCTCCAGAAGGAGTTGCGGGACCTGGTCCGTGACCGGCGAGTCCTGGTCTCGGCCATCTTCCTGCCTGCGATCTTGATCCCTCTGCTCATGCTCTTCTCGAGCCGCGCCATCGAGATCCGCGAAGCGGATTCGGGACGCGTGAACATCGGGCTTCTCGGACCTGGCATCCAGACGATCGCCTACCTCAGGCTCTATCCAGAAGCCAACTGGATGCTCGCACCGGATACGCATCTCTTGCTGACCGGGCAAGCCGATGTCCTCCTCGAACGCAGAGTCGACGGAAGCGGAACGACATCCTTCCGGATCTCCTACGACGGTGGTGCCGCCAACTCGGTCCGCGCGCGAACGCTTCTGAGTCAACGACTCCGCACCTTCTTCTCCAGGGAGAATCGACGGAGACTCCAGCAAGCCCTGCTCAAACAAGATCAGGGCGGCCTCCCCGCTCGCCTCTCGCTCACAGTCGAAGATCTCGGAAACGGACAGGTACCAGTGGCCAACCCCTTGCCTGGCATGCTCCCCATGCTCCTGGTCCTGGTTCTGATCTCGGCTGCGGCCTTCGCGGCACTGGATCTCTTCCCCGGCGAACATGAGCGCGGCACCCTCGAGACGCTGCTCGTCCAGCCCATCGATCGTTCCGAGATCCTGTTGGCCAAGTTCCTGGCTGTCTTCGCCGTGGGCTACACCTCGATACTCGTCAATCTCGTAGCGTTCTTCATCGTCTCGATCCTCGGGCTCGGCCAGGTAGGAGGCCAGCTGACCGGGAGTCTCGTACTGCTCCTGGGTTTCGCCTCGGCCCCCATGGCCTTCCTGCTGTCGGCTTTTCTGGTGCGTGCCCTTGCCACGACCCAGAGCGTTCGCGAAGGGCAGCACTACCTCATGCCCCTGGCCATGCTCTGCATCCTCCCGGCCTTCCTCGCTGGCCGGCCGGAGATCCCGCTGCGTTTCGACACAGCCTTGATCCCGCTGCTCGGCCCGGCGCTCTCGGTGCGCGAGATCCTGCAGGATGGAACCGACTATCTGCTGCTCACGGTCTCGGCCATCGCCAGCATCGTCTACGCCCTCTGGATCCTGTTGGGAGCCAGAGGCTGGTTGCTTTCGCGCGAAGAACTCCTGGGTCGTGCAAGTGAAGGCGATTCGAGACTGGGCCGGGCCTGGCTCCTCATCGTCGGGTCCATCCTCTGCCTGTTCACACTCGGCCCCTTATTCCAGGGGCTTCCCACACTCCTGCGGATCGCACTGCCCTTGCTGCTCTTCGTGGCCTTGCCGCTGATCCTCTTCGCAGGTCCCTTGGGGACCACGCCGGCACGACTGTTCAGGTTCCAGAAACGTCGGGCCCGCTTCCTCCTGCTCGGGCTCTCGACGGGACTCGGCATGATCCTGATCGGAAGCTCCGTTGCCAGCCTGCAGGAAGCCATCCTGCCCATGCCCGCCAGCTACCGGACCGCAGCCGCCGCCGCTCTCGGTGGAGAAGCGCTGCCGATCCTCGGCATGATCCTGGTCATCGGACTTCTCCCCGGTATGTTCGAGGAACTCCTCTATCGACGCTTCTTCCTCAGCCAGCTACTGACGCGCCATCGCCCCGGCAAGGCCATCCTGCTGTCGGCCGCCTTGTTCGGCCTCCATCACCTGAGCATCTATCGGTTTCTGCCTTCCTTCGCGGCGGGCCTGGCGCTGGGCCTGCTCGTCCTGGAGACGCGCTGCTTCTGGGCGGCTCCCATCGCACATGTCCTGAGCAACAGCCTGGCGGCCCTCACGGCCATGCCCGGTGCCCCCTTCGCAGGAACCGAGTGGGCGACCTTCCTGCTCAGCCCCGAGTTCGTCCCGGCCCGATTGTCGGTCGGACTGTTCTTGGTGACGCTGCCGATGCTGCCACGCCTCCTGCGCTCGATCAGGATGATTGAACGACCCAGGCAGCACAGCCTACAGGCCACCTGATCGCAGGCGGGTCACCTGTGAGAGTTCATCCCTGCCTCACGCGCCCCATTCGAGACGCACGAGCCAGAAGTCCTCGACTTCGTGGAAACCCGCGGTCTTGTAGGCACGCACGGCGGACTCGTTGTCGCGCCCCACATGCAGGCCTACGCGCGGGTAATCCGCTAGCAACCCCGCCGAAACAGCGGCCACGAGTCTCGCAGCGTGGCCCTGGCCGCGCACACGATTTTCGGTGAACACGCCCTCGATCAAGGCACCGTAGGAGCCACAGCTACCGATATCGAGCTTGCTCACCGGCTCTCTCCCCTCGTCGTGGACCCAGGTGTAACCACGCTCCAGACGCTCACGGATCCGTGCCTCCAGCATGATGGGATCCACTCGTGCCGGGTCCACTCCCAGGTCCTCGTCGTTGAGTCGGAGATTGGCGTCAAGCAGCCACGCGAGATCCGCCTCCTTCGCAGGACGTACCTCACAGGTCGGTCCCAAGG
The DNA here is from genome assembly GCA_024278315.1 of Planctomycetota bacterium. Classification (GTDB taxonomy): domain Bacteria; phylum Planctomycetota; class UBA1135; order UBA1135; genus JAJRTL01. Next base: position 9,209 of record JAJRTL010000296.1, on the reverse strand, counting down.
CATCCTTGCTGTCCACCAAGAGGAAGGGCTGACTCCGGAAGAGAGGCTTGCGGACCTTGTTGCCGAGCAGTTCGGTCAGCCGACGCACAGGCCCCCCCGATCCGATCAACACACGTAACCCTCGGTAGCCATCCAGACAGAGACGGCGCAGAGGTTTCACCGACTCGGGATCCCCCGCGCTCAGGACCAGGGCTCCACCCCGATCGAACCAGGCCAGGAGCTCGAGTCCCTCCCCCGAAAAGACACCATAGAAATCCCCTTCTGCCTGATCCCCTTGACCCGCCGCCACGCGTCGACGCTCCTCTAGAATCCGGTTCTTGAGGTAGATGTGGGCATCGGACTGGAGGCAGGGCATCAGGAGTGCCAGATCGAGATCCTCCGGCGAGAGTGGGCGCGCAACGGTTCTCATGCACCAACCTCCCCGGGCTTCTGGCAGAGGACCATGCGGTTGGTGTTGGTGCCCTTGCTGTTGTTGTCGACTCCCCAACAGTTGGCGGTCTTGGTGAAATCCTGCTCGTGCACGAGCACGGCGATCGGCTCGAAGCCTGCGCTGGTCGCCAGGGGCAGGACCGGCTCCTCCAACAACAGCTTGCCGCCCCGCACCTCACCCACCTCGAAGACAACCCAACCACCCGGGCGTGTCACGCGATGGAGTTCGCGGAAGCAGGACCCCATGATCTCGCACCAACGCTCGAGCTTGGAGGTCGTCGTGATCTCCTCGCCGATGGCCTCTGCGTCGATGTCGTTGAACCAGCAGCGCAGCCAATTGTCCTTGGCGTAGTCGATGACGTTCAGGAAGGGCGGCGAGGTGACCGTGAGCTGGATGCTGTCGTCGGGCAGAGCGTCCATGCGATCGGCGGCCCCGGTGAGGAAGCAGGCTTGCTCGCGCACGGAGAGCAGTGTGCTTCGCGTGCCGTCGGTCACATCACGCAGGAGTCCGCGGCTCTTCTTGTGCATCACGGCAAACACGTCCCGCTCGGGAATCGCCTCGCCATGCCGCGCATTGAGTTTGCGCTGGGTCTCGCTGGACACCGCCTGGTTGGGCGGCATCGTGCGCCCCGAGAAGAAGCCCGAGCTGTGCCCGGTGAGACGGTTGGTGGCCACCATGCAGAGCCAGGCTTCGACGCGATCCAGCCTTCCCAGGGCTGCACCGTCCCTGAACCGATGCCGCAGCGCACGCAACATGCCCAGCGTGCCCGGCGCATAGAAGGGTGCGAGATCGGGCTCGTCCGCATCGGGGCCCGGGTCCGCGAGTTCCTGCTCCATGGATGCGAGCCGCTCCTCGATCTCCCAGACCCTCGGCGGATCCAGGCGCGGGAGCAGCAGGGTGTGAGAGAGCGGATTGACATCGTTGCCGCAGGGGATGCGCCCCATGAGCGCCGCCTGCAGCGGCGTCGTCCCTCGTCCCATGAAGGGGTCCAGCACGCGGTCGCCGGGCTCGCTCAGGCGCCGGATGAAGAACTCGGGTAGCTCGGCCTTGAAGCAGGCGCGGTAGGAGAGCTCGTGCAGGGAGTGACCTTGTCGCTGGCGAGCAGTCCAATACTCGTTGTAGAGCCTCTGGACCTCGCCACCCGCATACGCGAGAGTCTCGACTCGTCCCGGTGGGCTCGCCTCGAACAGCGTCTGCTCCAGCTGAAAGGCCTGGAGCTCGTCGAGTAGGCTCTGCGCGGTGATCAAGGAATCCCCCATCTACCAGTGGAGTTCTTGGGCGTGGAACACGGGGCCCTCGGTGCAGGTCTTGACGTATTTCTTGCCTTCGAACCGCCCCTGGCTTTTCACCTCGACCGAACAGCCATTGCAGACGCCATACCCACAGGCCATGTAGGTCTCGAGGCTCACGAAACAGTCGCGGCCTTGCTCGGCACAGAACAGGGCCACGGCCTTCATCATGGGATCCGGCCCACAGCAATGGACAGGAGCAAGCGGATCCACGTCGCCCCGCGCCAGGAGATCCTTGTAGAGCTCCAACACATTGCCATGGAAGCCCTCGCTGCCGTCGTCGGTGGAGAGAAACCAGCGCTGGGCCCCTTTTGGAAACTGCTCGCGCCCGACCAGCAGGTCGCGACTCGCACCACCGTAGAGCAGTGGGATGCCAGAGCCGGTCTTGGACAGGCGATGGGCGGCCCAGAGCAGGAAGGGGGCCAGTCCGACCCCGCCCGCGATGCAGACCGGCTCGGGACCCGTGGGCTCGGGGAAGCCAGCCCCCAGTGGACCCGTGAAGAGCAGTTCGGTGCCCGGCAGAGCCTCTGCCAGGGCGCGCGTGCCCGGACCGATGGCCTTGACGAGGATCGTCGCCCGCTCTCCGGGCTCTAGATCGAAGTAGGAGAAGGGGCGCGGCAGGAGCACCGGCCAGCCCCTCTTGAGGCTCAGCATGCAGAACTGCCCCGGCAGGGCGGACTCGAAATCCCCCTCCAAGTGGAGCACATGGTTGTCGAAGCCCAGGTCTTCAACCCGCTGGATCCTGCATGAGAGCGCTTGCATGGGAGGCCATGATAGATCCCGACGGCCGCATTCCTATACTGGCGCGCCCTTTCCCCCGCTTCTGCCTCACAGCCACCGCCCGGTCCCTGAGCCACTATGAACTGGACCCCCTGGATCCTCCTCCCCCTCGTCGGCGCCATCATCGGCTACGTGACCAACACGATCGCGGTGACGATGCTCTTCCGCCCCCACAAGCAGATCTCGCTTCTGGGCTTCCGCCTCCAGGGCTTGATCCCCAAGCGGCAGGCCGATCTGGCCCGCAAGATCGGTCAGGTCGTGGGCACACATCTGGTCGAGGGCAGTGATCTGCGTCATGCGCTCGGAGGCGTGGACGTCCGCCCCATGGCCGAGAAGGTCATCGACAAGGCTCTCGCGGCCAAGCTCTCCGAGTTCAGCAACATCCCGATGATCGGCGCCTTCCTGACGCCCGACAAGCTCAGCGGCATCCGGGACGGCATCGTGGACTCCCTGGTCGACAACAAGGAGCTCATCGTGGAAGAGCTGGGTCATGCCATCGAAGAAGGCTTCGACGTCTCCTCGGTCGTCGAGACCAAGGTCGCCGCCTTCCCCACGCAGCAACTCGAGAAGATCATCCTCGACGTGGCCAAGCGAGAGCTCGTCTCCATCGAGATCTGGGGTGCCGTGCTCGGCGCCATCATCGGCCTGCTCCAGGTCGTCCTCCTCCAAGCCATCTCATGATCCAGGACACAAGGATCCAGGACACTAAGATCCAGGACACTAAGATCCAAGACACAAAGGTGCACACATGAGCCCCGTCCCTGCAGCCGGCGTCGTTCTCTACCGCTGGGACGAAGGCGGTCCGACCTTCCTCCTCCTCAAGAACTCGCTGCACAAGAGCTGGGGCTTCCCCAAGGGACACGCCGAAGAAGGCGAGGACCTCGAGACCTGCGCCCGCCGCGAGGTCGCCGAAGAAACGGGTGGTCTGGACTACCGGCTCGTGGACGGCTTCCACGAAGTGCTGCGCTATCACGTCGACATGCCGCACCGCGATGGCTCGGGCCAGTCAGGCTACGACAAGGAGGTCCACTACTTCCTCGGTGAGTGCGAGGAAGGCGCCACGGAGATCTCGCCCGAGCACGAAGACCACCGCTGGCTCCCCTACCAGGAAGCCCGCACCCTCCTCGACAAGCCCTCGCTGCGCGACCTCCTCGAGAAGGCCTGGCTCCGCGTCGGCGAGGGCGCCTGAGCCTCACCTCTCGAAGTCTGACGCGGGGATCGAATGCAGGGATCAAATGCGGATCGACCCGGGGCTGGAGTGAGGGCCCGGCGGGTTGGGAGCCTCAGGGCTCGGGGCGGGTGCGTGGCCTCGCGGAGAGAGGAATCCCATGCCAGGGCCATCAACAGCCTGTTCCGTGCTTGCAACGATCCGCTTCGCCTGTGCTTCCTCCATCCTCCGAGAGAGTGCGGGGCCCGCTGGGTCGTCTTCTGATAGCTCCACCACCGTATCGCCGTGCGCGCGACGCCAACTTCCCCCAGCGTCCGAGATCTCAGTGGCGGCGGCGCTGAGCCCATCCCCATCCGCGAAGTCCAGCCCCTCTCCCAGGGGAATCACAGTTGACAATGCGGCCTGAAACTATACATTCCCCTATGCGAATATGTATGAATCTGAAGTCATCAACCGTATGTTCCGGGCTTTCAGCGATCCGCTGCGCCTGCGTATCCTCCATCTGCTGCAGGCGGGCGAGATCTGTGTCGGCGACCTCGTGGAGATCCTCCAGGTGCCCCAACCGACCGCCTCGCGCCACTTGCGCTACCTGCGCGATGCCGAGCTCGTGGAGTTCCGCCGGGAGGGACGCTGGCTCTACTACTCGCTGGCCCAGGCCACGAGCGGCTTCCACGGTCGCCTGCTCGGCTGTCTCGGCTCCTGTTTCGACGAGGTGCCCGACCTCGTAGCCGACGCCAAACGTCTGGCAGCGCTCCGCAAGAGCTGCGGCTGCTGCGCCGGGGTCTGAAGCCATGCCCGCGACCAAGCCAGCGGTCAAACCAACGATCGTGCATGAGACCCTGGACCGACTCTCCTTCCTGGATCGCTTCCTGACGCTCTGGATCTTCCTGGCCATGGCCCTGGGTGTCGGCATCGGCTGGACCTTCGATGGCGTCGACGCCTTCATGAAGCACTTCCAGGTAGGCACCACCAACCTACCAATCGCTGCGGGCCTCATCCTCATGATGTACCCGCCGCTGGCCAAGGTGCGTTACGAGGAGCTCGGCGACGTTTTCCGCAACTGGAAGATCCTGCTGCTCTCGCTCGTCCAGAACTGGATCATCGGCCCCATCCTGATGTTCGCACTGGCCCTGCTCTTCTTGGGTGGATATCCCGAGTACATGGTCGGCCTCATCATGATCGGCCTGGCGCGCTGCATCGCCATGGTCATCGTCTGGAACGATCTCGCCAAGGGCGACACCGAATACGCAGCTGGACTCGTGGCCTTCAACAGCATCTTCCAGGTGCTCTTCTACAGCGTCTACGCCTGGCTCTTCGTCACGGTGCTGCCACCGCTCTTCGGACTGAGTGGTAGCGTGGTCACCATCAGCATGGGGCAGATTGCAGAGAGCGTGTTCATCTACCTCGGCATCCCCTTCCTGGCCGGCATGGTCACGCGCTTCACTCTCGTCAAGGCCAAGGGCCGGGATTGGTACGAGCAGGTCTTCATCCCGCGGATCAGCCCGCTCACACTCATCGCCCTGCTCCTCACGATCCTCGTGATGTTCAGCCTCAAGGGCGACCTCATCGTCCAGATCCCCCTGGACGTCCTGCGCATCGCGATCCCGCTTCTCATCTACTTCGTCGTGATGTTCCTGGTCTCTTTCTGGATGGGCCACAAGATCGGCGCCGACTACCCAAAGACCGCGACGCTCGCGTTCACGGCCGCCAGCAACAACTTCGAGCTGGCCATCGCGGTCTCCATCGCCGTCTTCGGCATCCACTCAGGCGCGGCCTTCGCCGCCGTCATCGGCCCCCTCGTCGAGGTCCCCGTCCTCATCGGCCTCGTCCACGTCTCGCTCTACTTCCGGCGCCGCTACTTCCAATCGCCCCTCACCACCTGAAGAAAAGGGACGGGTCCTTTTGCTACCCCCCCCCAGGTTCCCTGGGGGGGGTAGCAAAAGGACCCGTCCCCTTTCTTGCGGGGGTTAGAACTTGATGGTGAGCTGGAAGGCGACACCGTAGACGTTGTATGCCTGGCCACTGATCGAGGTCTTGGTGTTGGGGTCGAAGAGGCCGGCGACGTCGAAGCGGACGGTGTCGAAGATGCCGATGCCTACGCCGAGCGTGTAGAGGTCCTCGCCAATGTCTTCGAGGTCTGCGCGGTAGCCGGCGCGGATCATGAGCCACTCCCAGAGGTCGATCTCGGCACCGATCGCGGCGAAGCGCACATCATCGTCGCGACTCACGAAGCGCTCTTTGGAGTTGAGATCGAGGTCACCGGTCAAGGTGAGGATGGGGAGGGGTTCCCAGGAGAGGCCAACGGCGTAGCTCGGGTTGAGCTCGTAGGTGAACTGATTGCCGTTGGTCACGACCGTGTCCACCGTGCGACCGATGAGGTTCTTGCCGACAAATCCCAGCGTGAGACTGTCACCCAAAGACAAGCTCAGGCCTGCATCGATGTTGAACGCCGTCTCAGCGGTACGGTATCGCGCATCGCGGAAGTCGGAGATGTCGAAGTTCTGGATCTGGATGGAGTAGTTGTAGGTGTCGATGCGCTGCATCTTGGGGCTGACGCCGACTCCCAGCTGCAGGCCACCGAGGTCGAAAGCATGGGCCAGAGAGATTCCGACATCAGTGACGCTCGAACCCACGACAGAAACCTGCGAGAGCAGGTTGTCCAGATCGGCCGGATTCGTGGACGTGAGAACGCGCCCGATATCACTGATGTCGATGTTGGGAACGACGAATCCATCCAGATTTCCTGAAAGGAAGACCGCCCAGGCAATCCCCTTGGAGGGATGAGAGAGACGGAAGCCGATGTCGCTGCGAGCCCCCATGGCCCGGCCATTCAGGTTGACCAGCTGTGCGCTCAGCCCGAGAAGGTCGGCGGGTGTGGCGGTGGAGTTGCTGAGCTTCTGCTGCAGCGAATCGTAGCTGGCCTGGAAGTCGTCGATGGCCCCAAGCAGATCGTCGTTGTCAGCGATCAGAACTCCGAACGCAGGGATGGTCAGAGCCAGATCGTCGTCCTCGTCGAAGCGCGTCAGCAATGCCGGGTTGGCAATGGCTGCGGCCGTGTAGTCCGAGGAGGCCACGCCGGTCCCCCCCATGCCGAGGTTGCGCGCATCCAAGGACTGCGCCCCACCGAGGGTGGGTAGGAGGCCAACGGCGAACAGGAAGAGGATCTGGGGGAAATGCTTCATGGTCATCCAGGTGAAGGGGGATCCCCATCCTATCGGCGTTCAAGGCCCTGCCCATTCATCTCGATCTCAGCCCAGAAGCAAAAAACTCGAGGTCATATCGGATCCTCCACATGGCAGGTGGCCTCGGGAAGGGCCTGCGGAGAAGATGATCGCATGGAACCCTGGAATCACACCGTGAGTGCTCGACGCCGTCTCGCCTGGCACCTGTGGGCCGCATTCTTGGCGCTCTCCCCCCTGGCGACGGCCCAGACGTCCCCATCGGCCCGGAAGGTGGTCGAGGAAGGCCCCGGACTGGCCGCGAAATACCGCAACGACAAGGGCATAGCGAAGAACGCTGCCGTGATCTACGCCACTGGATTCGAGAAAGGGATCCGCGGTGGCTTGAAGAAGCGTCGCAAGGGTGTGGAAATCCTCGAGGATCCCAAGATCGCTCGCACAGGCAAGGCTTGCGCCAAGATCACGGCCACACGCGGCAAGGATACCGGCGGCGACCTCGTCTACACGTGGAAGAAGGGCGTGGATCGCTGCTACGTGCGCTTCTACTGCCGCTTCGACAAGGACACGGTGACGCCACACCACTTCGTCAACATGAGCGGACACATGCCAACCTACAAGTACCGCTTCGGTGGAGGCGCGGGCATCCGACCACCGGGTGGCGCGGATGGCAAGTTCGGCACGACGATCGAACCGCCCCACCTGGACCGAGGCAAGAAGGGGCGCAAGGGTTGGATGTTCTATAGCTACTGGCACGAGATGCGCAGTTGGCAGACGCCGCAGGGCGCAGCGGACGGGCGCCCCAATGCCTACTACGGAAACAACTTCCTCGCCGATGGTCAGCGGCCATTCGTGGGGCGCGAGAAGTGGATCTGTGTGGAGTTCATGGTGCAGCTCAACCAGATCGGCAAGCATGACGGCGAACAGGCCGTCTGGATCGACGGGAAGAAGGTGGGACACTGGGGACCCGGCTTCCCGTCGGGATCGTGGATCCGTGATCGCTTCGTGACCTCGGGCACCTGGAACAAGAAGCCCAAGCCCTTCGAGGGATTCAGCTGGCGCAGCGACGAACGACTCCGGATCAACCGCGCCATGCTGCAGTGGTACGTCTCGGGCCGCTCCGCCAAGAAGGGCCGCAGCGACAAGAACATCGTCTACTTCGACAACCTCGTCATCGCGACGAAGTACATCGGCCCGATCCAAGATAAGTAGCCCACCGTGCTGAGGGCCCCGCAGTTCCTGCGAATGGCTCGCGGATGCGGAGGAAAAACGGGCTCTTGTCCGTACGCGCTCGCGCCTTGACGAAAGTTGCCTCAGCACGCAGAGTCCAAGAACCACTTGCCTGGGTTCCTGTTCCTCTCTGCACCTCCGTCGTCCTGCCCGCCTGCACGGACGACCCTGACCTCCTGGTTTGCAGCATCATGCGCCTCTCCCGTCTCGCGACCTTCCTCTCCTCCACGATTCTTCTTGCTGTCGTTACGACGCGTGCTTCGGCGCAGGTAAGCGGCACGGTCGTCGATTCCGTGACCAAGAAGCCGATCGCCGGCGCCATCGTCAAACTCGAGGCACAGAAGTACCAGACGACCACCGATGCCAAGGGCGCCTTCACGCTCACCGGTTTCACCGGCGCGGGGCTCTACGTCGTCGCAGCCAAGAAGGGCTACTACAACCAGGCCAAGAACATCAGCACGCCCATCAAGGGCGTGAGCTATGCGCTGGATCCCGTACCCTTCGGCAAGAACAAGAACTACCAGTTCGTGGATTCCAAGGCTTGCGCGGTCTGCCACACCTCACAGGAGAAGCAGTGGAATGGCTCCCCCATGGCCATGGCCGGCAAGAACACATGGGTCTACGACATCTATGACGGGACCGGCACGCCGGGCGGCAAGGGTGGCTTTGTCTACACGCGAGACTCGGTCCACCGCAAGTCGCACCCAGCCTCCGAGTGCGCCTCCTGTCATCAGCCCGAGCCCTGGATCAAGTCCCCGGGCAAAGCACTGGATCCGATCGGCAAGCTCTCCAAGGGAAGTCTGCACGGTATCTCCTGCGAGGTCTGCCACAAGATCGCCAACATCGATATCAAGAAACCCAACTTCCCGGGCATCTGGCCGGGCATCGTGGACTTCAACCTGCCGAGCGCGACCGCGAAGCATCAGGTGCAGTACGGTGCCTACGCGGACGCCAGCTACACGCTCGCCGGCAAGATGCGGCCGAGCTACCAACCCCAGATGACCGCCGAGATCTGCGCCTCCTGTCACCAGGACAAGAACGACCCGGACGGCAACGGCAACTTCGAGGAAGCCAACGGCATCATCTCCGAGCCTACCTATCTCGAATGGGTCAAGAGCCCCTACGGCAACCCCAAG
>JAJRTL010000295.1 GCA_024278315.1 Planctomycetota bacterium | reverse complement strand
TCGATGCGTCTGACGGCGTCTTTCGGTCCAGGACCGCGAACCTATCGGTTCGCTCGGCATTGCTTCGATTCGACGACCCTCTTGGGTCGCCTTCATCTCGCGCAGCCGTCCTGAACTCGAAATGCGCTCGTCAGACCGCAATTACGAGCTCGGCTGCGCCGATCTCGTAATTGCTCACAACGATCTCATGAATCATCCGGGCGGTCTCTTTCGTCTGGACGAGCCCGGCTTCGCCTACCCTTCGGGCCAGGTGAGGATCACCTGGCCATTGCGTTTGAGGCGACCCTTCGCCTGTGGGAAACGCACGACCAACCATGGGGCACTCGCGGCGCCGGGATCGGCTCTCCAGATGCGCTCCCTGCCATCCGCGTCACTCAGCAGATAGCGCACGAGCTCACCCTCTGCGGTCGTCTGCCGGAGAAGCAACACGACGCCTCGCGCATCCTGCGACAGGATTCGATCGGGCACTCCCAGATCCGGGGCTGCGACACCGGGCAGCAGGTAGAGCATCTGACAATCACTGCCCCGTTGATGGCCACCGACGCCTGGCAGATCGAAGGCCAGGAAGGGCCTGAGTGCCGAGGCTCCCTGCGGTCCCAGATACCGACCCGAGGCATGTGTCATGTGCGCATCGGGATCGACATCGGCCACCTGTCGTGGACTATCCAGGAGGAAGTCCACACCCTGCGCCCCCATCCAAGCCAGGAGTCGCTTCTCATGGAGCGCCGGCAGGCTGGCTCCATCGGCTGCGCCGTCCAGATTGAGGACGGGCCGATCATAGTAGAAACCCGCCAACCCCGCGTTGAACGAAGCGATGGACTCTCCGGGCAGGAGTCGGACCATCTGGCGTGCCGCAAACGACATCTCCTCCTGCCAGGGAAAGCGTGCTCCCGACCGGGGAGCATCCGCGCCCGAGAGGAAGAGCAGACCGATCCAACAGATCGTCAACCGCTTCTCCAATGGCAGGATCACGGCGATCGGCGTCAGGAACCGACGTAGTGACAAGGCCATGATGAGACTGCCGGGCAGCGCGAGGGACACGAAGTAGTAGTCCCTTGGATACCAGCGAAGCACGTAGTGCAGGAACAGGATCCCGAAGAATCCCAACAGCAAGGCCGAGACGATCCGGCCTTCCTTCTCCATGTGGAGGAAGCGCAGATGCGTCGCCGCGAAGACCAGGAGGAAGCTGGCCAAGAAGGGAGCTGCAAGATCTCCCACGCCCAACAACATGGCCACGAAACAGAGAAGCAGTGGCAAGCTGCGCTTGCGCCAGGACAGCGGGGCGAGGATCCACAGCGCAGCCAGGAGTCCATAGCCGAAGCCCGCGACAATCCACGGACCGCCCAGGAAGACAGGTCGCGCGAACCACCAGGACTCACGCAGCCACTCCATCGCCCCGGGGTGGCTGGCGGCGAAGTTCTCGTGGAAGAGCCAGGGCAGGGCCATGCCGCTGGATGGAACCGCAGATCCAAAGAAGAGCCACTGCCCGAGCAGATAGGCCAGCAACGAAAGTACGAAGGGCATGAATACAGGACGCCATGGCAGCGCCGAGCCACCGAACCTCGGTCCGATCCGCGTCCAGATCAGGTAGCCCAGAGGCAGGATCAAGGACTCGCTACGGGCCCAGGGCAAAAGGATCGTCACGGGGTAGATCCACGCACGCCTGCGAGGCTTGCCAATACCGAGAGGCAGGGACACATGGGCCCAGAGCAGGACCATGAACAGCCCGAGTGCCGTCTCCTGTCCGTTCATCGCTTCGCTGACGAGACCGGGGCGACTCAGGAACAACCCACTGATGCCGAGCGCTACGACAGGAGGAGCGAGGCCTCGAAGCAAGCGATAGAGCACCCATCCACCGGCCAGATGGAATCCCAGCCCAAGGACCAGCGAGGCCGCCGGAAGGGAAGAGGCCCCCAAGAACAAGGCCGGGAGGGCCAGGACCCAGGTCCAAAGAACCTGAACACCCGAGGCCGCATGCACACCATCGAAGGTGAAACCGCTCCCCCCCACCAGATTCCTGGCCGTGACGAACTGGTAGTAGGCATCGTCCCGGATCAGGCTGGCCTCCAGTGGCACCGAACCGGAGACTGCAGCGAGGACGGGAAGCATGACCTGCCAGACCAGCCAGAGTCCCATGAGGACCAGCACCAGTCGTCCCAGGCGATCCGGTCGTCTCAGTGAATCGGGCAGGGTCATGTCATCCATCGGCGGAGCATGATCGGCAGTACTCGCCGCTCTGGGAAGCAATTTGTCGGAGCCCAGCGTATGATCCTCCGCCCCATACGAGCGCCTTCAAGGGCGCCCGTCGCAAGCGAGGGTGGCGGAACTGGCAGACGCGCGAGATTTAGGTTCTCGTGGGGTAACCCGTGGGGGTTCGAGTCCCCCCTCTCGCACCAATTTCCATTCGAGAAGATCGCCGTCATGAGTGGCCGATCCCCCATCAAAAACCGGGAAGAGACCGAGGCTTTCCGGGGTCGCTATGACCGGCAGATCCGGGTCCAGGGCTTCGGCGCCGAGGCCCAGGACCGGATCGGGCGGGCTCGGGTCGGCATCGTGGGCTGCGGGGCGCTCGGATCGCGCGTGGCCGAGGACCTGTCTCGGGCCGGAGTGGGTTATCTGAGACTCATCGACCGGGACTTCGTCGAGATCAGCAATCTGCACAGGCAGTATCTGTTCGACGAGAAGGCGGCACTCGCGCAGGAGCCCAAGGTGCTGGCAGCGGCCCGGCGTCTCTCCGAGATCAACTCGCAGATCGAGGTCTCGGCCGAGCTCTGTGACCTGGGTCCTTCCAACGCGGAGGCACTGCTCCTGGATCTGGATCTCTGGATCGACGGCACCGACAACTTCCAGACCCGGTATCTGCTCAACGATCTGGCCGTGCGCGAAGGGCGCAACTGGATCTATGGAGCCTGCGTCGGCGTGCAGTCCATGTCCGCAGCCTTCCTGGCGGGACGGGCCTGCCTGCGTTGCCTCTTTCCCGATCCGCCTCCCGCAGGAAGCACCGAGACCTGCGAGACGGCAGGGATCCTCCCTCCCGCTGCGGGCTTCACGACGGCCATCCAGAGCGGGCTCGCCCTCCAGCTCCTTGGCCATCCGGAGCGGCCCCTGGAATCCGGGCTCCTCACGGCAGACCTCGCGAGTTTCGAGATCCGCACGATGAAGCTCCCCAAGAAGAGCCTCCCCCACTGCAAGGCCTGCGGCCAAGGTGAGTTTCCGGCCCTGACCCTGGACCAGGGCACACAGGCTCGCAGCCTTTGCGGTCGCAATGCCATCCAGCTCTCGGCCCCCCCTTCGGGCTTTCCAGATCTGGGGGACCTCGCGGACCGGATCGGGGACTCACTGGAGATCGAGCGCCATGCCTACATGCTCCGCCTCCATGTTCCCGAAGGACGCATCACGGTCTTTCGCGGAGGCCGCGCCATCATCGAAGGCACCGAGGATCCGGGGCGCGCCAGGGCCCTCTTCGACCGCTATCTCGGGACCTGAGCCGTGGAATCTCCCCTCATCCACCTCGACAATGCGGCGACCTCCTGGCCCAAACCCAAGGCCGTTGAGCTCGCCATGCAGGAGTGGTTCGAGGATCTCGGCGTCGACGCCCACCGCGGCGGCTCGGAGCGAAACCTCACGGTGAGTCGACGCGTCGCTTCCCTGCGCGGAGCACTCGCAAAGCTCGTGGGAGTGCCGGACCAGCATGTCCTCCTGGGATCGGGTGCAACGCAGGCCTGCAATCTCTTTCTCAAGGGCTTCCTCGAACCGGGCATGCGCGTCTGGACCAGCGCCCTGGAGCACAATGCTGTTGCCCGCCCACTCATGGGTCTCGCGAAACGCTTGGGCGTCCAGGTCGAGGTCCTGCCGGAGATCGGTTCAGATCTTCTGAATGTAGAGGTACTGGAAGAACATCTCACCAAGGGGTCCAAACCCGATCTCCTGGCCCTCAACCACGCCTCCAATGTCACAGGGCAGGTGCAGGACCTCGTACCCATCCTCGGATGGGCACGAGACCTCGGCATCACGACCTTCGTGGACGTGGCCCAGTCGGCGGAGCGTCTGGATCTCACAGAGCTGGAGGCAGACGCCTTTGCGATTCCTGGCCACAAGGGCCTCATGGGACCACCCGGAGTGGGAGCCCTCTGTCTGCGTGAAGCCAGGACACTCCTCCCGCTGATCGAAGGCGGCACTGGCTCGACACGCGCCACGGACCTCATGCCGGTAGAGCTTCCAAAAGCACATGAGGCCGGCACGGCCAACAGCCCAGGCCTTCTGGCCTGGAGGGCAGGAGTCGAGTGGGTATTGGCGGAGGGCATCGAAGCCCTCTTGTCGCATGAACTCGCACTCCTGGACCAGCTCATCTCCGAGCTCTCGCCCTTGCGGGACGAAGGCCGTCTCCAGATCTTCGCAGCCAGGCCGGACGACATCCGCGTCGCCGTCATGAGCCTGACGATGCCCGGGCTCGACCCTGCCGAGCTCTCCCTCATCCTCGATCAGGAAGGCTTCGCCACTCGCGCGGGCTATCACTGCGCACCTTGGATCCATGAGCGTCTGGGAACGCAGGCCGGAGGCACGCTCCGGGTGAGCCCAGGCCCTTTCAACACCGAGGTTGAGATGCAGCGACTGGCCGCGATCCTGCAGAGCCTCTCCTGAGCTTCAGGCAGAGCACTCCCCTACCAGCTCCAACCATGGTGACTACCAGGAACGAAAGAGCGGGTAGACGTGGAGGTAGGCATCCAGCACACGAAAGTAGCTCTCGTCGGTCTTGCGTACACCCTCGGGAAGAAAGCGATCCATGCGATCCAACCCTGGCTGCGTTCGCTCCACCCAGGACGAACCGAGGATGAGCAGGTCCCAGACCAGATCGTTGAGCTCGTCCAGGAGCGCAGCCTCGAAGGAACCAGGCCCCTTGTGCGGCCGAGGCCATTCGACACTCTGGAGCAGTTTCCATAGCTCAGCACCCGCTACGCTGGCATCGCCCACGATACGCCCCGCACGCCAGCTCTCGAGGGCGTAGGTCCTCACGGAGCCGAGTGCCTTCCGATGGGCCGCGGGCACGGTCGGAACGGGATTCGTGAGGAATGCAAGGATGCTGCGATAGGGCGACGCATCGGGTGCCACGGGATCCTCAAGCAGCTTCTTCAGGCTCTCACTCCGAGGAAGGGTCTCCCCACGCACCAAGAGACGGTAACAGAGGGCCAGGATCGCCAGGTCACCGACCTCGGACTCGGCTGCGAGAAGCTCAGGGAGGATGGATTCCCACTGCTTGCCGGAGAGATGCTGGACTGCGGCGCACCAGTGCCAGGCTTGCCAGGGCAGAGGATGCGCCGGACCAGGGCCTTGGAGCAGGACGGTCTGGAGCTCGTTCGAACAGGACTCGAGGCCAAGCAGGTAGAAGGGCGAAACAAGATTGCCCAGATCCGGAAGCGTCTGCGCGGTCTTGTCCAAACGCCCCAGAGCCAGGGAGCCGAGTGCAAAGTGTCGGGCGGCCGGAGGCCGGCCTAGCAAGCTCAAGAGTTGTTCACGAGAGACCAAACCCGGTCTCGAACAGGCAAGGATCAGGAGAGCGCGCTCCCCGTGGTCGGCGAGGCTCCCCGCAGGGGGCACCTTCTTGGAGAATTCGGGCAGAGCCAGGCCCTCGGCCTCGATCTTGGGGTTGCGGGCCAGAAGCAGGGCGTTCAAGAGGGGTCGGATCCGGACGATCGCAGGGCTGCGCGCCCTGCCGACGAACTCCTCGGCCTCGATCGGCCAGGGCGAGGCCAGCAGAGACAGACGGCCCGCTAGGAAGAGGGCCTGCACCTTCTTGCCACGATCCAGACTACGCAGCATCCGAGCCTTGTCTGCGGCCACTCGATCCTGGATGTAGGCGAAACTGGCCAGGATCCGATCGCTCGTCTTCTCCTGATCCAGGACCCTGGTCAGCTCCAGCCGAGCCGAAGGACCTCCCGACAGACCCAGGGCTGCGATCAGGCACAACTCCAGCTCATGCCGATTGGCCTGGTTGAGCTGATCGGTGAGTTTGGGTCCCAAGAGGGCGCCTTCCTGACGCGCCCGAGCCCAGATCTCACTCCAGAGTTGGGGTTCGTCATGAGCGCGTGCTGGCCCCACCAAGGGCCTCTCCGGACGGGCAAGACTCGGATCGTCCAAAATCCAGGCACTCCTGTCCGCCTGGGGTGAAGCCCGGAGCGACCGCGACCCGATAGAGAACGTGAGGATCAGCCCAAGCCCAAGCTTCCAAGCACTTGGGCGACCCATATGCCTCTGTGGATAGAGCTTCATGTCAGAATTCCAACAAGATCTACAAGATGAGGAACTGGACTTCCTCCTGATGGACAAGGAGGGCGCCAGCCCAGACCCTTCTGGAGCGTCGGCGGATCCTGTATCTCCCGAGGAGAAGCGAGGTCCTGGCGGTGAACTGAAGCCCACCCTCCACGGAGACCTCACTCAAGTCAACCTCCCCGACATCTTCCAGAGCCTGGTGATGTCGCAGATGGAGGGGACCCTGCAGGTCAACTCCAAATGGAAGGTCACGTACATCCATCATGAAGCTGGCCAGATCCGGATCCTTCTCCCGGAAGAGGATTGGCTGCGTCGTATCGGATACCGCCTTCTGTCCTCGGGCCTCGTCGAAGCACGAGACCTCAAGGCCGCCCTCAGGACCAGTCACAAAGAACAGGTGGATCTCGGGCAGATCCTCATCGATGAGTACGGCACGGACCTCGAACAGTTCCGTGCGATCCGGAGAGCCCTGGAAGAAGACGCCATCTTCGAACTCTTCACCCAGCATCGAGGCAACTTCCTCTTCTATGGAGACGCCTATCCCGACCCCGATCTCGAACGACGCTTCGCCACCTGCCCCAACTTCGAAGCCAGTCAGATCCTGCTCGAAGTAGCACGCAAGTCCGACGAGTGGACGATCATCCTGAAGGAGATCGAAGACATCAACGAGATCATGCGTCCCACCCAGGACGCCTATCGCGAAGGCGTCGAGGTCAACGAGATCGAAGAGAATCTCCTCAATCATCTGGATGGCACGCGAAGCCTCTCGGACATTGCAGGCGGGATGCTCTACTGCCTCTTCGATGTCATGAAGGGCGCGCAGACGCTTCTTCGACGCAATCTCATCGAGAAGGTCCCCACGGAAGATCTCTTCGCGTTGACCGAGGCAGACATCCATGCGGAGCAGGAAAAGCGAGCCGTCTACTACCTGAATCTCGTCTCGACGTTCAGGAAGCCGCTTCCCCTGGATCATCTCCAGTATCTGGCAGAGCTGCAGATCCGTGTCAACCGCCCAAGGGATGCGGGCAAGACCTACGCGGATTGTGCGGCATTGGCCGAGGACGACGAGACGCGACTCCACTACCTCTACGATGCCAAGCGTCTGGATCCCAGGAATCCCGATACGCTGATCCGGTTGCTGGATGCCCTGGCGCTCTATCTCTCAAACTCTCCGGAAGAGGCAGGTGACAAGGAGGGAGATGCGGGGGAAGGCGGTACCGGGCCATCAGGGACCGAGTCCACTTCCGACGAGGACATCCATCCCGAACTCGCTCTCGGGGACACCGAAGAGGATGTGAGCTCTGCCACGAAAGGGCCCCGGCGCAAGAACCGCAGTTTTGCAGACAAGCAGGAGGACTTCCGGGACCTGTCCGTCGAGCTCGCCGACTTCCTCCTCCATCGAGACGAGGCCGATACAGCACTCGGCATCATCGACCGCCTGATCTCGTTTGGATTCGACGAACTCAGGATTCCGGTCCTGAAGAGCAAGATCCTCTGCAAGCTGGACAAGCATGCGGAAGCAACGAAGGTCCTGGTGGACGCTTCCGCCGCCTACCGCAAGGAAGGTCGCCAGAAAGAGCTGACGCACTGCCTCGAACAAGCGCTCAAGCTGGATCCCGCCAACTCCAAGCTCAGGAACGAACTCCGCGATCTTCGTTCGCGGTTCAACCGCAGGGTAAGGCGTCTCTCGGTAGCGGCCCTGGTTCTCGTCGTCGGAAGCCTGGGTGCCTGGCAGTATTATGGCAGCTTGCAGCTCGCGGAGCGGGCACAGTCCATGATCGCCGAGGCCAAGGCGCAGTCCCGGAGCCCCGATCCACAGCAGCTGGCGAAGGCGCTGGGCATCCTGGCAGAAGTCAGGAGGATGACAGGAGACACCGACCTGGGGGACATAGCCCAGAAACTCACCGATCAGATCCTCGAGGAGAAGGCTCGACGCAAGCAGGCCTCGATCGACAAGAAGGACCAGGACTTCGACACGCTGGCCAAGGTGGCTCGGACGAGCTTCCTCCAGGGCCACTACACAAAGGCGCTGCATCTCTATATGTCCATGGCCACGAGCAAGCAGCACGGAGGTCGGGCCAAGTTCATCACCGAGCTGTTCCTGAGCCAACAGGACACCCTCGCGACCGAACTCGAGAACGAGTTCAACAAGCTCAACACGCACCCGCTGCCGGATGTCCAGAACCTCAGGAACCTGCAGGAATACAAGGCGGCACAGGTCGAGATTCAGAAGCGCTTCCCGATCCAGCGTCGCCGGGAACTGCAGCGCTTCGTCGAAACGATCCGCATGGGCATCTTCGAGCGACACCCTTTCCTGGCCAAGAAGGGGACCGAGCCCATTCCGACGCTGTCCTCGACGCTCATCGGTCATGATACGGTTCCCGAAAGATACGAGGCGGTCCGCAAGGTCCTGCAGGGCGCCGACGGGCTCCCCGAGGACCTGACCTCGCGTATCCGAGCCATGGACATGGCCGAGCTGGACAGGATAGGGCGGGAAGCCGGGCAGGCTGGCTTCGTCCATGGTATGTCCTTGGTTCAAGAGGCTGGCCTTCTCTCCTCGCCTGCCAAGACCCTCTACCTGGACCTCCTGGACTACCTCGTCCAGCTCAGGGATGTTCTCGAGCAGGATCCCGAACTAGTGGAGATCGAGTGGATCAACAAGGACCTCGCAAAGACACTCAAGACACCACCCTTCTCGATTCCTGCGAGACTGGAAGGGGTCGAAGGCGAGATCGGCAACCTCGTGGCGAGGACGAAGGAGCTGCGCATCCGGCGTGAGAACCGGACCAAGGCTCTCGGCAAGGCTCTCTCCATCAGCAACGACAGCAAGATCACGGTCGAGGTTCGCCGCAAGCGTCTTCGCAGCCTGGGACTCCCCCATTCCCCCGAGGCTACTGCCAGGTCGAGTCTCGAGAGAGCGGGAAGATATCTCAGTGAGCTCAAGCAGATCCTGAGTGGCGAACCCGGCAGTTATGCCTTCCGCATGAAGAGCCTGCACGAGATCCAACAGAACCGCGACTGGGTCTCCATGGAGCTGGAGGAACTGGATGCCAGAGACGCCGAACTCCTCGCCCTGCTCTACGATGAGACGAGCGAAAGGCCTGTGCGCGCCCAACGAACCAGCTTCGCCCTGATGGTCAGTGGACTCCAGCAAGACATGGAAGTCCGGCAGGCAGAGGTCGAGGAGAGGCGTGCGACCATCCAGTCCTTCCAAGCGCTCGTCGAGAAGCTCAAGGATGAGGCCACACCCCTGGAGGACAAGCTGGCTGCCTGCCTGGAGTTCCAGCTCAGGATCGAAGTGCTCCTCCTCAGGGATGGGGGCAAGATCCAGGAGATCGAGGAAGCACGCCGGATCGGCAATGCAGGACTTCTGGGTCGTTTCATGGCCCTGCTCGGAAAGGTCGAGGAGATCGAGATCCAGCTGGGTGCCAAGTTGAGCACGACCTCCAGTATCCGGGTCATCAACGACTACTTCCTGAAGGCTCAGCAGGCTTTCAGGGAGCAACGCTTCCAGGACTCACTCAAGAACTACGAACAACTCCTGGACGGCTACCGCAAGCTGGCTCCCGAGAACCGGGATGCGGAACTCCTTGCGGAATTCGAGGATGAGGAGCTGAAACTCCGAGACATCTGCGAGGGCCTCGCCGAGATCGAAGCAGCGAGGAAGAGAGGAGATCACGAGACGGCCTTGAGACGCTACCGCGAGTTGGATCGCGACTACTACGATGTGAACTTCAAGCAGATCGTCCGCCTGCCACTCCTGATCAGTTCTGTGCCTTCCGGTGCGCAGATCTTCGTCAACGGCAGCTCCATGGGAATCACTCCCAAGACCCTGGCTGCACCGGCTGACACCGAACTCCGGATCGAGATCCGCCTCGTGGGCTTCAAGACCGAGGTCTTCGAGGCCAAGACCTCGGCCTCATCCAGGTTCTTCCGGAATCTCGAGATCCAGGAGAACTGGGCATGGAACCACGGCGCAGCAGTGACAACGCCGCCCACAGTGGACAAGAAGAACCGCCGCCTGCTGGTGAGTGATCGCCGCGGCAACTTCCGCAGCATCGACCTGAAGACGGGAGAGGTCGTTTTCTCCAAGAGATTCAACAGTCTCTCGGGGGAGTATGATCTGGCCCGCATCTATGGGGACAGGTTCCTTCTCGCATCAGCAGAGGGCCTGCTGAGACGCTTCGACCTGGCTTCGGGGAAGGAGGTCGGGGATGCACAGAAGCTGGGCCGAGCCCTCCTCCTACCCTCTCGAAAGCTGGGCTCGGACCTGCTCCTGACGACCAAGAAGGGCGAGATCCTGATCCTGAATCCTGCATTCACGGAAAACCCCAACCCGCTGATGACACTGACGGGTCTGCGTTTTCCGCCCGTGACGGATGGGCGAGGTCGATTCATGGCAGCCACGACCGACGGCAAGATCCGGGCTTGGGACAAGGAAGGTCGCCTACTGTGGGAACAGTCTGGCCAAGTGGAGGGCTCTGGGTGGCATCCGATCACGCTCAGGGCGAACTACCTGCTGGTACCGACCGACCGTCACAAGCTCCACTGCCTCGACGCACGCTCGGGGAGGATCCGCTGGACGACGATTCTCAAGGATGACGTACCCCAACCCGCGACCATGGACGACAAGAATGTCTACCTGGCCACAACAGGGAACGAACTCGTCGTGCTGGATCTGGCAACGGGGAGTGCGCAGACCCGCGTGACACGCAGGCTCTCGAATCGCCCCTCCGGCCCGCTCGCCATCTGGGGCCGATTCCTGATGGTCCCCATCAAGGGGGCGGGCATCCGCTTCTTTGACAAGGAGAACTGCGAGCCGACCTTCCACATCGGAGGAGGAACCACCAGTGAGGTCACTTGCAACCTGGTGGACAAGGCCTTCCTCTACGTGTCGACCAAGGGGGATGTAAGGTCCTACCCCACGGCTCCGGTTCCGGGGCTGAGGCAGCCGGTGATGCTCCCAGCCAGGCCCAAGTAGGATGAGGCCTGTCGTCCTGACGCATCACGATGCTGCGTGGACACAACAGGATCTCCCGTCACTGCTGGGCCCTGGAATGATTTGGGAAATGGCCGGAAATCGTGGGCGGAAATCCGGTTACATCACCTAAGTGCCGCTCTAATCGAAAGTCCACGCTCGCCCTTCCCGGGGCCCGCACAACGTACCTCCCGCTATCTGCATCTCTTCGGGCTTCTGGCCCAGGTTCTCAAACCTGCTTTGGCACTGACCTTGCGTGTCATGACGAGGCAACCGATCGCTAGCTCCAAGGATAGGGAAACTCCCTGGAGCCACGAGACCGGCCCGAACCAAAGCCAATCTCGCACCGAAGACGCAAAAGTTCCATGAGAACGTTCTCCCTACTCCTCCTGCTGTCCGCTCTGATTCTTCCTCTGACGGCTTGCAACGATTCTGGCGCGACGAACCCGCTCCCCGACCCGGGCAGTCAGTCGATCCCCAAGAGTGGGACGCAGTACACGCCACCGATGACGGGCCATGCCCCGAGAGCGCCTCTCAATCAGCCATCGAATGGGGACGCATCCAACGGGCCGGGAGCTCAGGACTCGAGCGGTGGCCAGAGCGGTAGCGGTCAGGGAGGCGGCGGCAACCCCAGCGCACCCGTTCCCGAACCGGGCACCCTCCTCCTCGTAGGCACGGGCCTCGCACTCCTGGCCACCCACCGACGCCGCAAGGCCCACCAGCTCGAGGCCGATACCGAGAATACCGAAGACGTAGAATAGACCGCACAGCCATCGAGCCGATCGCAGAACGCGGTTAGCATGGCGGCGTGGCAACTCTCCGATCCCTCATCCCTTACTCCTGCCTTCCCCTCCTCCTGATCGCCTGCCAAGGCTCCGAGGGGCCCCCCATCGACAGGAGCAGCTACGCTTCGCTCTTCGAGGCTCGCGACCTCGATCTTCTGGTCGCTCTGGATCAGATCGAAGACGATCAGCAATGGGCGGCCGCTCCCTGGTTGCTGTGGATCCAGCAAAGCCAGCTCCGCAATCTTCCGGAGCGCAGTCGCGCAGCCGCCGCTCTGACCTTCCTGGGATTTCATGAAGGTCAGGAGTTCTGTCTGGGGATTCTTGGAGCCTGGCTGCCAGGCCACGAAGAGACCTCCCGCAAGCATGGTATTCCCCGCTCCGAGCGCATGGCCTTCGCACGAGAGATCGCGTTGCAAGCCCTCCGGGATCGCCTCGCGGTGCAGGGGCGGAGCACGCCCCCCTATGATGTCAATCAGGGTGCGCCTCAGATGGCCAGAGCCGTCGCAGCGATCCAGAAGCTCCTCTCGGAGCTCCCCACGCCCCGTCCGGACCTGACCGCCCCTGAGCTGGCCAGGCTGTATCCCGAGACCCAGCCCAGGGAGTGGACACGCACGCAGGAGACCTGGTCCCAACTGCGAGCCTCACTCCTCCGCGAGCCGCGCTAACCCCCAGGAAGCACGAGCGGCTCAGGGATGCAGGCGATCCAGCATCCTCGGGAAGGGGATCGTCTCCCGAACATGGGAAACGCCACTGATCCAACTCAAGGCTCGTTCGATCCCCAGTCCGAACCCACCGTGGGGCACTGAGCCATAGCGCCTGAGGTCCAGATACCAGGAGAAGGCCTCCATGGGTAGATCATGGTCACGGATGCGTTGTTCCAGGAGCTCGAGGTCATCCTCACGTTGTGCGCCTCCGATGATCTCTCCGGCACCCCGCGCAATGACATCGACGCCCTTGACGTAGTTGGGCTTGTCGGGATCCCGCTTCATGTAGAAGGCTTTGATCTCTGCAGGCCAGGTGTGGACCATGACCGGCTTGTCGAATCGCTCGGAGAGGAAGGTCTCATGCGGCGCACCGAAGTCGTCCCCGCGCTTGAAGGTCTCGTCGCCCGACTCCAGGATCAGGTCCGCAGCCTCGTCGTAGCTGATCCGCGGATAGGGTCCGCTCGCGGCCATCTCGAGGGCAGCCACATCTCGCTCCAGGATCAGCAGATCGGCGCGACTGCGCTCCAGGCATCGCTCTGCCAGGTAGATCAGGAAGTCCTCGGCCAGCTGCATGACATCATCGAGGTCGTAGAAGGCGGCTTCGGGCTCGACCATCCAGAACTCGGTGAGGTGGCGTCTCGTCTTGGACTTCTCGGCGCGGAAGGTCGGGCCGAGACAGTAGACCTTGCCGAGAGCCATGGCAGAGGCCTCGGCATAGAGCTGGCCCGACTGGGTCAGGTAGGCCATGTCCTCGAAGTATTTGGTGGCAAACAGCGTCGACGTGCCCTCACAGGCATTGGGCGTGAAGATTGGCGAATCCATGAGGGCGAAGCCACGCTCATAGAAGAAGTCCCGCACGCCTTTCAAGAGCTCGTTGCGAATGCGCATGACCGCCATCTGCTTGTTCGATCGCAACCAGAGATGGCGATGCTCCATCAGGAAGCCTGGGCCATGCTCCTTCTTGGTGATGGGATAGTCCTTGGCGATGGAGACGATCTCGATGTGCGTTGGCTGGAGCTCCACGCCACTCGGTGCGCGCTCGTCCGCCACCGGCTTGCCGATCACGCGCAGAGAGGACTCCTGCGTCAGGTCTTTGCAGGCCTCGAAGCTCTCCTCATCGAGATCGTTCTTGGAGGCCACGACCTGAACGATGCCAGATCCATCCCTCACCTGGAGGAAATGCAGCTTGCCCTTGCCACGCTTGTTGTAGAGCCAGCCCTGGACCAGGACCTCCTCGCCAATGTGCTCGGACAGACGGGCGATACTGACCGCCTTGATTCCACGATACTCCTGAAAGGTCATGCTCTTCTCGACTCAGGGGAAGCTTCCGAAAACCGGCTGGACATCCAGCTCGGTCACACTTTGACCGTTCAAGACGAGATGACCCTTGTGGATCGTTCCGTCCCGACGGGCTTCGACGACGATGCGCAGGGGTTCATCACTGTTGACCTCAGACAGGTCCGTGACGATACGAACCTCCTGGAAGCCCATGTTGTAGAGCTTGGACTCCACGATGTCCTGCAGCGAGAGGGTCGGTACAGGCGCGGCTCGCTGGACGATCTCCTGGACCACCGGAGCCCGCTCACCCTGCCGGTCCAATCCCAGGCGGATCTGCTCCAGCGTCTCGTGGATCTGATGGATCTGGTCCTCGACCCGACGGGTCTTGAGCCCCTCCAGCCCGTTCACGAGATCTCCCAGCCGATCGTTGAGGGTCTTGATGCCCTCCAGATCCTTGAGATAGGCCTCGTACCGTCCCAGTCGAGACAGGACGATCCCGGCCAGGAGGATCAAGGTGACGAAAATCAGACTGAAATAGAGAAGCTCCATCGCGCGACAGCATAGGAGGCCATCCAGGCCTGAGCAACGAAGCTGGGACTAGAAGCGGAGGGGTCTCCGCCTATGCTTCCCCCATGGGAGGTCCCTTTCGATACTGGCTCTGCGGTGGCGTGCTGCTGCTCCTCGCTCTCCTCTATGGGTTCCGCCCCGGCCAGGAGACCCTGCTGCAGATCCAGGGTCCGGATCTACTGGGACAGGTGCTGGAAGGCACTCTGGGCGAGTTCGAGAGGCAAATCGACCTGGCCGAGAAGGAAGGCAGGCTCGTGCCCGGGGAGGCCAGGCGGCTCCCGCTCAGGATTGCCCCTCTCCCCCAGGGGCTCCGCCCGAAACAGGCGGTGAGCTTCCGCAAACTCCTCGAAGCCACGGTGGATCGAACGCGCCTCCCGTCCGGCGCTCCGCCCGACACGGAAGCCACGCCCTACCTGGCACCCTCCTTCCTGGCCGGGCCACCCGGGTTGACGCTCACGCTGACCTACGATCCCGACCAGGGCCTGCTCGGCATGGAGGCCCGCTGCACCGCCGAGCCCTTCTCCACGAGCCAGCCCTTCGAGGCGCGTAGCCAGCGCTACCTGGCCACCTTCTCGAGCCTCATCCCGGCCTTTCTCGTGCTCTTCCTGGCCATCCTGACCGGCCGCACGATCCCAAGCCTGCTCGCGGGAGTCCTGCTGGGCGTCGTCATGTTTCGTGGTCCGCTCCTGGGTCTCTGGTACTTCGCCAGCGACTACCTGGTCCAACGCATCCTGATGGACAGCTTCCAGCTCCAGGTCCTGGGCTTCGTCATGCTGCTCTCCGCGGCCATCGGTCTCATGACGCGGACGGGCGGAATCGAAGGGCTCGTGGATCTCGTGCGCAAGTTCGCCCGCACGGCGCGCACCAGCCAGCTGGTGACCTGGGTCATGGGCCATCTCATTTTCTTCGATGACTACGCCAACTCGATCATCGTGGGCTCGACCATGCGTCCCCTCACGGACAAGCTCAAGGTCTCCCGCGAGAAGCTGGCCTACATCGTGGATTCGACCGCGGCTCCCATCGCCGGCCTCGTGCCGCTGTCCACCTGGGTGGCCGTGGAGATCTCCTACTTCCAGAGCCAGCTGGGCCTGGTCACCGCGCCGGACGGTTCGAGCCTCGAGGGCAAAGGCTTCTTCGTCTTCCTGGAGACCATGCCCTTCCGGTTCTATTGCATCCTGACCTTGTTCATGGTGCTCATGACCATCGTCTTGAAGCGCGAGTTTGGCCCGATGCTGCGCGCCGAGCGCCGGGCCCGACACGAGGGTAAGCCTCTGGATGACGATGCCCGTCCCATGGTCCAGGTCCGAGAAGAGCTGGCGACCACCAAAGCGGGTGTTCAGCCCGACTGGAGAGCTGGGTTCTTCCCCATCCTGTCTCTCATCCTCGTGACCATCGGTCTCATCGTCTACACCGGCGTCATGGCCCTCCGAGAGAGTGATCCACAATACTGGGAGACCCTGGGTGCACAGCGGAGTTGGTTCGAGAACATCACCACGGTGATCGGCCAGGCGGAATCCGCCTGGGCCATCTTCTGGGGTTCCTTCACGGCGGTCTCGATCGCGTCTCTCATGGCCATCACGGGTCGCATCATGAGCCCCAAGGAGACGCTCACGACCACGGTGCGCTCCATGGGAACGCTCGGCTTTGCCGTCGCCATCCTGATCCTTGCATGGTGCATAGGCTTCATCTGCGCCGATCTGGGCACCCGCCACTACCTGAGCGCCATGGCCTCGGCGGGCAAGGACCTCTACTGGTTGCTGCCGAGTCTCCTCTTCATCATCGCCTGCATCGTGGCCTTCGCCACGGGTTCGTCCTGGGCCACGATGGCCATCCTCCTGCCCAACGTCGTCCTCATGGCCAACGATCTCGGCCAGGGCACGGACATCGGAAGCTACGGACTCGTCATCCTCTCCCTCGGTGCGGTCATGGAAGGCGCCATCTTCGGCGACCACTGCTCCCCGATCTCGGACACGACCGTGCTCTCCTCGGTGGCCACGTCCTCGGACCACCTCCACCACGTGCAGACCCAGGCGCCCTACGCGCTCCTGGTCATGACGGTCGCCCTCACGATCGGCTACATCCCTGTCGCGGCCTTCGGCCTGTCGCCTTGGCTCGCCATGGCATTCGGCGCGATCACCATCGTGCTCTTCCTGCTCCTCATCGGCCGGGATCCGGAGCGCGATGCTGCACCCTGACCTCGCCGAAGAAAAGCCAGTTGGCAGACACCGGAAGGCCACTCTGTGCATAGAGTCGGCTGAGGAAACGCCGTGCTTCGCGCTCCTCCGAAGCAGGGCTGAGGGCCAGCATGCGGGCTGGTGGCAAGGAGGTCAGCTCGACGCGCACATGACGAAACCCACCGGCATCGCCCGGGACGCGGAGGACGGTCTTGCCCTTGGACAGGCGCAGGAGACGCCCCTTGCCTTCGATCTCGGCAGGTAGCCCGGCGTTGATCTTCTGGCTCCAGGTCTCGATCTCCTCGGGAGACAGTGTGGATTTCAGCTCGTCGGGAAGCTCGACCAGGAGGCCCTCCATCCGCTTGGGCCAGTCCTTGGAGAACAGGGCCACCTCCTGCTCGGCCTCCTCCAGGCGGATGGCCTGGAGACGGGAGCGCAGGTAGGTCTCTTGCTCCTCGCCCACGCTCCGGAGTCGCCCCTCGCACTTGGAGGCCAGCTGGCGAAGCATGGGTGAGAGCGAAGCGATCTCGCGCGCGATCCAGTCACGCGCTCCTCGATAGTCCTCGTCCAGGAGGTATCGCTCGAAGGTCGCCTCGTGACCCGCCAGGACATCCTCAGGCGGTTGGCGCACAGGGCCCGGCGTTTCGGTCCCGACAGGCTCGTCGGTACTCTTGGCCGGCTCGGAATGGCCCTGCCTGACCTCACGATCGCCCTCCGCGCCCCGCTCCGCTTCACTCTGGGTCGGAGCCTGTTCCTTCTCACGCTTTCCTTCCTTCGGAGAAGAACCTCCGAGATCCAGGAACCACAGAACCAGAAGCGCCAGCCCCAGGGCGAAGCTGTTGCGCGTGCGACGGTATGTCTTGGATCGGGCCATAGGCCCCCATCCTATCCCAGGGAGATCCACCTTCGCCATGCCCCCATGGGCACGACAACAAGCGGGTACGCTAGACCGGACGATTCATGAGATCGTTGTGAGCAAATGCGAGATCGGCGCAGCCGATCTCGCATTTGCGGTCTGACGAGCGCATTTCGAGTTCAGGACGGCTGCGCGAGATATGAGGCGACCCAAGAGGGTCGTCGAATCGAAGCAATGCCGAGCGAACCTATAGGTTCGCGGTCCTGGACCGAAAGACGCCGTCAGACGCATCGAGGTCATGAATCGTTCGGGCTAGACCTTCAACTCCAGGATGTTGGAACCCACCTCGACAAGGAGGTAGAGGAGCAACACGCCCAGGCTTCCGAGCAGGAACAGGTAGACGCTCTGGATCCAGCTCGCACCGAGAATGCCGCGCGTCGTCATGAGCCAGGCGACGAGGAGGCAGAACCCGAGGATGCCGAGAATGACATGCGTCGGGTTGGGCACGAGCAACATGCCCACGATGACCGCCACCCAGATCAGAGCCGCCATGGCGCTCTTGCCCGAGCTGGCATTCTCGACATCCAGGAGCCGGGTCAGCACGCTGAGCGCACCCCAGAAGAGCAGATACAAGGCGGCGAAGATCGAGAACTTGGTCCCCATCTCCAGCTTGTTCGCCCAATCAAAACGATCCAGCAGGCGCCCTCCGTAGATGGCTCCATGCGGAGTCGACTCTGGGCCTGGATTGGCCCTCCCTCCTGGACCCGCACTTGAGTGGGCATCCATGGAACCGGGGGCTTTGGTCAAGGCCTTCGCGGTGCCATCCGTCTGCTTCGATTCTTTGTCCTTCGCCGCCGAATGCCCCGCCTTCTCTTCACCGGCCTTCTTCTTCGCACGCGACTCCACGTCCGCAACGATCTTCTCAAGCTCGAAAGGGTCGTCCTTCTTGGCAGCTTCAGGCTTGCCCTTCTGGGCCGCTGCCTGGCCCTTCTTGGCAGATTCTTGGCCCTTCCCTGCACCCACGAGGAGATTCCGGCTCTCGATCTTGCTCTTCTTGATCAAGAGCGTCCCGAAGTCGGTAGCAAGAATGATTTCGTCCTTGCCGTCCTTCAGGAGTTCGCCAGAGACCGTTTTGCCAGTCTTGAGTTTGATCTCGACCTTCTCTCCCGCGAACGAAGGAAGGAGGAGTGCCAGAAGGAATAGGATATGCGCAGCCATGACCGTTAGATCGACCGGCTGACGCAGGAGCTTTATCCCGGTCGCTGCCCTACCCGAAAGCCCTGTGCCAAGGCCGGTTCAGCACAAACGAAACCACCCCGGACCCCATCATCGAAGAGCTCGTCACGACCCTGTTGGTATGCGATTCTGCCACCCACGATCGTGGCCCGTGGCCAGCCCCAGAGCTCCTGCCCCTCGAAGGGCGTGAATCCCGATCGGCTCGCGAGATCGGCCTTGCTGGCCACCTGGACGCGCTGGCTGTCGATCAGACAGAGATCCGCATGGCATCCCACTTCGATCCGACCACGATCCGTCAGCCCGTGCAGCTCCGCAGGAGCCTGGGTGACCGAGTCCAGGGCGCGCGCCAGCGGGATCTCACCCCGTCTCACCAGGGTCAACAGCAGAGGGTAGAAGAGATCCACCGAGGGTATGCCTGACGGTGCCTTGAGGTAGGGACGCTGCTTCTCCTCCATGGTATGCGGCGCATGATCCGTGCTCATGACCTCCAGCGCTCCGCTGGCCAG
>JAJRTL010000294.1 GCA_024278315.1 Planctomycetota bacterium | reverse complement strand
CGTCCACTCCACGATGTCGATGCGGGCCCTACGAGCGTTGTTGAGGTAGATCCGCCGAGTGCCATCCTTGCCGGGCTGGGAGAGATGCAGGCTGTTGCAACTCCACCCGGTCTCGAGGATCTCGGGCCCCAGAAAGCCGAACCGTGCCCGGAGAGCCGGGTCGATCTCGATTTCGCTCCCTACGACCCGGATTTTCTTCCCGGAGCCGTCTTGCGTAGGTGGGGAGCCCTTCTCCGTCTGGGCAGAGAGAGGGACGAGGAGAAGCCCGAGCCAGAGGCCAGGCAGAGTCAGGCAGTGCTTGGTTTTCATGGAAGGCGCAAGACTATACCCTGGGTCCCATGCTTCGTGAATACACACTCATTCCCCTCCTGACCCTCGCGCTCCTGCCCCCCATCCTCCTCGGTGGCCAGGACAAGCCCTCCCCCCAGGACAAGGCCGCCGCCCGGACGGAAACGCCGTCGCTCACGGCCAGCCAGGACAGGATCGTCCTCCATCTCAGTGGCGACCGCCAGATCACCGGACGACTCGTGAAGGAGAGCGACGAGCACGTCTTCGTGGACCTGGGTTACGACATCCTGCGCGTGCCCCGCTCCCAGATCCTGCGCCGGGAACGCCCCAAGATCGACACCACGGCCAAGAACGGACCCGTGCAGCACGGCGTCTACTACCAGGCGCGCCTGCCCGAGAAGAGCATCCGCGAAGGTGTGCTCATGGTCAGCGAAGCCGTCGTCAAGATCGAGTGCTCGGGGGGACAAGGCTCGGGCTTCATCACGAGCCCCGAGGGATACGTCGTGACCAACTTCCACGTCGTCGAGGGCGAGAAGACCTGCAGCGTCACCCTCTACCTCAAGAGCAAGAGCGGTTTCGATCTCAAGACGATAGGCAAGGTCAAGGTCGTTGCGATCAACCCGCAGATGGACCTGGCCCTGCTCAAAATGGAGCCGCCCAAGGGGATCCATCTCAAGCACGTCTACCTCGGCAACTCCTCCGACATGAAGGTCGGGGACAAGGTCTACGGTATCGGTACGCCGATCGGCCTCGAACGCACGGTCAGCGAGGGGATCATCTCGGTCTCCAACCGGACCTTCGGCGGACGACGACACTTCCAGATCACTGCCGCCATCAATCCCGGCAACTCGGGCGGCCCACTCTTCAACCTGCGTGGCGAGGTCATCGGCGTGAACAGCAGCAAGATCGTCGGCATCGGGCTCGAAGGCCTCAACTTCTCCATCCCCTCAAGCTACGTCATCGACTTCCTCGAGAACCGCGACGCCTTCGCCTTCAACGCCTCCCGCTCCCAGTACGGCGTCCACTACCTCCCCGCCCCCCGCAAACCTCAGAAGTGAAAGGGGCCTACCAGACCCAGCGGATCCAGAAGCCGTGGCGGTCGCGGCCGAGGGCGCTGAGTGTGGTGGCGAGTCCCTCCTTCTTCAGGAGCGGGATCAGCGTTTCGGAGAGGGACTTCAGGACTTTCGAGGAGGGATCGTCCTGCCCCTCGTCTCGAGAAGGCTGGACGCGGTCGAGACCGGTGGCCCACTCCTCAAGGAGCGAGGTCGCAGCCAAGAGCGTGTCGGCCCAGACCAGGGTTGCGCTCTCCTGGGGCACGAGCATGAGCTGGGACTTGAGGTCACTCACCGGGCGGAAGCGACTCTCCTCCGCTGCTTGTTCACTCTCGATGACCTGCTTCAGGTAGTCGTAGCCCGCTTCCTCGAATGCGAACAGGAAGAAGCCCTTCGTGAGCGCATAACGAAGCTTCAGCTTGGACCAGAGGAAGGAGAAATCGTATTCGTGGATCGTGACGCCCTTGAACTCGAGATCCGGCTTCTTCTTGAACCCTCCAGCCGCAACAAGTTTCAAGAGCACATCCCCGGTCTTCTGCGGGTTCTTCGTGCCGAGTCCCAGACAGAAACCCATTCGCTTCTTCTTGTCCCTGATCGTCCTTTCCCCTTCGAAGAAGAGGACTCTGCCGTCGAGAGGATCGATGAGATCCTCCTTGAGAGAAAAACCGAACATGCCCTGGCAAATCGCCTCGGGATCCATCTCCTCACCACCAAACTCCCGAGAACCTTCCTCGAAGATGCGCGAGAACTCGGCATACGCCTTCTGGGTCTCGACGCTGATAAAGGCGCTGGTCCTCGTGTCCTTGGCCTGGAAGGCCATCATGTCGACCGCCCTTCCCTCGCGCGGGATCACCGCCCCCAGGAAACCCGCGAAGCGGCCACCCTCTTGAACGTCGACACGGACTTCCTGGATGATGCGACCGCGCTTGATGTCGACGGCCAGGCCTATGGATCGCGCTTCGTACCATGCCAACAGCTTGGCCAGCTGAAGAGCCTCATCGTGGAATCGGTCGCCCTTCTCGGCCTCCCGAATCTGATCTTGGATGGATGCCATGTGGTCGCGCAGATCCACGGCCACCATGAAGGGCATCTTGTTGCGCTGGATGAGCGCGCGCTGGATCTTGAGACCACCCTTCTTCATCCAAGGTCCGGGCTTGCCAGCCAGGATCTTGCTTCCGTCGGGATGTCGCCAGGCGGCGAAGTAGAGCCTGCCCTCGGTCACGATCGGCGAGGTGAAGAACCAGAAGCCCTTCTTCTG
>JAJRTL010000293.1 GCA_024278315.1 Planctomycetota bacterium | reverse complement strand
ATGGTGCCCTGGATCTCGATGTGGCAGGACAGACTCATGCCGTGTTCCAGGCCTACATAGAAGAACTGGAGCGCCATGGTGGCACGCTGCGAGATCACGTCCAGAGGACCTGGATCTTCGTCCCCTCCGTCAATCGTGACTACGGTGCGATGACGGCCGCACGCCGCGAGTTGTTTCTCGCGGAAGGACTCACTCCCGAGAGCCACTATCTGGCGAGTACGGGGATCGCTGGTCGCTCCTCCGAGTGCAGGCAGGATGTGATCCTGGAAGGCTACGCCGTCGTAGGGATCGCATCGGATCAGGTGCAGTATCTGACGGCTCCGGATCATCTGGGACCGACGCAGGCCTACGGAGTCACCTTCGAAAGAGGTGTGAGCCTCCAGTACGGCGATCGTCGCCACGTCCTCATCTCAGGCACGGCGAGCATCGATCCCCAGGGGAGGATCTGCCACCTGCGAGATGTGATCGCACAGACGAAGCGGGCTTTTGCCAACGTGGACGCGCTACTGTCGGAGGCGGGCTGCGGATTCGAAGATGTGGCCCAGATGATCGTCTATCTGCGCGACCCGGCGGATCAGCCCGCCGTCCAAGCCTGGTTGGAGGAGCACTATCCCGAGACACCTCGTGTGCTCGTGCACGCGCCGGTCTGCAGACCGGGGTGGCTCATCGAGGTCGAGTGTTCGGCCATCAAGGAAAGCAGCGATCCGCGGTGGGGCCCCTTCTGAGTCGCCGCTTCCGGCTCTGGACCGGAAGAACCCCGTCAGACGCATCGAGGTCATGAATCGTTTCAGCCCGGATCATTCATGAGATCCCGGATGATTCATGAGATCGTTGCATCGAGGTCATGAATCCTTCGTGCTGGCTAGAGGTCGAGCTTGTTCCGTGTGCTCTTGGAGTTCTTGGCCTTGCCGGAGGGGATGGACTGCAGGCGACGCAGACCTTTCTCCATGTCCCGGAGCCGATTCTCCGTGTACTCACTCGAGGGCGAAGAGACCGGCATGGTCCGCACCTGAGAGCTTGTCTCTGTCTTGGAGTCGCTGTCCGAGTCCTTCTCTGCTGCTCCGCTTTGGGACTCGGCTGTCTTGGAGCTCTCGACGGGCACGCCCGTCATGACCACCTTCGTCGCTGGTGCAGTCGTGGTTGCTGGTACAGTCGTCACGGGCTTGTCCTCGGCCTTCTTGGTGCTCTGGCAGCCCGCAAGGAGCGCCAGAGCGATGAGTCCGGGAGCGAAGAAACGTCGGTGTTTGGTGGTCATGCAGGCGCCTCGGCAGGAGTGGTCGCTCAGTATAGCCTATCTGCGCGTCTTCTTCTTGGTGGCTTCATCCTTGCTGGGGATGGTCTCGATGGGCTTGAGCGTCTCCTCGAGCTTCTCGGCCTGGGTCTTTGGATCCTCGGGCTTGGGCTCCGGCTTGGCTTCTTGTTGGGGCTGCGCCTGTTGGATGTAGACCTTGGGCACCGGCGCCTTACGGCGTTGAGGCTTATACTCGCTTGCCACGGGCGTGTTGGCGATGAAGACCGAGACTCCGTCTACGATGTGCTGATCCACGACGTCGAGCAGACGTCCGTCCAGGACGATCCAGAGGTAGGCTTCGCCATTGTCGGGATCGAACCACAGGGCCCTCTGGCGAGTGCCTGCGAGGACCATGTCCAGGATGTCCCGCTCGATCTTGAGGCGCGTCTTGCGGGATTGTTCGCTCTTGTCGTCGCCGGAAACGCTGGTGTTCTCCTCGAGTTCGCTACGGCCAGCATTCTGGACGCGGGCTTCGAGCATGGATGCGATCTCCAATCTGGCGTTCAGGCGTGCTTCGTCGAGCTGCTCCTTCGTGCCCATTCCCTTGCGGGATGCCACGCCGATGGCCCCCGTCACACCACCGAGTCCTGGATTGATGACCCAGTCAGGAATGCGATCGTTCTTGTCCTTGAGCACGGGGTATTCGATCTTGAGTGTATCGCCCTGACGCGTGGCATTGGCGCCCTCGACCTTGACCTGCATTTCGCCCCTCTCGGTCTCATGCTGGGGCTGGGCCTTGATCGTGTCATCCGAGTTGTTCTTGGAAGTGGATTCACAACTTAACAAGAAGCAAGCGGAGACGACAGAAAGCAGGACTGCGGATCTGAAGTGGAATGGGTGGCCTGCACGGTTGTTGTTTGACTTCATGGAAATGGCTCTATCTCGGTAGGGGCATGTGTTGGGACTCCAGGAGGACCCTGGATCAGGAAAGCGAAGCGCGTCCGTGGCCCAGGATTCTATCGCGTGGATCCAGTATTGCCAGTCTTGATGGGGGCGCCATGACGCTGAAGCCCCGATGTTTCCTGGCTTCTAGCGCGATGGGCGACTCGGTGAGCCACTGCGGATATGTCCTTGGGTGTCATGGCCGACAGTGGTTTTCTTGTGCAGGATCCTATCCTCGAACGACGGTGCTCGATCCTCGCGAGCCCTCAGCATCATGCGTGGATGGAGGGTGGCAACCCGCTGTCGATCTTGGGCCGCAGGCATGGTCGCGACCCGCGTCGCATGCTTCCCGTCGGGGATGGTCCCATCGCATCGGATCTTCTATCGCCCCCTTACTCGGAGAAATCACGGCCAAACGCATCGAGGTCATGGATCGTTCGGGATAGGCTTCGGGAATGAGCATCTTCCCACGCCTGCTGACCCTTGTCCTGCTTCTGTCTCTCGTCCTTCCGGCTCAGGACGAACTCACGCAGGAGGGTAGGGAGGCGGCCGCGACGCTGGCGCATGCCGGATGGAGTGGCAGCGTGAATTCCGGCTCAGTCAAGTTCACGGTCAGGCTGGCCCCGGTCTGCACAGAGGCCATGCGCAATGCCCTGGCCCATATGGAGGACCTGGATGCGCAGGCCCAACGGGCCTTTCCCAAGTGGGCGAAGGTCGAGTTCCTGGAGTCAGGTTGGTTCTTCAAAGTGAAGGTGCAGAAGGGCAGCTATGACATCGGCCTGAGCCTGGTTCATGGGCAACCCATGCTTACCTTGCGGCAGGGCGGCAAGGCGCTTGGCCTGGAACCCTTCTGGTTCCAAGGTGAGGTCCTGGCGCATCCCAAGGCCGAGATCCAAGAGCGCGGTGGCGCCAGTGTCTTGAGGGTCAGCTTCGACAACATTCGCCTGTCCTATCGCTTCATCTCCGATGCAGCCCATGCTGCACTGATCCGGCCCCTCAAGGTCTATGGCGAGGGCCGAGTCAAGATTCGCAGTGACTTGGGGCGCCACCGGGAGCTCCGGGATCTGGCCGCCTGGTTGGACAAGGCTGTTGTGGGCAGTGAGAACTTCCTCGTTGGGACCTCGGGGCGTCAAGAATATGAGCTCTGTCTCTTTGCGACCCGCAAGGGGTACCAGGACATGGACCGGCTCATGACGGGTGGCAGCTTTGCCCGCAACTGGGCCTTCACCTCCAATCAGAGTCGGATCAGCTACATCTGGTACCATCCTCACTCCGAACCCGAAGCTCTGGCCCATCATGGCATGCCGCTCCGGCTCCAGACCTTGTCCCTCCACGAACTCCAGCACGCCTTGAGCTACAAGAGCCTTCCCCTGCTCCTGGAGTCCATTCCACCTTGGTTCAGCGAAGCTCTGGCCGAACGCGGAGTCCATGCAGGTCTGGCATCTGTCGACAAGAGCCTGGCCAAGAAACTGCACCAACGGCACGTCGACCGTCTTGCCTTCGCGCGCCTCGATACCTGCCTTCCGGCCTTTCAAGACCTGTGGGATTGGAAGACCGAAGGACAGATGTCCGAACTCTATTCTGCCGCCTACCTCTTCTCCTACCGTGCTGTCCCCAAGATCGTCAAGGATCTGCCTGCCTTGTTGGCCCGCATCAGCGATGCAGGCTTCACCCATGAGGCACTTCACGTGCTTCGGGATCGTGGCTTCGATGCCGCGGCCTATCACAAAGCCCTGCCCTCCGGGAAACCAAGGCAACCCCTGCGTCTCTTGGGCGACTTCGATGTCGTAGGCAAGAGTCTTCGTCTCATCAGCTCGGTGGAAGGCCAAGGGCGCATCCTCCTGCCTCAGCGGGCATCCAAGGACCACCTGCAGGTCAAGGGTTCATTCTCATGGCAGGAGCTGGGCTCGAAGCAGGTGGACCTCTATCTGGGGTACCGGCGAGGCCTCCGTTCGGCCGAGTTCTTGAAACTCGCCCTCATGCCGAATCGGGTCGTCCTGTTCTCCTATCGGGCGGGCACCTGGTTCCGTGTGGCCATCAAGGATTACGATGAGACGCTTGCGGTGGGCACGGCGAAGGAGCGGGCCTGGCATTCCTTCTCTGTCGATCTGGATGCCCAGAAGAAAGAACTCGAACTCACGATCGGTGAAAGCCGCAGAGCGAGCCTGACCCTGCCTGGCAGTGTGGACCTCGCCGGAACTCGTGTCGCCCTCGGCGTCTACGACGGCATCGCCTGGTTCCGGTCCGTCACGATCCGCTGAGGAAGGGGCGAAGCCAAGGCTTCCCCTCAGGTGATCCTCAGGAGAATTGACCTGGGGGGGGAGGAAGCCTGCGCTTGCTTCGTTAGGCTCCCCTCTCTCGGTCCCCAGTCTTGGGAGGATTCATGGGCCCCATCTCTCGTGTCACGGTTTCATTCTGCGCTCCGCTCCTGGCTTCTCTACTTCTCTCAGCGGAGTTGCAGGCTCAGAAGAGGGGCGACTTCGAGGTCGGCCTGGGACTCTACGAGCGAGGACTCTGGGAGGAGGCAGCCAGGAACTTCGAGCGTTACCTCGAGAGCGGCAAGGGTGGAGAGGACCGGTCCACAGAGGCCTGGTACCGATTGGCAAGCTGCCGGAAGAAGCTCGGCAAGACCAGGTCTGCTCGAAAAGCCTTCGCGCGTGTGCTCTCCGGAAATGCCAGGTTCCGCTATCGGATCGAAACCCGGTATCAGTTGGGCAGGCTCCACCAGGAGGCCAGGGAGCTTGCAGAGGCAACGCTGCAGTTCGAGAGGCTCATCGATGAGGCTGGCGATCGCCACTACCTCACGGCACCGGCGTCCTATGCCTTGGGAGAATGCAGGCGCGATCTTGACAAGAAGCCAGCGGCCTTGCAGGCCTTCCAGAAGGCCTATCAGCTGAAACCCAAGGGGGAGCTGGCCCTTGCGTCTCTCTATCAGAGCGGCTTCCTCCTGATGGATGCGGGCAAGCCCGAGCTTGCGGCGCGAGCCTTCGGTCGAGCGGCGAAGGACTTTCCCAAGGATGCGTTGGCTCAGGAGTGTCGCTACCTCGAGGGGCGAGCCTTTGACAAGCTCGCACGCCCAGAGGATGCCTTGGAGGCCTATCGCCTCGTGACCGCACGGCCGTCCAAACGGCAAGCACAGGCGCAACTCGGAATGGCGCGTGCGCTGCAGAGCCTTGGGCGTGCGGGAGAGGCACAGAAGCCCCTGGAAGACGCCTTGAAGGTCTGCGAAGACGAGACCGTGAAACTGCTGATCCTCGAAGAGCTGGGCTATCTGCTCCTGGATGCCGGTCACGAAAAGGAGTCTGCGCGTCGATTCTCGCAGGCCCTCGCCTTGCACCCAAAGGGTGAGCAGTCCGCGCGTCTGCACTTCGGGCGTGGTGAAGCCAGGAGTGATGCCAAGCAGTACGAAGAGGCGCTGGTGGATCAAACCAAGGCCCTGAACTCGAGCAGGAAGGAAGGCCTGCAAGGTGATGCCCTCTATGCGAAACTCCACCTGCTGCACCTCCTGGGGCGATACGAGGAGTCCTTGACCCAGGCGCGGGTATTCCTCAAGTCCTATCCGAGGCACCGATTGCTCGCATTGGCGACCTTTGCGCAGGCCGAGAACCTTTTCGTTCTCAGGCGATATGACGAGGCAGCCAAGGTCTACGCCGGCATCCAGGGCGAGGCTCGACCCCAGGCGGAGCACAAGCTTGCCTGGTGTTTCTGGTTGCAGGAAAAGCACTCGCTCGCAGCCAAGGCCTTCGCACGGTTGGCCGAAGACAAGAAGCTCGCTACCGACTTGCGCGAAGACGCTCTGGCAATGGAGGCGCTTGCGCATCTAGAGTTGGGCGAGGCCAGTCAGGCCCTGGCACGTGCAGATCTCTACAAGCTGCGCTATCCCGAAGGGCGTTGGGTCGCACGATGTGAGCGCGTGGCGAGCCGTGCGTTGCAGAAGCAAGGCAGGTTTGACGCTGCAGCGAAACGGCTGGCGACAGCACTGGCTCTGACCCAGGGTGCGGCCGCCGATGAGGACGAACTCGGCATGGCCGACCTCCTGCAGAAGCAGGGCGACTTCGAGAAGGCCTCCCATTACTACCAGAAACACGTCAAGGCCCCTGGCCCCATCGGATTCCGCGCTTTGGAGGGCCT
>JAJRTL010000292.1 GCA_024278315.1 Planctomycetota bacterium | reverse complement strand
TCAATCCCCGGTGCGCCATCGAGGATGCTTCCTGGGTCCGACCGGGAGTGGCCTTCTGGGACTGGCGTGCCTGGGGATCTGTCGCAGAAGACTTCACCTACGGCCTGGACCTTCCCTCGTGGAAACGATTCGTCGATCTGGCGGCAGAGACCGGCATTCCCTATCTCCTGCTCGATGCGAATTGGTACGGGCCTGAATTCGACAAGTCCTCCGATCCGGTCAAGGGTGACAAGGCGCGCGATGTGCGGCAGATCATCCGGTACGGCAAAGAAAAGGGCGTGGGGCTGCTCCTCTATCTG
Organism: Planctomycetota bacterium; assembly: GCA_024278315.1. GTDB lineage: Bacteria > Planctomycetota > UBA1135 > UBA1135 > JAJRTL01. The sequence continues at coordinate 4,817 of JAJRTL010000292.1, read as the reverse complement.
AATGACGCGGCCACCAGGTCGTTCGAGTTGGAGGCGATCCTGAAGACCTACCACGACTGGGGAGCCGCTGGGATCAAGTACGGATTCATGCGCGGATCGGGACAAGTCAAGGTCAACAAGACCAGACGCATCATCGAACTCTGCGCAAAGTACCGCCTGCTCTGCGACTTTCACGATGGCCCGGTTCCACCGACGGGCGAGACACGTACCTGGCCCAACTGTGTCACACGCGAGTTCTGCCATAGCCAATCGGACGCCAAGCGCGTCTTCTCACCCGGAACCTACTGCCTCCAGGTCTACGTCAACATGCTGGCTGGCCCCTTGGACATGTGCAACGGGCTCTTCGACATGACGCATTCTCTCGAAGACCGCCCCAAGATCTTCGCTCAGCTTGACTCGACGATCACGGCCGAGGCAGCCCGCACTCTGATCACCTACAGCGGATTGACCGTGTTGCCCGACTCTGCGGACGTATACCGCAAACACAAGGAGATCTTCGGCTTCATCGCTGCGCAGAAGCAGCCCTGGGCAGAGAGTCGAACCTTGTCTGGTGCGATCGGCGATTTCATCGTGATGGCGCGTCGAACGGGCGACACCTGGCTCGTCGGGGCCTGCACGGACGAGAGTGCCAGGAGCATCAAGATCCCGCTCGACTTCCTCGGCAAGGGCCAGTTCGAGGTCACGATCTTCGCCGACACACGCCAGACGCATTGGCAGAAGAATCGCGAGGCCTATCGGATTGAACATCGCGTGGTTCAGTCCACCGATACGATCGAAGCCTGGTTGGCGCCCGGTGGTGGTCATTGCATGCTGATCCACCCCCTCCCCAAGCACAAAAAGAAATGAGAGCGAACCGATACCCGAGTACATGGGGTCAGGCCCTTTTTCTCCGGGCAAAATGCCCGGAGAAAAAGGGCCTGACCCCATGTACTCGGGTGGGGGGGGTGGGTCAGGGGCCGACGGATTCGCGGAGGCGTTGTTGGCTGTAGAGCTCGTAGTAGCGGCCACCGAGGGACAGTAGGGCCTGGTGGTTCCCCTGCTCGACGATACGTCCGTCGTCGATGACGAGGATGCGATCAGCGCGGCGGATCGTCGAGAGGCGGTGGGCGATGACGAAGCTCGTGCGCCCTTCGAGCACCTTCTCCACACCGTGCTGGATGCGCGACTCGGTCTCGGTGTCGATGGAGGAGGTCGCCTCGTCCATGACCAGAATCTGCGGGTCGCCGATGATGGCGCGGGCGAAGGAGAGGAGCTGCTTCTGCCCGGTAGAGAGCTGGTTGCCGCCCTCCCCGACCTCGGTCTTGTAGCCATCGGTGAACTCGAGGATGAACTCGTGCGCCCCGACCAGCCGGGCAGCGGCCTCGATGTCCTCTTGGCTCGCCTCGAGGTCGCCGTAGCGGATGTTGTCGGCGATGCTGCCACTGAAGAGGTGCGGCGTCTGCAGAACGATCCCCAGCTGCGACTGTAGCCAGTGCAGCGGCAGTGTCCGATAGTCCAGGCCATCCATGAGGATGCGCCCGCCTGTTGGCTCGTAGAAGCGGCAGAGCAGGTTGACGATCGTGCTCTTTCCTCCGCCAGTCGCGCCGACCAGGGCGATGCTCTCGCCGACCGCCACGTCCAGGGTGAATCTCTCCAGGACCTTGGGACCCTCGCCGTAGGTGAAGTCCACATCCTGGAATCGGATTTCCCTCACCCGCGCGCGCTGCGCGGCCAGGATCACCGGCTTGCCCAAGGTCGACGAGGATGTCGCTGATTCCTCCAGGGCCACCAGGCTCTCGGCTGCAGCTGGGCCCGACATTGCGGTCGCGTCTTCGCGATCCCGGATCTCAGGCACGGTCTCGATGAGCCCGAAGATGCGCTCGGCCGAGGCCTGTGCCATCTGAAGCTCCGCGAACCAATGACTCATGTCCTCGATCGGATCGAAGAACCTGCGCGAGTACTGGATGAACGCGATCAACACACCGATGCTGAGCGAGCCCGCGATGACCTGCACTCCGCCAGCGGCCAGCGCCAGACCCGTAGCCAGGCTTCCCAGACTCAGCACGATCGGAAAGAAGAGCGCCGACTGGACCTGGTTGCGAACCGAGCTGTCATACATCTCGCCGGTCAGCTTCTGGAAATCCATCAGGTTGTCCTCTTCACGGCCGAAGACCTTGGTCGTCCTCATGCCCATGATGCCCTCGTTGTAGGCGGCCGTGATGCGGGAGTTGTTCTTCCGCACTGCACGCGCCGATCCGAGGATGCGCGTCTGGAAGATCGCGCTCACGACAGCCAGGATGGGCATCACCGTGAGCACAAGGAGTGCCAGCGTGAGGTTCATGGAGAGCATGACGATCGAGATCCCGATCAATAGCGTGGATCCCCAGACCAGATCCAGCGTGCCCCAGGCCATTATGTTGGAGAGACGTTCGCAGTCCGAGGTCATGCGAGACATGAGCCAGCCGACCGGGTGCTTGTCGAAGTAGGAGAAGGACAGCCGCTGCAAGTTGGCGAATCCATCGCGTCGGATGTCGTGGGCCACGCTGGTGCGCACCGAGCCGGCCATGACGATGAAGGCGAAAATCGAGAAGGACAACACGATGATCAAGCCGAAGTAGATCCAGGCGTAGGCCCAGAGGTCGGCCGACTGTCCCTTCTGGGCGACTTCGTCGATGAGAGCTCCGGTCACCCAGGGGAACCCGATGTCGGCCAATGCAGTCGTGAACCCGAAGAAGGCCAGCAGCGAGAGCTTGACCTTGTGGGCCATGGCGTACCGCAGCAGCTTGCCCCAGACCCTCAGGTCGAAGCGCTTCTCGTAACGGGCTTCTTGTGCTCCTTCGAGGGGCGTGGTGGTCGTACTCATGATGCTGTCTCCCGGCTCGCGCCCCTATCGGGCAAGTCCTTCGTCGATTCGTTGGTTGAGCTGACCAGAGCCAGTTCGCTTGCGAGCGTGGATTCGAGGTCGCTCTGGATGGCCCAGAGCCGTCGGTAGGGTCCTTCTCGTCGGATGAGTTCGTCATGCGCGCCGTCCTGGACGACGCGGCCGTGCTCGAGGATCAGGATGCGATCGGCATGCATGACGGTCGATAGGCGGTGCGCGATGAGGATCGTCGTCTTGCGCCCCTTGCGCTCGGTCAGGGCCGCGAGAATCTGGGACTCGGTCTTCGTGTCCACGGCGCTCAGTGCGTCGTCGAGCACGAGGATGGGACTGTCCTTCAGCAGTGCGCGCGCCAGGGCCAATCGTTGGCGCTGGCCGCCGGAGAGGTTGACACCCTTCTCACCGAGCAGGGTGTCGTAGCCGTGCTCGAAACCGGTGATCGACTCATGGATGTTGGCATCCCGTGTCGACTCGACGATCTCGCTCTCGCTCGCACCGGCCCGCGCGAAGCGCAGGTTGAAGGAGATCGAGCGCGAGAACAAGAAGGGTTCCTGGAGCACCACGCTGATCTGCGAGCGCAGGAAATCGCGGTCCAACTCCTTCTGATCCCGACCGTCCAGCAGGATGCGTCCTTCGCTGGCGTCGTAGAGCCGCAACAGCAGTTGGATGAGCGTGGACTTGCCCGATCCCGGCGGGCCGAGCAGCGCCACGGTCTCGCCCGGCTCGATCGTGAGGTCGATGCCGTCCAGTGCCGCCTCGTCCTCGCGGAAGTGGTGCTTCAGTCCCTCGAATCGGATGCGGCCCTTCAGTGCTACCAGACCTTCGTGCTGCGGCGCATCCTCGGCGGTTTCCTCTGGCTCCTCCAGGATGTCCAGGATGCGATCCAGCGAGACCATGGCCTTGCCTGTCTCGGACAGGACGCGACCCAGTTGGCGGATCGGCCAGAGCAGCAGAGCCTCGAAACTCAGGAAGGCCACGAGTGTGCCCACCGTGATGGTTCCCTGTGAAAGGAACCATGCGCCAGTGAGCAGCACGAGACCGCTTTGCATCATCGAGATGAAGTCGGATAGACCCCAGTAGAGGGCCAGCAGGTGGATGTGCCGCTCCAGACGCCGACGGAACTCCTCGTTGCGGGTCGCGAACTTGCCGATCTCGTATTCCTGCCTGGCGAAGGCCCGCACCACACGCACCCCTGTCAGGTTTTCCTGAAGCACGGTCGTGAGCTTTCCCTCAGCCTCGTCGGCCAGCTGGAACAGTCGCTTGGTCCTATGGAAGAAGAGGATGGCGAAGAGCAAGATGACTGGAAAGAGAGCCATCGAGACCAGCGTCAGCCCGACATGGAGACCCAGCATCAGAGGCAGGGCGGTGGCCATGAGCAGCAGGGCGCGCCCGATTTCCATGATCTGGCCCGAGAGGAACATGCGCAGGGTGTCCACGTCCGAGCTACAGCGCTGGACGAGATCGCCGGTGTCGGCCTTGTCGTGATAGCGGCAGGGCAGACGCTCGAGATGGCCGTAGAGGCGGTTGCGCAGCTGGCGCACGATCCCCTCTGAGGCCTCGGCCGAGAGCTTGCCTTTCAGGAACTGGAAGAACCCGCCGAGACTGGTCAGCAGCAGTACGAGGACGGCGGCCCAGATCAGCATGGACGTGCCGGTGCCCGAACCGAGCAGGAACTCGGAGAAGCGCAACACAAGGCCCGGCTCGGACAGGTCGAGGCCTGCGCCGGGACCCGGCTCGGCGACCGGCTCGATGGGGAGCCGATCCAGAGATGCCTTCAGGACGAGGGGGACGAGAAAACTGAAACCGATGCCGAGCGCGAGGGCGCCGATGCCGGCCGCATAGCGCAGCCGATAGCCGCGCGTCAGGGCGAAGAGGTTCAGTTGCCTCTTGGATTTTGGGGAGAGCTGCTCTGGAGCAGTCATGAAAGTCTCCATGGGGGGAACCAGATACGAGAGAGGGG
>JAJRTL010000291.1 GCA_024278315.1 Planctomycetota bacterium | reverse complement strand
GATTCTGTCCGCTAGAGATTCTGTCCGCTAGAGATTCTGTCCGCTAGAGATTCTGTCAGGCTTCGCCGACAGCGCGGAACACCAACGAGTCCGGGTTGGCGATCGCACGATAGCGCTCGGCGATGTCGGCGGCCTTGAGCTTGGCCGTCTCGACGAAGTGCTCGATCTCGACCCGGGTCTTGTCGCGAAGCTCTCCGGCAGAGGTCGAGACATGCGCGAGCGCCAGGCCTGCCTTCTCCAGGTAGTTGTTCATCATACCTATGTCGGCATGCCCATCGCGGATGCGTAGGAGGTCCCGCTTCTTCGCGGGGACACCCCGCATATCCTTGACGATCCCAACCCAGGACAACACGTTGAGGATGTACCAGGTGGGATCCCACTCGTACCAGAAGAAGCCCTGACGAGCCGTCCCTGGATAATGATGGTGGTTGTTGTGCCAACCCTCTCCCATCGTCACGAACGCCAGGATGGGGTTGTTTCGGCTCGTATCCGTGGTGGCGTAGCGGCGCTTGCCGAAGACGTGCGACAGCGAGTTGATCGTGAAGGTGCCGTGCCAAAGCAGGACGGTGGAGAGGAAGAACGCGAAGACGAACGACCAACCACCCATGAAGTAGCAGGCCAGGCCCAGCAGGATGGGCGGAAGCAGGTGGAGCCGATCTATCCACACCAACTCGGGGAACTTGAGCAGGTCTGGAACCTGGTCCTTTTCGATCTCGCTGTACTCATCGCTCAGGATCCATCCCACGTGACTCCACCAGAACCCCCTCTTGGGTGAGTGCACGTCACCGGGAAGATCGCTGAGCCTGTGATGGATGCGGTGATGCGAAGCCCACCAGATTGCACCCTTTTGGGCGGTCGTCTCGGAGAAGAAGGCCATCCAGAACTGCCAGAATCGGTTGAGCTTGTAGTTCCTGTGCGAGAAGTATCGGTGATAACCTCCGGTCACGAAGAACATGCGACCGAAGTATAGGCCGACTACGACCCACACTTCGGGCCATCCCATGCCAGTGAAGATGAGTCCAAAGGCAAGGAGGTGGATCACCAGAAAGGGTATGGAGGACGGGCCGAGATGCTTCAGCAGGCCGTCTTTGAATGTGTTCGGCAAAGGTCTAACTCCCATTGGTCACCAGATCATGTTCCGCTTGGGCTGCGGAGATCCAGCGCACTCCAGCTCAGTCATATTAGGGCATACACCCTACAGGAGGACCCGGCTCGAACCCTCCAATAGAAACAGGTTAGGACGCTTGGCGGGGAGATCAATCTCTTGACCGGATTCTCCCACCGGAACGAGGTCTCCTCATGTCGTATGAATCGACAACCGGAAGGGTCAGTCTCCACTCAATCGTCAGAATCAGGCCCCGAGGCCCTGTCCGGGACCAGATACAGATCGTATCGGTGGCTTCGTCCCACGAACTGATGATCGGGTGAAAGCCCGATCAAGGGATCCGAGATGCGGGGGCGCTTGACCACGACCCGCTCCGATGCGAAGTCCAAGGCCCTGCGGAGGAGTTCCTCGGATTCCATGGTGTTCTCCTCGCCCAACAAGGCCTTGAGGAACTGCATCTCCTTCTTGACGAGTGCCGCCTTCCGACGGGGAGGAAACATCGGATCCATGTAGACCACCTCTGGAGCCTCCAGGTTCCCATCCTCCATGAGGTGGGCAGCGTCCCCGCAGATCAGATCCAGTCGTCTGCCAGGTCCCTCCGCCGCACCGGTCTGGCCGCGCAACCTGGTCAGGGCAAGTTCCAGGAGGAGATGCAGAACGGGGTGTCGCTCCACCATCGTGACCTCCGACCCCAGAGCAGCCAGGACGAAGGCATCCCGACCGAGCCCCGCCGTGACATCCAGGATCCGCGGTCGGAGACCGGATCGAAGCCCACAGGCGCGAGCGAGTGATTGCGAGACGCCTTGCCTGGCGCGCCGCTGCAGGGCCGGGGTGGAGAAATCCATTACCAGTGGACCCGGAGCCTTCGGGCCCGTCTGACAGAGGCAGGCCAGGCCAGCATCGATCCAGAGAACCAGCTGGGGCTCTACGAGATCCCGGGGAGAGCCGGGCGGAAGGCAAGGCATCTCCAACCGTGTCGCCAGCAGATCCGCCATGACCTGGTCCTCCTCGCCCCGGGGCAGCACCCCTCTCAGAGGGGATGCTGTTCCTTGTCCGACTGGGTGACTGGGTGGAGGCTCATGCATGCGGCCATCTTCGGTGGCCATCCCCGGCTGGACAAGGGTGAGGCCCCCCCCTTGTGGGACGGATCGTAGCGGGGAGCTCCGAAAGTGTGGCCTCCCGCCCCCAGCCCTGGAATAATCCTCATCCCGATTCCCAACCCACGGAGCTTCCGATGACCAGCCAGATGACCGCCGCCACTCCCAAATACCGCAAGGACTACCAGGAGCCTGACTACTGGATCCGCGAAGTGGACCTTGAGTTCGATCTCGGTGAGGACCTGACTCTCGTGCGATCCAGGATGCAGATCGAGAGGAATTCATCGACGGAGGACGGCCAAGCGCTCTTTCTCGATGGCGAGGGGCTCGAAGGGCGTGGATTCTGGATCGACGGCCGCGAGTTGGCTGCCGACGAATGGACTCTTGTCGAAGGTGGGGTCCAGATCTCAGCGGTTCCTGCGCAGTTCCAGCTCGAGACCTTGGTGGGCATCAAGCCGCAGGAAAACAGCTCTCTGATGGGGCTCTACAAGTCCAGCGGGAACTTCTGCACCCAATGCGAGGCCGAGGGATTCCGAAAGATCACCTGGTTCGCCGACAGGCCGGACAACATGGCCCGTTTCTCCGTCCGCGTGCGCGCGGACAAGACTCTCTACCCGGTCCTCCTCAGCAATGGCAACCGCGTGGCCGCCCGCGACCTCGAAGATGGCCGTCATGAAGTTCACTGGGAGGATCCCTATCCCAAGCCTTCCTACCTCTTTGCCTTGGTTGCCGGTCACCTCAAGAGCCTCTCCGGGACCTTCACGACAGCATCGGGCCGGGAAGTCGGTCTCGAGATCTGGGTCGAACCACAGAACGTGGATAGCTGCGAACATGCCCTCGAGAGTCTGAAGAAGTCCATGGCCTGGGACGAGAGCCGATATGGGCTCGAGTATGACCTCGACCTCTACATGATCGTTGCCGTGAACGACTTCAATATGGGCGCCATGGAGAACAAGGGGCTCAACATCTTCAACTCGAAGTTCGTGCTGGCTCGTCCGGACACCGCCACCGACGGGGACTACGAGGGAATCGAAGCCGTCATCGGACACGAGTACTTCCACAACTGGACCGGCAACCGGGTGACCTGCAAGGATTGGTTCCAGCTCACGCTCAAGGAAGGGCTGACTGTCTATCGGGATCAGGAGTTCACGTCCGATCTCAGGAGCCGGCCGGTCAAGCGCATCGACGACGTGAAGGCGCTACGGATCGCGCAGTTTCCGGAGGATGCTGGCCCCATGGCCCACCCGATCCGCCCCGAGTCCTACATCGAGATGAACAACTTCTACACCTCCACCGTCTACAACAAGGGCGCCGAGGTCATCCGCATGTACGAAACCCTCCTCGGAAGGGAGGGGTTCCGCAAGGGAATGGACCTCTACTTCGAGCGGCATGATGGGAGTGCGGTGACCTGCGATGACTTCCGGGCAGCCATGGCCGACGCCAACGGTGCGGATCTGGATCAGTTCCAGAACTGGTACCTCCAGTCGGGCACGCCCAAGGTCCGGGTCGAGGAGAGCTTCGTCGATGGGATCTATGAGCTGACTCTGAGCCAGGAGATTCCCTCACGGGAGGGGCAGGAAGAGCCTTCTCCGATGCACATTCCCGTGCGCATGGGCTTGCTCGGCAAGGGTGGAGAGGCTCTGGAACTCCGACTCGAAGGGGAGGGCGGTGCGACGGCTCCCACGGAGCGCGTGCTCGAACTGCGTGAGTGGCGTCAGGCCTTTCGTTTCGTCGGCCTGGCCGAGAAACCCACTGCCTCCCTCCTACGTGGATTCTCCGCTCCGGTGCGCATCCAGATGGATCGTTCGCGTGAGGACCTCGCCTTCCTCCTGTCCCATGATCCTGATGCATTCCAACGCTGGGAGGCGGGACAGGATCTCATGACCAATCTCCTGATGGAGAGGATCGAACAGGGTGAGTCCTGGAAGGCCGATCCCTTGTTCCTCGAGGCTTGGGGTCGACTCTTGGATGACGAGAGCCTCGATGGTTCCCTTAAGGCGCTAGCATTGCAGCTACCCGCAGAACGTGTTCTGGCTCAAGAGATGGCGACCGTAGATCCAGATGCCATCCATACGGCCTGTCAGGCCTTGCGCAAGAGCCTCCTGGACTCCCACCGTAACAGACTCCTGGAGCTCTACGAGGCCAACCGATCCGCAGGGGCCTATTCCAACGACAAGGCCAGCACGGATGCTCGGAGGCTCAAGAACCTCTGTTTGGCATTCCTGCTCACCGATGCAGATCAGGGTGCCATGGCCATCGCAGAAGAGCAGTTCCAAAAGGCCAACAACATGACCGATTCCCAGGCGGCTCTGGCTCGCCTGGCCGATCATGTCAGTCCCGCCACGGAAGCCGCACTGAGCCACTTCCACGAGAAATGGAAGAACGAGCCGCTGGTCCTGGACAAGTGGTTCACGGTCCAGGCACTTTCGTCGGCACCGGACGCGTTCGATCAGGTCGAGAAGCTGTCCCGGCATCGAGACTTCACTCTCGACAACCCCAATCGCGCACGAAGTCTCATTGGTGCATTCGCCATGGGCAACCAGCATCACTTCCATCGAAAGGATGGTAAGGCCTATCGGTTCATGGCCGATCAAGTGCTCGAGCTCGACAAGAGGAACCCCCAGGTCGCGGCACGGATGGTTTCCTGCTTCAACAGCTGGAAACGCTTCGATAAGGACCGCCAGGATCTGATGCTTGCGGAACTACGTCGTATCCACGGCTCAGGGAGTCTCAGCAGGGATGTCACCGAGATCGTGGAACGTACCTTGGCCCAGGCCGAATAGGGCCTCTGGTTCCGAGCGCCGCAAACAAATGAGTCAGAAGCGATTCTCCATCCAGGTCCACAAGGACTATCTCAAGTTCAGTGCTGCCCATTTCCTCATCTTCGAGAATGGGACGCCGGAACGCCTGCACGGTCACAACTACAAGGTCTTCGTCGAGATCGAATCCGGCCTCGACGAGGTGGGCCTCGTCATCGATTTCAAGCTCATCAAGCCTCTCGTCGTGAAGATCCTCGATGACCTCGACGAACGATTCCTGGTTCCGGGGCAGCACCCGGAACTCTCCATTTCCGAAGTGGACGCGACAGGCATGGAGATCCGCTACCGTGAAAAGCGCTATGTCATCCCCAAGGACGATCTACTCGTTCTCCCGATGAACAACTGCTCGGCGGAGAACCTGGCCTCCTGGATTGCGGGTCGAGTCGAGGGAGAGGTGTTCGCGATCATCGACAGGGGCAGGATCCGGGGCCTGTCCGTAGGGGTGGAGGAGACTCCCGGACAACGGGGCACCTGTACGATCCGCTACTGAGACCCACGAGTCGCACAGCTCTGGGGCCTCTGTTTGGATGGCGGGCAGTGCGGAGCTATTCCTTGCCGGAAGGTACGCCGAACTGCCGACCCACGAAACCTCGATCCCCTTGGAGTGCCGTGCGCTGCATGTAGAACTCCAGGCCACGCATGCCACCGAGTTCTTCGCCCCCACCTGCACGTCCGGGTCCCCCATGCACTGAGAAGGGCAGAACGGCTCCCGGTGGCATGGCCTGTCCGGAGGACTTGTCCGATCCCACCCAGACGCGCCCATGCCAGGGTGCGATGCCCTCGACGACCTCGCGACCGAAATCACGGTCGTTCGTGTAGATACTCGAGACGAGGCAGCCGCCTCCCTTGTTGGCGAGTCGAATCGCCTCTTTGGCCTCTCCGGAATACGGAAGGATGGTGGCGACCGGTCCGAAGACCTCTTTCTCGTGGAGAAGCGGAATCTCGGGATCGCTGGCAATGAGGAGGGTCGGTGCGATGAACCAGCCCTGTTCGCTCACGGAGTCTGGCCCTCCACAGGCCACTTCGCAGGTCTCAGCCAGCTCGCGGATTCCTGCTTGGACATCCTGGAACTGCCATTCGCTGGCCAAGGGCCCCATGCGATGGCTGGCATCGGCCACATCGCCTTGCTTGACGGCAGCAAGTCGTTCGACGAGTTCCGCACGCACCGCATCGACCTGGGAGATCGGAACGAAGATCCTGCGGACAGCAGTGCATTTCTGCCCTGACTTCTGGGTCATGTCCGTGACGATATTGCCCAGGAACTCATTCCAGGTCTCATCTTCGTCGTCGACGTCAGGTCCTAGAATCGCCGAGTTGATGGAGTCCGCCTCTACGTTGAGCCGTGTATTGCGGTGGACGAAGGCATCCTGCGCCTTGATCTTCCGACCCGTCGCCGCCGAGCCGGTGAAAGCCACACAGTCCTGTGGACCCAGGTGATCCAGGAGATCCCCGACCGAACCCACCAGCAGGGAGAACGCACCTTCGGGAAGGATCTGGCTCTCCACGAGGAGCTCGCCCATCCGGTAGGCCAGCAGGGCACTCGGCGTTCCGGCCTTCTCCATGACCGGCATGCCGGCCAGAAGGGCACAGGCCATCTTCTCGCCCATGCCCCAGGCCGGGAAGTTGAAGGCATTGATGTGGAGCGCGACACCCAGCCGTGGCGTGAAGACATGCTCGCCCCAGAATCTCGGCGTGCGCCCGAGCTGGACCCCTTCACCATCGGTCAGGAAACCTCGTTCACCGAGCTTCTTGCCCAACCAGGCATAGGCGGCCAGTGTCCCCGTGGCTCCATCGATGTCGAACTTGGCATCTCCCCGAGTGTTCCCGCCATTGCTCATGGAGAGCCCGATGAGCTCCTCGCGATGGCCGTAGAAGAGTTCGGAGATGGCCTTGAGCCTGGCCGCCCGCTCCGTGAAGGAGAGAGATCTGAGCGCCGGTCCTCCGATCTCACGTGCGTGCGTCAGGGCCGCAGCTCGATCCATGCCCGTGGAGTCGCAACGCGCCAAGGCCTCTCCCGTGGAAGGATTGAACAGGGTGTTCCCTTCCGCCTGTCCCTCGTACCAGGAGCCATTGACATAACTCTTCAAGATCTGCATACACACCTCGATCGTCCGACAAGTTTCGAAGCCAGGTCGGAGCTACTCGACCTCTGCCTCCAGCATGCCCTCTTCGACCAGGACTGCACGAGCCGATTCGTCCAACTCTGCCATGAGATGGATCACGGTCGGATTGAGATTGCGCAGGGCTTCGCGGGTCCGATCCAACTCCTTCTTGGCAATCTCGTACTGTTCGATCACGCTCAAGGCGATCCCGAGCTTACGTTCGATTTTGCTGAGTCTCGCCGAGCGAACCGCGGGGATCAGATCCCCAGCGTTCTGGTCCGGACCTGCGTGCCCCTCCGGGGCGACACGGGCCCTCCGCGGCTTGCGTTGCGTGGGTTCCCTGCGGCCCATGGCCACCTCGGCAGACGAGATGCTGATGGGGCTGAAGGTCAGCTCGGGGGCGAAAGTCTGCCCCATATGCCGAACGTCATTGAGTTTCAGCCCGGGATTGTCTTCCAGGAGAGCCGCACAGAAGGCAATCCCTTCACTCTTGCCTGCGAGCTTGGGATAGGACTCTACGATCTGATCCCAAGCAGTCTTGTTCCATTGAGTAAGGGCCATGAGGTTCTCCAGTTGCTGATGTTGGGCAAGCTCTCGGTAGGGTACCGGCGAGACAGACTCGTCGCGTGAAAACTCCAGCTCCAAGCCGGAACTCTCTGCTACTTGATTGAGGATCTTGAAGAAGTCTCTGTCGAGATCCGCTCCGCGATCTCTGCCGATTGAATCCTGTCTTTCCAATGGATCGCCTTTCCGCTTACCAATGACTTGATGAATGCTATTTCCGCCTTTCCTATCCACTCGCGCTCCTGTCCCCACAACGGCGGCTCACAATCGATCTGGTGTTCGCCGATGTCGCAAAAGCCCCCTCGATCTCGGTTGCCAGTTACTGTAATGGCTCCCGATCACGCCCTTCTACCTGGTCCAATCCCTCGGACAGCACCTTCTTGACGGCAGGATTCAATTTGGCGTGAAACGGATCAAAATTCCAGCTGAACGAACGAAAAAGCCTGCGAATTCCGGAACGGCCATCGATGCCTTCCGCCAATCAAAGGTAGCGATCCCGCGAAAGATTACGCTCTCGCTGCACGAGAGCGTGTCCAAGCAAGCCCAGAGCCAGCCATGCAGCGCTGACGGAACTCCGTCCAAAACTCAGGAGCGGGAGTGGTAATCCGGTTGTAGGTAACAGACCCGTAGTCACGCCTACGTGGATCCAGAGGTGGGTCAGAAAATAGGTGCCGACCCCGACGGCAAGGAGACGGCCAAATCGATCTCGAATCGAGGCTCCCAATTTGAAGATCCATGCGCAAAAACCGGTATAGAGCAGGATCAACAAGGTCGAACCCAAGAAGCCTGTCTCTTCGGCAATCACCGAAAAGAGGAAGTCTGTGCTCCTGTAGGGAAGAAAGTCATAACGGCTCTGCACGCCCCGAAAGAGACCATCCCCAAAAAGCCCCCCACTTCCGACTGCAATCTGGCTTTGGTGGAGATGATAACCTGCCCCCAACTTCTTCAATCCATCCGAATGGAGCCATTGGCTCAACCAGACCTGGACCCGTTCCTTTTGATAATCGTGAAGGAAGGGAAAAAGGAGTACCAGAAAGAGGAAGCCGATCAAGGCGAGGGCGATCAAGGTCCGCCCGCGGGCCCCCGCGACGAAGGCCATGGCGAAGGTCACGGGGAGGAGGGCCAGTGCGCTGCCAAGGTCAGGCTGCCGGATCATGAGCACCATGGGAACCAGCGTCAGACCGAGAGGCATGAGGATCCCCTTCCAGAGTCGGCCTCCGACCTCGAAGCGCAGGTAGCGTGCCAGCACCAGGATCATGACAGGTTTGACGAACTCGGAGGGTTGGATCGAGAGTCCCCCGAGCCTGAACCATCGCCTGGCACCGTTGATCGTCGTGCCGTAGAAGAGGAGGACCACGAGCGTCAACAGCGCGAGAAAAAAGAGCGGCCATGCCAGATCCAGCACGCGGCGTCGTTTGGCAAAGGCCAGCAAGCCTGCGATGCCCGGCAAGATGGCGAGCACCAGGGCCTGCTTGGGCGCCATCCCTATCCTGGATTCGATCCGGAAGGTCGCGGAGTGGATGAAGACGACTCCGATCGCCCCCAACAGGATGGCCCAGATCCAGACCGAGAAGGGGAAGCCCTCGAAACGCTCCTTGATCCGATCCCAGCGTTGACTTCTCTCGAGTCTCATCGGCCCCTCCGGCTTCGAGCGAAACTCGGCAGATACCGATGGAGTTCAGGATGCGCATCCAAGCTGGCGAAGAAAGCGTCCATGCTTTTCGCCGCGGCCTTGCCGCCGCCTTGCTTGGCACCGAAGAAGGCGCAGGAGAATGCGATGGCGGGCTGCTTGCTGGGATAGTAGCCGGAGAACCACGCACGGTAGCGCTTGGCGTCTTTTCCCCTCTCGAGCCCAGGGACCCACAGGATGGCGGTTCCCGTCTTTCCTGCGACAGTAGCGCGACGGAGCCAGGGGTAACCGCGAGCCGTTCCGCGGGTTACGACTCGCTCGAGCCCACGCCGTACGCGAGACAGGATGCGTTCTTGAATCCCCAGGTCCTGTCCGGATCGATCCTGTCGGATTCCGTCGATACTGTCCACGATCCGGAGATCGGGAAGTCGTCCGGTACCCAATCCGGCATAGGCTCGGGCCACGAGGAGAGGTACGGCTTCGACTCCATATCCGATACCGCGGCGGTTGAGCGGCCATTCGGCCCGGTCGAAGCCGGGCTTGCGAAGGTTGAGGCCCAGGGGGAGCACCATCTTCTCGTTCTTGGCATAGAAGAGGCCGAAGCGTCGAAGACCGGCTTCGATCCCTCCCCTGCCCATGAGCCTCCCGAGTTGGCAGAAACATGCGTTGCAGGATTCCTGAATGGCGTTTTCGACTCCCTCGGGAACATGGAGTGCGAGATGCGAATGGCAGGAGACCGAGAAGCTGCGACCCTGATAGGAGAATCGTCCCCCCGATCCTTGCTGATAGTTGAACCCTTGGCATTCTTCGATGAGAGCCAGAGGTTCCGGAAACCGGATGAGGGCTTCCACCGCCATGAAAGGCTTGATCGTGGATCCGATCAGTCCCAGCCGTGAGGGTCTGTCCAGAGTGAAGTTCTTCCAGGTCGGTCGGAGTTCATCAGGCGCATCCTTCCTCCGGACAAGAAGGGCACGGGGATAGCTTGCCATACAGAGGACGTCCCCCGTCCGTGCATCGATCATGGCCAGTGCAGCAGAGGAATAGTGACTGGTGTGGCTCTTTCCCGTGTCATGGAGACCAAAGCCCATCTCCTTGGCCATGCGCTCCAGGTGTTGCTCGGCGAAGCCCTGCAAGTCCCAGTCGAGAGTTACCTTCACATCCCTGCCAGGCTTGGCCTCCGCCATGTTGGGCATGCCGACCTCGCGGCCCAGACGGTCGGTGAACGTGCTGCGCAAGCCGCCCTTGCCTCGTAGAATTGGATCCAGGCTCTTCTCCAGTCCAGAGCCTCCTTCGCGCTTGGACAAGCGACCCTTGTCGAACCAATAGGATCGCAACTGTTCACTCAGCGTTTCGAACGCGTCGTCCTCCAGCGGGCTGAGGCCATGGTCCATCCTGGGGCGTTTCGGTTGGGCATCGGTCGTCTGCCCGTCCTGCGTGCGGACGACCTCCTTCTCCCCTGCCGCCTCGTTGGCCTGCGGCTCCTTGGGCGGGTCCTTCCACCAGGTCTTCACCCAACCCAGGGTCACGGGCGGGAGGCCCTGCAACATCTTGGCATCGTAGATCTGACTCTTGGGATAGCGCCGTTCCTCGGTGCCCCGTGGATAGAACCTCCCGTAGCGTTCCTGGATCCGGAAACCGGGATAGCGCTCCTGTCTTCCGATGATCAGGGCGACGATCGTATCGAAGGAGACAGGAACGCCGGGAAAGAGCAGACGCTGGTAGCCCTCGATGTCGTATCGCTTTTCGATTCTGGCTTCCAGATCGGGAGCTTCCAGACGCTCTTCTCCGAAGACGAACCGCACGATCATGGGAACGAAACCTTCACTGTCCTTGTCTTTTGCCCGCTCGATACGCTTCTGTTGCAGCTTGGCGAGCCAGCGATGCAGGACATGCGAATGCCGGATGCGCAAGGAGTCCAAGCGTTGGAAAACCGTGTTCCTGGGGGGAATCTTCTCCTTCGCGAGCAAGCCATCCAGATAGCGCAGATGGTCGTGGCCCGCGATGAGGACCTGGCCCAACCTGGATCGCAGTTCGATCTCGGCCCGCCTGCCCTCGAGTCCTGTCAACGCAGGGGCGAATCGAGCCAGGATGGAGAGACCATCCTGCTCCTGCCCCCACCCATTGAAGCGAGATGAGATCTGATAGTCCTTGCCGAAGCGTGCTGTCTGATCTCCTTCGACCGTGAGACTCAAGAGCCGGAAGGTGTAGAAGCGCAGGGAGGACAGCGCCAACTGGAGACCGATTCCCTGACGCCGAAGCTTGGAGCAGGGGAGACTCAACCACCGATCCAGGGCTTCTTCGAATCTCTCCACGCCATCCTGATACTGAAGCCCCTGGCCGGCCTGTGCAGTGGTGACAAGCCCCCCCCGGAAACGCCGCGCGAGGATCGAATCACCCTCTTCCTGCTGGATCCATCGGGTCAGCTGATCGAAGTGCAGCAGGAGAGCCAAGGGATGCTGCCGACGGAAATAACGATACTGGATGGCCAGCTCGAACCGCATCCTGTCCTCGACGAGGACGATCCCATCTTTGGCGAGGATCCGACCTCGTGGCGCCGAGAGGAACTCTCGGCCCAGGATGTTTCCAGCCCTCTCCTTGGCCCAGGTCTGTTTCTGGAGGATCTGGAGATCCGCAAGTTGCAGGCTCAAGAGGATGGCAACCAGGGCTGCCAAGACAAAGAACACGCGGAATCTCGCGGGTCCACGCTTCACGAAGGGAGCTCCTCGGACAGCAGGACGGATGTCGGGGCACGCCTGAGTCTTCCTGCCAGCGGCTCTGCCAACAAGATCAGACCGGGAGTCGTCAAGGCCGTGAGGAACCAGGCCCCCCAGCTGGACCGCATCGGATCGAGGAAATCTTCGGAGAGGAGGAGTGCCCGCCCTGTCCCAAAAGCCAGGGCCATCAGGAACGCCAGGACCATCTGGGTCTGCCAACGTTCAGATACAATGAATCCTCGAATGGACATCAGCAGAAGGTATCCCGCCAGCAGGAAGACCAGGTGAAAAGCCAGGTTGCCGGGGAAGAAGGCTGTGCGGACCAGAGCCACAGGAAGGAGGATCTGCCAGGCAGAAGACGGTTGTAATCGGAGCGCAGCGAAACAGACCCATGCCACGGACAGGTCTGGAGCCAGTCCGTGTGTCCGTTCCACGACGAGAAGTTCGGCACCGGAGAGGTAGAGCAGACCCAGGGAGCGCAGCAGGAAGCCGATCATCTCGAGGGGCCCTCCGTATGGGATACCTCGATCATGTCGGGCCAGTCCAGGAGACTCGCGTCCTCCAGTTCGAGGATGCGACCCCTGCGACGAAACAGACCCGTGATCAAGAGACCTGCTGGATAATCGCTTCCCATGGTTCCGCTGAACAGAAGCCCTTGGTCGAGAAAGCCTCGATCCAGGACCGTGGGATGGAGGAGGCGGAACCTGTCAGCCTGTCTGTTACTGCCCAGTCCCTCGAGCACCAAGGCCTCCACCTTCCGGTCCGGGCCTCTCCACCAGAGCATAGGGAGAACCGACCCTCGCCGCGAGAGAGGCACGGCAAGCGCAATGCCTCCCTGCGCCCACTCGATACGTCCGAGGCAGTAGGCACCATCGAGGATCGCCATCCCCGCCCGAAGCCCGTTTCCCTGGATGAGGTAGCGCCGATACCCCAGCCCTCCTGGACTGCGCCAGACGACACGGGCCTTGGATCTCTTCGGAGCTGGCCAGGGGTGTCGGGCCTGTGTGCCAGCGGATCCCCTCGCAGGCGACTTGTCATGGCCACCCAGCAGTTCGACCTGCACCAGACTTGCAGGATGCCATCTCGGTAGCACCCAGCGGCTCAATACGCAGCCCTCTCGCGCATACACCTCATCCCGAATCCAACCCAGGACGAGGCCGTCGGGCAGGGATGGGTGCAGTTCGCGGCTCTCCATGAGCTGCACGAGAAAGGGACCCCGGCTCCGTGTATCCGCCTGCTCGGGCGAGCTCCTCAGCGAATGGAGAGGGAAGGGATCCTTGGGGTGGGAGGCTCCCAGAACCAGGCGGATGGGGCGGTCGGACTTGCGTGCCTTTGGGTGCAGACTCCTGGCCATCCCTGCGAATCGCCTTATCTTGGATCCAGGCGCGCGATGATTGAGGAGCTGGACCTGCAAGAGCCCACGCTTCTGGAGTTCCGAGCGTTCACGACGACCGCGCGGTACGTGTACGAAACCCACGAGGTCCTGACCGCGGACGACGGGACATCCCTCGAGCCAGACGCTGTCCTCATCGCTCCATCCCCTCTCCAGGAGCAGATGATCCGGCCAGCCCCCTCCGCCCATCCCATAGGCTCTGCGAACCTTGAGAGGCTCTGAAGCCTGGGGGTTGGCCTCCTGCTGCAATCCTCGTTCGAGGTTCAGCAGGGCGCGCTTCTCTCGAGACTCAGGCTGCCAATCTTCGAGGGCGCCCGTGTCCGCTGACACCGCAGAGAACCAGAGGCTCGGGTGGAAGAGGATATGCTCAAGAGCCAGGATCGGCACCATGCCCGGCAGCCGCCGCGAAGGATGAGGGAGTGCAAAAGGCAGACAGACGAGAAACAGCAAGGCATAGACCTTGAGCAATCTGCCCTCTAGTCGCCTCAATGCACATCCCTCCCCAGAAGCTCCGCCCGAGCCGCCCGCCCGGACCCACCTTTACGAACCCTGGCGGGTCAGCCGTCCTGGTGACTCCCATAGAGGAAGTCCCTGAGTTGGTCCAGCTGTCCCAGAACCAATCCCGTTCCTCTGGCAACACAGGTCAGCGGATCCTCGGAGATCCGGACTTCCAGGTCCAGTTCTTCCCGCAGGACCTCATCCATGCCGCGAAGGAGTGAGCCGCCTCCCGCCATCGTAATCCCATTGCGTGTGAGGTCCGCGGAAAGTTCCGGTGGAGTCCGCTCCAAAACGTTCTGTATCCCTGAAATAATCGCTCGGATCGGATCCTGAAGAGCCGTCCGGATCTCATCGGAGGTCACGATGGCGCGCCTGGGGCGACCCGTAATGAAATCCCTTCCACTCACCTCGAGGGTGAACTCGGTTTCGAGCTCCCGTGCCGAGCCAATGGTTGTTTTGATCTCCTCTGCCATCAGAGGCCCGATCAAGAGACTGTATTTCTCTCGGATATGCCGTGTGATG
>JAJRTL010000290.1 GCA_024278315.1 Planctomycetota bacterium | reverse complement strand
GGCGTCGACGAAGAGATCCAGCCTTGCCGACTTGGGATGGAGCGCAAGAGTCTCGAGGGCCGCGCGCCACACGGATGCCTGCGGATCCTGGAGCGCCATGCGAAGGATCTCCGGATGCTGGGTGGAACGGTAGGGCGCGAATGCCAAGCGCGTGAGGCGCTCCCGCGTCGACGCATCGCCGCTGCGGAAGAGGGCCTCGAGCAGATCCCTGCAGGCAGCATCGGGACTTGCCCGGAGCCGAGACTCGCTCAGGCTTGCAGGATCGGGGAGGGCACCGGCCTTGCCGAACTTCGCGAGATGGTCATCGATCACCGAGAGATTGCCGAGCAGGAAGAGATCGAAGAGGATCTCGCCCTCGGGAGACACGGCCACGTGCCGCGGCGCCACCCGACGCTCCTGGAAGTACCGCGCGTAGAGTTCGGGCTCGATCAGGATGTGCTCGGAATCGACCAGGCGACCGAAGCGCGGATCCGTGAGGCGATAGCCCCGATCATCGTGATCGCGCAGGCTGTGCTTGTCCGGCGAGGCAAGGACCGGGATGAACCCAGCCATCAGCCTGGAGAAGGCGGGATCGCGATAACGGCCCCAGGCCAGCGATTCGCTGGCCGCCTCTCCGTCCATGTTGACGCAGATAAGCAGAGGCTTGCCGGTCTTCTTGACCAGAGCCAAGGCGTCCTCGAGCTTGCGCTGCCAGGGAATCAGGCAGGGCTTGTCCTTGCCTGCCACCGTGACCCGACTCCGTCCACGCCCTTGCCCCCGAGGTCCCCCCTGCCCCGTCCGCCCTTGACCTCTGCGCTGCTGGCCGCTCCTTCGTAGTCTGGCCTCTTCGGTCGTGAGCGTGCCATCGGCGTTCGCATCGAGAGCCTTGAACAGATCGTCCAGATCCGCAAGCGAGAGCCTTCCGTTGCGATCCCGATCCAGCTGACCATCCAGAGTCGTGAGGAAAACGCTCGCGTTGACGGCATTGCGGTCCGCGGGCGGCCGCTTCTGGGCTGCCGAGATCCATGTCGCGACGACTGTCATTGCAATTCCGGTCTTGGCATCCTCTTGGATGCCATTCAGGAACTCTTGCCAGGCCTGTGAAGGAACCTCGTTCTTCTCGTCGGGATCGGCGGACACACAGACGATCTCGGTGGCATATCCACCGCGACGCCCACGCGCTCCACCACCCCACTCGGCCTTGCTGATCTGTCCATCACCGTCGACGTCCCATACAGCGTAGAGAGCAAGGAGGTCTTTCTTGGTGATCTTGCCATCCGCATCCCTATCGAAGATCCGCTTCAACAGGTGAGCCTTCACGAGGTCGTTCGAGATCCTCCCGGTCTCGTCCGCATTCAGTGCCTTCTTGAAGGAGGTCCACTCCGAGGGCTCGGCCTTGCCGTCCGCGTTGGCGTCGGTCGCCGCCAGGAGAGCCGCGCCCGAAATGCCGCGCTGCGCGGTCAGACTCGCCCCCAGACCCAAGACAACCAAGCAGATCCATCCACATCCCATTTGCATCACGATCTCTCCATGGCGGTGGTCCCCACGACGTCCCGGGCAGGACAATGGCCCAAGCCCAGAAACCATGCCGGAAGTACCGCCCGTCGCAATCTACCCCTTGTCTCTTTTTGTCCCTTTTCGAGCGCAGCCCCAGGGCACTGGTCGTCCTCCCCGGAAAAGTGTAGAAGATGCTGGCCCAACAGCCCATCTCCAGCCCGAACGATTCATGACCTCGATGCGTCTGACGGCGTCTTTCGGTCCAAGACCGCGAACCTATCGGTTCGCTCGGCATTGCTTCGATTCGACGCCCCTCGAGAACCAGAATCCACACTGACATGCAGATCAAAGCCAACTCGGTCGACTACCTATCCAAGCTTCCTGACGATCGTCGCGAGATGATCGAAGCACTGCGTAAGGTCATCCTGAAGAACATCGACAAGCCCTTCGAGGAGGGTCTCCAATACGGCATGGTGGGCTACTACCTGCCACACTCCGTCTACCCCGACGGCTACCACTGCGACCCCGAAAAACCCCTGCCCTTCGCAAGCAT
Organism: Planctomycetota bacterium; assembly: GCA_024278315.1. Lineage (GTDB taxonomy): Bacteria > Planctomycetota > UBA1135 > UBA1135 > JAJRTL01. Next base: position 29,454 of record JAJRTL010000290.1, on the reverse strand, counting down.
CGGCTCCCAAAAGAACAATATCTCCCTCTACCTCTTCTGCGTCTACCTCAACCCCGAGATCCAAGCCTGGTTCGTCGAGGAGTGGAAGAAGACCGGCAAGAGACTCGACATGGGCAAGTCCTGCATCCGCATCAAGAAGCTCGAGGACATCCCCCTCCCCCTCATCGGCAAGCTCTTCAAACGCATCAAAGCCAAAGCCTTCATCAAGAGCTACGAAGCCGGCCGCACAAAACCCAAAACCAGCAAGCCCACCAAGAAAAAGCCCACCAAGAAAACAACGAAGAACCAGCCCATCAAGAAGGTGGCGACGAAGAAAACAGCGAAGAATCAGCCCATCAAGAAGGTGGCGACGAAGAAAAAGTCCCCCAGCACAAAGCGCACGCGGGATAGATTACAAAACTGAACTCAGCAACCTTCCGCCCCCTCTCCCCCGCATCCAGCCAAAACAAATCACCCAAAACAAAACACACCTCCCCCCCCACACCCCCACACCCACACCCACACCCACACCCCACAAACACACACCCCCCACACCCACACCCCACACCCACAAACACACACCCCCCACACACACATCCCCCCCCGCGCAGCCATCCCCACAACCACATCCCCCCCGCGCAGCCATCCCCCCCGCACCCACCCCCCGTGCACGGCCGCCGCCCGGCACCAGGCCGTGGAGGAACGGGAGCCCCCGCAGCGACTTCCCGAGCCGTCGTACCCGTCCCTGGTCGCAAAACCGCCCACCCAGGCGAGGTACGGAGCAAGGGGGCTCCCGTTCCTCCACGGCCAGCCAGCCCACACCCAAAACCAATCAGCCAACCAATCAGCCAACCAATCAGTCAACCAATCAGTCAGTCAGTCAGTCAGTCAGTCAGTCAGCCAATCAGTCAGTCAGCCAACCAGCCAGCCACTCAGCCAACAACACCATCAGCGATCGCGCACCCTCTCCATATCGGCGCCGAGCGAACACAGCTTCTGCTCCAAGCGCTCATACCCGCGGTCCAGATGATACACGCGCCGAACCTCTGTCGTCCCCTTGGCAACCAGCCCGGCGAGGATCAGAGCAGCGGACGCGCGAAGATCGGAGGCCATGAGCGTGGCGCCGCCTAGGCGTTGCCCCCCCTTGATGATGGCCGAAGGGCCTTCGCGCCGAATCTGTGCGCCGAGTCGATTGAGCTCGGCAACGTGGATGAAGCGCTCGGGGTAGATCTTCTCGGTCACGACGCTGACACCATCGGCGATGCACATGAGGGAGACGAACTGCGCTTGGAGGTCCGTAGGAAAGCCCGGATAGGGCATGGTCACCGCATCGACGCAATCGAGACGGTCCCAGGGAAGAGACTTGATGTAGGGCACGCGTTCCTGCGTGGCTTCAGACTGGGAGTCGGGCACCGGAGGCAGGCCGTTGTGGCGGAAGCGATAGCCCATGAGGAGGTCATCGCTGTTGCCTTGCCCCAAGGAGCCCTTGGACGGCGAGGGGGCCGAACCCGAGCGCGGGACGGAACCAGTGGCTCGCCCACCCGGCTGTTCCTCCTCGAGGCGGATCATGCGCGGACGCTCACGCCCCGGCATACCGAAGGCCTCGGACAGTTCCATCTCGCCGATCTCGAGCGGAGCACCGGCCTCGCGCAGACGATCCAGGACGGCACCGAGATGGTCGGGCCGGGCGCCGAGCACCTGCACCTCGCCACGCGTCATGATGCCGGCCATCAGCAGGGTACCGGCTTCGATGCGGTCCGCGATGATCTCGTGCCTGCAGCCAGTAAGCCTCGAAACGCCCTCGATCTCGAGGCGATGGGAGCCAATGCCCTCGATCTTGGCGCCGCACTTCACAAGGAAGTGACAGAGGTCCACGATCTCCGGCTCTTGGGCCGCGTATTCGATGGAGGTCCTGCCCTGGGCGAGGACAGCCGCCGTCAGGATGTTGGCTGTGCCCAGGACCGTGGAGCCGAAGGAACCACCCAGGAAGACATCGCCACCACGCACCGGGCCGCTGGCGTGGACGTTGCCGCCGTCCAGATCCAGCCGGGCCCCCAGACCACGCAGGCCCTTGAGGTGCAGGTCCACGGGGCGATGCCCGAAGACACAGCCGCCGGGATAGCTGACGATCGCCTTTCCGCGTCGGGCCCAGAGTGGGCCGATGAGGCAGAAAGAGGCACGCATCGTGCGCACCAGGTGATAAGGCGCCTCGATCACGGAGTCGTCGACGACCTCAAGCCTGAGCGAGCCGTCGGCTTGCCACTCATGCTCCAAGCCGAGCTTGCTCAGCATGTAGAGCATGTTGTGCACATCGGCGAGCCGGGGTACGCCATCGAGAATGATGGGGCCATCCACCAGCAGAGCCGCCGCCAGAATCGGCAGCGATGCATTCTTGGAGCCCGAAACCCAAACGCGGCCCTCAAGCCGGCGCCCGCCCTGTATGCGGATCTTGTCCACAGTTCCCCTCCCAAGGACCCTCCCGGGTCCGCCCATAAGGAGATATGTAATCCATCGCGACGAACCGCCCCGTCGCGAGGCACACTCTACCAGGAAAGAACGGGAATCCGGAAGGAAAGCCCGTTGGCATTGTCACTTACGGCATCCACCACCGGATCTCGTAGCATGGGGTCGGCACCCCTACCAGGGCTGTCCATTGCCCGGTTCTGCAGCACCCGCTACTGGCGGAGCGATCGTCCGCCAGTGGCCCCCTTGGCTCCGCGAAGCAGATACTTCCAGTCCATGGCCGGGCCCGGGTCGACCTTGCTGTCCTTGACGTGCCAGTGGCCGATGATGCCGCTGAACTCCTCGAACTCCTGCTTCGTGAGTGTCTTGCGGATCAGGTTGCCATTTTCGTCCAGTGGGTAGCGCGGTTGGATGCCTGGCAATTCCTGGATCAAGGTCTTGGTCAGAGCAATCAATGCGCGGTACTGCTCCGGAGTGAAGTCGTACTGATACAGCTCCTTGCCCTGGATCGTACCTGTGATGAGCCCGCTGCGTGCCGGCCGCCCGACGAAGCCATCGGGGAGCCCCGTCTTCTTCATCCAGGGTGGAAAGATCGTGCGCACTCCCGCATCGTCCTTGCGATACCACAGATCCAGCGCCGTCACACGACCCTTGGTATAGGCACCCATGTTGGCAATCTCCACGCCGATGCTGCGATCGTTGGACCTCCGCCCCTTGACACCCGCGTGCCAGGCTCGCTCCTTGAGGTCCAGGGTCTGGTAGATCGTACCGTCCAGATCGAGCATGAAGTGGACGGAGAGTTTGCGTCGGTCCTGGAGGATCTTGAAGCACTGCCGGGACGTGCCCGAAACATCGTAGTGCAAGACGAAGAGGTCGACCTGCTCTTCGAGATTCTCGCGGGTCCAACCCTCTTTCTCGACGCGCTGGGCCAGCTCTTCGTCGAGTGCCGTGCGCGCGTTGTATCGCTTGCCCTTGGGCCACTTGCTCTTGTCGACCGGTGCCTCCTCAGGGAAATGCAGTTTCTCGGAGTAGGCGTTGTAACCGCCCGCATCCGACCAGAGCACAACTTTGGTGCCGGTAGGGATGAGCTCTCCGGCAATGGAGATCTCCGTGCCGGTGCGGCTGACACAGGAGACGGAGAGGAGGAACAGGAGGCCGACGATCAGGAACCTGTTGGTGTTCATTGCGCTTGTGGTAGTGAGAGACCAAGGAGAGGAAGGAGCGCCAAGAAGTCCGCAGGAGGAGCAACCTGCAGATCGAGGGGCTCGCCCGTGAGGGGATGCTCGAAGATCAGGCGAAAGCTGTGGAGAAGGAAGCGGGGGGGCGAGATCCCAGCATAGGTGCCTCGTCCGGGTTCTCCACCACCGTACCGGACATCGCCAACGAGAGGATGACCCTCGGCAGCGAACTGAGCGCGGATCTGATGCATCTTGCCGGTGCCAAGCTGCACCTGCACGAGACTCAGTCCGGACTGGGAGTCGAGCACTCGGTAGCGGAGATGGACGAGGGTCCCCTTGGCATCCGGCACCAGCTTGGGACGGTCCCGGCGCCGAGCCACGACCTCGCGGAAGGGTCCCTTGAGCTTGCCTGTTTCGGCCCGAAACTACCCACGCACCAGCGCAAGATAGGTCTTCTGGATCTGCTTCTCCCGAAAGAGCTCATTGAGGGCGCGCAGCCCTCGAGCTGTCTTGCCGAAGAGCAGGAGCTCGCTGGTCTCCCGGTCCAGCCTGTGTGCAGGCCCCGGCGTGAAGGTGTGCGAAACCTGACGCGGTAACGAACGCTCGAGCACGACTCGGACACGACGTCCCAGATCGTCCTCTTCATGCCCTGTTCCTCCATGCACGGGCAGGCCCGCGGGCTTGTCAACGGCCAGGATGTCCGTGTCCTCGAACAGGCAGACGACGCCCGCCCTATCCATCGGTGTCTCACGACCGGGATCCAAGCGCGACGAATCGGGAGCGAATCCCAACTCGTCCAGTTCGGCAGGCGGCATACGAAAGAGAACCTCCTGCCCTTCTTCCAAGCGCATCTCGGGTCGAGCCTTGCCCTCCCCCACACGAATCCGCCCCTTGCGGAGGAATTTGAAGATCTGCCCCAGCGGACATCCCGGCAAGAGCTTCCGCAGGAACCGATCCAGTCTTTGTCCGGCATCGTCAGCGTGGATGCGCAGTCTTGTCCAATCGTCCCGATCTTTCACGGCAGGGAGCATAGGACCTGGAGGAGGATCCGCCCAGCATGCAGGTGGCCTGCTCGCCAGGCGAGGTTCAGCGCCTTGGGGCCAGCTCGTAGAGGAGCTCGTTGCGCTCCTCTACCGGAATCAAGGCACTGATCTCCGGATAGACCTCCAGGACATGGACCTCCTGCCCCTGACAAGTTGCGAGGATCTCGTCTCCCTCCTTCCGCAGCTGGGGAGCTCGACGCCGGATCTCGCGGATGAAGCGAGCCCGGGTGGCTGCCTTGTCCAGGTCCTTCTTTCCGATCACGGTCAGCAGATTCGCCAGGGTACGGGCGAGATCCAGCTCGGCCTTCTCCGCACGATACTCGCCCTTGGGCTCGGGAATCCACTCTCGCAGGAAACCTGCTCGAACCCATCCCCGCATCCTGGACCGTGTCCGGAGATCGGGCAGGGCAAGGCCCCGGTCCTGGATCTCAGCGGCCAGGGCCTTGTCCATCGCCAGGAAACTCATCCAGTTGGAGGCCAGGCGTCGGGCAAGGTGCGCACGAAAGCGTGCTCGCGGGATGGACCCGCCCTCGGGGAGCGGAATCGGATCGTGGCCATAGGCACGGCTGAGTGGTACAGGACCCGTGCGATCAAAGCGCTTGACCTTGCCTCCGCAGCCAGGGAGAAGGAGGAACCAGAGGAGCAGGGCGACTATGCTCTTGGCATGCCCAAAGCCGAACTGCTGCACACTCTCTACGCCCGTGACCATCTCGATGACGAAAGCCGATCTCTGGTCTGCCTCTCCGCGAGCCTCACCCGCTACGACCTCGAGGGCTTCGCAGCTCTCACCCGGGAAGCGTTGCAACGAGGCCTGCCCGAGTCGGCGCTCAGGGAGTGCTGCCTCCAAGGCGTACCCTACGCGGGTTTTCCCCGCGCGCTGGCGGCGCTCTTTGCCATCGCCGACCAACTCCAGGCCGCACCCAAGGAGTCCGACCTCTTCGATCGCGACGACACGCATGCCGATGCGATCACCTACTTTCGGGGCGTCTATGCGGGTCATGCTGAGAGTCTCCTCGATAAGATCCGAACTCTTGATCCCAACTTCTCCGACCTCGTACTGGGCTTTGCCTACGGCTCGGTACTGAGCCGCAAAGGCCTCTCACCCACGAAGCGCGAGCTCATGGGTATCGGCTCACTGGCCGTGCTCGGCCAACAACAACAGCTGTTCGCCCACGCAGCAGGCGCCCTCCGCTACGGCGCCACACAGGAGGCCTGCCTCGAATGCATACGCAGCGTCGAGCTTCTCTACCCCGACACCCATGTGGTGGGAGCCGATGAGGAGCTCACTGCCTTCCTATCGAAGATTCAGGCCCGCGGAGTTTAGCCCGAACCATTCATGACCTCGATGCGCCTGAGGGGGATTTCATGAATCAGCTGGGTGGCGGCCCAGGAAGGTCAGGCTGAAAGAGGAGCCACGGTCTCGCGAAGCAGAGCCAGCAGGTCGGGGTGCACGCTCTGGAACTCGGGAGCCATGGCGTCGATGGCCTCGCGAGGAGCCCGAGGAAGGCCTTCCTGGTCATCGCCCTTGAGCATTCGATCGTAGGCATCGACGATCTCGACGATGGCAGTCAACAGAGCACGGCGACCACTCTCTTCGGGGGCGGGATAGGGCAGGAGACTCCCTCCTTCGTGGTGACGGTAGGCCACGAGAGAGGAGCGCATCACGAGCCGGCTGGTCACCGAGTGTCGAGCCAGACGCCGAAAAGACAAGCTCTCGTGGCCCCCCTCGCTCGCCTGTTCTTCCTCCAGGAATCTCTCTCGATGACGACGTTCTCCCGATCCGAAATCCACGAATCCAATGTCGTGGACAAAAGCGGCGACCCCGAGTTCGTTGAGTTGTTCCTGGGCGAGGCCCATCCGTCGTCCCAACAATACCGAAATCAATGCAACATCCACCGAGTGGGAGAAGAGCCGGGGATCCCAGTCTTCGAGTTCATTCAATGCGAGAAGAAAAGCATCCTCGCTCAGGATGACCTGAGCCAGATCCTGGAGGATGTGCATGGCCTCGTCTACATCGACCGGGCAAGAGGAGGATCGACCCAAGAGCAGATGCTTGACGACGAGAATGTTCTTGAACCAGGTCTTCTTGGAGCTGTAGACCGTCCCAGGATCGATGCGATAGAGCCCGGAGTAACTCTCATTCTCACTTTCACGCCAAAGCGGGTGAATGGAATCGAGATCACAACCCGCGTCGAAGGCCCCGGGCTTGCCCTCATGTTCCAGGAAGCAGGACAAGAATCGTTCCATCTCATCCGCATCGATGCCCACCTCGAACAACAAGCCCGAGAGATTCCGAACGTGGAAGGCTTGTACGAGGTACTTCAGTGCAGGGAAGACCTCGAGGTCGATGTGGGCCCGAAGGCCATTGAGGTAGAGATGTCCCTCACGTTCGCCGAGCATGAGGGATCCCTCCTGTGCGAGGCAGGCTCGAAGAGGTGAGAGGAAGACATCGATGGTCTCAGGCGGGATCTGGGCCTTGAGCCCCACCTCTTCCGCTGCCCTCAGCAGACGAAAGAGGCCGAGGAGGACCTGCTGGTAGCCCTCCTCCCTGGGTGAGAGAAGCAATCTCGAAGATCCCGTCCTCCCCATGCCGGAGCCAGACAGCAGCTCGGCAGAGGCCATGGATCAAACCTTGGTCTTCTGACCGATATGCTTCTCCACCAACTCGATGAGTTCATCCGGCTCGAAGGGTTTGCGGAAGTAGCCTGCCGCCCCCATCTCGGAACTCTTCTGGTGTCCGCGTGCGTGCTCGCGAGCGGTGAAGATGATCACGGGGATTCCCGTGGTCTCCGTCTCCCTCTTGAGTCGCGTAAGCGTCTCCCAGCCGTCAATGCCTGGCATCATGATATCGAGGAGGATCAGGTCGGGCTTGAGCTCCCGTGCCTTGCGAATCCCCTCCTCTCCGTTCATGGCTGCCTCGACGCGATACCCCACGGCCTCCAAGACCATTTGGGTTGAGACGATAATGAGCTTCTCGTCTTCGATGATGAGAACTGTCCTGTCCATCGTTGCTTCTCTCGTTGAATGCGCTCTCAGACAGCCAGGGTTCCGGCATCCTCGAGCTGGTGCATGTCGAACTTGGGCAGGCGGATGCCAAAGCAGGCGCCCTTGCCCAGATCACTTTCCAGCAGAATCTCTCCTCCATGGGCGATGGCCACACCGCGAGCCACGCAGAGGCCGAGCCCGGCTCCTCCATGGTGTCGCGTCAGTGGATCCTCCACCTGGAAGAACTTTTCGAAGATCCGACCCTGATACCTTTTGTCGATTCCAGGACCATTGTCCCGGACATAGACAATTACGGAGTCGGACTCTTCCAAGATGTTGATTTCCACGCAGCCGCCCGGCGGCGTGAATTTGATCGCGTTCTCGATCAGGGCCTGCATGGCTCGACGCAGATCTTCACGATCAGCACGAACCAGAGGGCAGAAGGGTGGCATGTCGAAGCGGAATTCGACCTGGGACTCCCTGGCGACCTGTTCGAAGGGGGCCACGGCGAGATCCAAGAGATCCACCATCGGAAAGACCTCGAGATCCATGGCGAATTCGCCGGATTCGATGCGACCCAGACAGATGATCTTGTCGATCTCGTGTTCCAGACGCAGGGCCTGTTCACGAATGGACTCGGCGGCGCCGAGCTGATTCGCGGGGAGCTCGCCCATGGCTCCGCGAGACAGAAGGGTAGCAAAGGTCTTGATCCCCGTGAGAGGTGTCCGCAGTTCGTGAGCCACGATGGACAGATACTGGTTCATGTTGTCTTCGGAGATCTGCTCGCTGGTGACATCCTTCAAGACGGTCAGGATGCCGGCGAAGCTGCCCTTGTAGTCATGGACCGAAGTCGTGTTGACGCGGAAGTAGAGCAGATCGGGATTCTGATGGACCTCGATGACCCTCTCACTGCTGCCGCCGTCCATCATGGCCTGGTGCTGGTCCCTCTGGACCGTTTCCAGAAGTTCAGATTCCAGTTCCAGGTGACGCAGGCGCTTGCCTATGGCCACGATGGGCTTGATCCCGAGAAGAGACTCTGCGATCGGATTGAGCAGCGTGATCTGCCCCTCCGAGTCCGTGTAGATGATCCCGTCACGGATGTTGTCGATGATCGTCATCATCCTCGAGAGATCCAGGTAGAACACATCCTGGGCCTCGGTATGACTCCGGTTCTGCTGCAGGTACCGCTCCTTGAGCTCGCCAACCTGGTTGCGCAATCCTTGGATGCCCTCGCTGTGTCGCATGCGTGAGAGCTCGACGGAGAGTCGGTACTGCTCGACGAGAGAGTCGATCTTCCGCGCTTCTTCGCCATCGGGCGAAAAGGGCAGGGCAAGATAGTCACGAGCTCCCAGCTGCATCGCCAGATGCAAGGATTCACCCAGTTTGTCGGCCTCGCCCCCGTCCAGAACGGCGAGGATGAACGGTTCTTCTCCTCCGCGTCCCAGGAGATTCCCGGCCTCTTCCGTAAGCGTCGAGAGGCTCGCGATCACGAGGTCCGGCCCATACTCATCCATGGCCTGCACCGTATCCTCGCCTGCAGCTGAGAAGACGTTCTGTCCCCCATCGAGCAGGCTCGCCTCGAGCTGCCTGACCTCATCGGTCAAGTCGCCCAAGAAGAGGATGTTTCCCGTGGTGCGAGTCATTGTGATCCGGACAGGTGCCTGGTCATGATGGGACCCCGCCGTTGATGGGTAGGATCCCGATCCTTCGTCCGGAACGAGCCGGGCGAGTCGTCCTAGGACTGGCTCTCGATGATCTGGAGAGCCTCGTCTTCGGTCTCGAAGACGTTGAGGTGCTTCGAGATTCGCATGATGTCGAAGATCTTGATGATGAAGGGCCTGATGTTCGTCAGGTACAACTTGGACGACCTGGCGGAGGTCAGATTGTTGGCTGCGATCACGAGCCCGACACCACAGGAGTCGATGATCTTCACGTTCTCCATGTTCAGCACGAAGTGCTGATATCCCTCGTCGATCTTGCTACCGATGAGTTCCTTCAAGGACTCCTTCAGCGCATCGGTGACATAGAAATTGAGGCTCCGGTCGTTGAACGACAGAATCACGACCTTTTCCTTCTCGAGGCAGGTCACTGACAGCCCCTGGCTTTTCTTTCCGACGATATCCATGTCCACACCTGATAGGGAAGGTTGAAGGAAACACCTCCGCATGAGGGTTTCCGCGGCTTTCAACGCCCTTTCCTATCGACCTCCATGCATCGGGAGGTTGAGAAGCTTTCCAGAGACGTCCTTCTCCCGCCCATGCGATGCGGACTTGAGGCCCGTATCACCGGACAGTTCTTCGTCGACCATGTCGAACCGCCACGTTCTCACGCCCCATCTGACGCAGTCGATTGCGCGTTTTCTTGAGTCCGACCTCGCTGGCCTTGGCCACGATGGACTTGACGCTCCGGTCCAATTCCTGGGAAATCTCCAGGTTGGATCTCGTGGGGTAGAGCTTGCGCAGAAGGCGAACGTCATTGGCGCTCCAGCGCGGCATTCGGACGGGTAGTTCAGGGTAGATCTCAAGGATGGGCTCGAAGCCTGGAATCATCACAGATTCGCAGCGCTTATCCCTTCCCAGGCCAAGCTCGCTCGCCTTCTTTCGCAATGTCGTGAGCTCACGCGAATGGACCAGGGAAAGTGCCCAGTCCGGGCGGCAGGGATAGCACTGTTTGAGGTGACGGATCTCCCAGGGCTGGAAGCGCCCCTTCCGATCCTTGCGAGCCCATCTATCCAGCACCCGCAGGATCTCCTCCTGGCTCCGCCGGAGGACCAAACTCATCGTCTGCAGATCTGCCACACCTACCATGATCCGCAACTCGCATTCTTCGCTGCGACTCAGGTGGCCCGTCCGCGTCTTCTGGGGGAAGAGCTGGCGAGCTCGTAGAAGAATCGTCTCGGGAGTACGCTTGAGTTCGCGAGCCAGTTGTTCCAGAGGCTTGCGCCCGACCTGGCTCTTGAGCCGCGAAAGATCCTCCACGGACCAGTTGCCGCGTTTCAACATCCCCCCCCTCCTTGCTATTTCCGGCGAGGCCCCACACCATCTTCGGAGACTGCCAGGTCCTCCTCGCTGTCGTTCTTGCCATTCCCCTTTCCCCAATCGCGTACGGCATCGAACACCTCCTCCGCGGTGGCCAGATGGCGCACCTCCTCGTAGAGATCCTCGCAGTCGCTCAGTTTGACGGATCGAGCCGCAAGCTTGATTCGCGGCAAGAAGACCGGAGTCATGCTGAAGCTTCGAAAGCCCATTCCCAGAAGCAGGGGAATGAGCTGTGAGTCACCTGCCACCTCTCCGCAGATCGCGCAGGATTTTCCCGATTCGCGGGCCCTCTTGGCGATCTGTGCCAGGAAATTGAGGACGCCGGGATGAAAGGGATCATACAGGGAGGAGACGCGCTAATTGTCCCGATCCACGGCCAGGAGATACTGGACGAGGTCGTTCGTTCCTATGGAGATGAAGTCAACCTCGTTCAGGACGGCCGGGAGGATCATCGCAAGACCGGGCACTTCGATCATGGCTCCGAAGCGGATGTCGTCACCGACCTCCTCACCCCTCTCGCGCAATTCCTCGATGATCTCGTTGAGGATCCGCCGTCCCTTGCGAATCTCCTCGATGGTCGTGACCATTGGCAAGAGGATGGAAACCTTGCCTGCGACGCTCGCCCTTACGAGAGCCTTCATCTGCGTATAGAGGAGATCCTGCCACTGGAGCGTAATCCGCACTCCGCGCCAGCCCAGGACTGGATTGCGCTCCTTGGGAGTGCGGAAGTAGCTCAGCGGTTTGTCTCCGCCGATATCAAGCGTGCGGAAGGTCACCCGTCTTCCCCCCATGCGCTCCAGGACGGTCTTGTAGAGGATGAGCTGCTCCTCCTCCGAAGGGAACATGAGCCGCTCCATGAAGACGAACTCGGTCCGGAAGAGGCCCACACCCTCGAACAGGCCCTCGTCCACGGACTCCAGATCCCGCAGACCTTCGAGGTTGGCGTAGAGCCGGATCCGCTCCCCATCCATCGTCTCGGACGGGGAGAGCCGAACCTCCCAGATGCGCTTCTCGGCCTCGGTGCTCTCCTTGAGCCTCTCGGTGAAGAGTTCCAGCTCCTCTGGATCGGGGTCGACGATGAGCCGTCCGCCATCCCCATCCAGGATGACCTCGGATCCCTCGGGAACCTTGCGCAGGTTCTTCTCGAGCCCCACCAGACAGGGAATCCCCAGGGACTTGGCCAGGATGGCACCATGGGTGTACTTACCCCCCTCCCCCATGAGGATGCCGTGCACCTTCTCCGTGTCGATCTGCCCCATGTCACTCGGGAGGAACTCGTCCACGGCCAGGATCATGCCTTCGTCCCGTAGGATCATCGTCTCCTGCTGGCGGCGAAGGAGATTCTGCAGGACCTGACGTCCGACGTCGCGGATGTCGCTGGCTCGCTGACGTATGGCAGCATTGTCGATGGACTCGAAGGCAGCCTCATATTTGCTCACGACGCGCTGCAGAGCCACCTCAGCATTGACCTTCTCCGCTGCAATGAGCGTCTCTGTATCACTGACGAACCCTGGATCTTCAAGCAGGGCCACCTGGGCCCGATAGATGTCCGTATCCCTCGTAGAGATCTTGGAGGAGAGCTTCTCGATGAGGGCGAGCAGGGACTCCTTGGCGCGCTCCATGGCCGCTTTGAAACGATCAATCTCGGCCTGAACGCCCGACTCAGCGATCTTCCGTGTGGGGATGAACTCCCCGGAGTTCCTCAGGTGCAGAACCATCCCGATAGCGATGCCGGGTGCGGCTGATTTGGCTTGGATCTCCTTGGACATCTTGCTCCGGAAGGGGGGGGCTCTTTTCTTGGAGGATACAGATGAATAGCACCGGCAGGGTCGTAGCGCCAAAAAAGAGGCCAAACCCCGATGCTGCCGATTCCTCGATCTGGCAGGACAGGAAAGCCCAGAGGGGCCCAGATTGCAAGCACAGCGGGCATTCAGCCTGAGACGCGAATCTCCGATAGAAAACAGGGCTGATCTTCTTCTTGACCCTGATGGCCGGACTCGCCCGGCAGACTGGAGAGTTTCCATGTCCGATGAGCTGGATCCGACGAAAGCTGAGCTTCATTCCTTCCTGGACCAGGATGGGGATTCCTCCGATCTGAATCCTAAAGATGAAGGGATACCGGACATCGATACGTCCCTGGAGGATCCCGACAGCGGAGCCGCCGACTCGGCCGAGGGGCTCGACTCCTACGACGAGAACGTCGATGCCGACTACGAAGAAGACGAGAGCTATCAAACGATGGCGGATGTGCCTCGTCATCAGAGACGGATGATGGCCGTCAATCCACCCAAGATGCCCATGGTCATCGGCATCTTGCTGGTTGTCACAGGCATGGCTCTCGGAGCCTGGGAAGTGACTGCCACGAGCCAGACGGGAGCCTTGGAGATCCTTGGCAAGTTCGGGATCAACCCCGCACTTCTGCTCGTCTCGGGAATCCTCCTGACGACGCTGGCCCTCGCGCAGCGCGGTGTCATGCAAAGCTCGACCCACAAACTCTTGCTGGCCTTCGAGCAAGAGCAGACGAAGGTCCACAACGAGCTCCAGAACCTCCTCGAAGAGAAGCTGACGGATCAGAACAGTTTCTCTGCCACGAACGAGGCGGAAGCCTTCGCGAAGCTCGGCATGATGTTCCGCAAGATCGAGTCCATGCTGGCCAATCTGACCAAGGCCATGCGACTTCTCAACAAACCCATCGTGGACCTGCACAGCCAGGTGGCGGACATCACCGATCCACTCCAGAAATTGGATACGGGGATCAACGAGATCCACGAGGAGTTCGCGCTCCTTACAAAATCTCAGACAGAAGCCGCTGTCAACTTCGAGAAGAAATGGGAGAGCCAGATGCAACGGCAGCTCACCGAGACACAGGAGTTGCTCGACAAGTACGACCAGGTGAAGCGTGAGCTCCTCAGCAACCTGGACCACCGATTGGACGATCTCGACAAGCATGTCGAGAAGCTCGAGGGAAGTTCCAAGCTCCAAGAGGAGCTCGAGGAGTTCAGCAAGAAACTCGAGAGCGACCTCGAACAGAAACTCGGCAAGAACCTCGATCAACTCTCTGCCAAACTGGAAGAACTCGCCCAACAGGGTTCTGAGGATCAGAGCGACAAGGCCCTGTCGGAGATCCAGGACAACATGGGGCGCATCCTGAGTGTCGTCGAGGACATCTCAGCGCGCCCGGTGCCCGTCGGCGCTGCCGCAGGTGGAAGCACGAGCAAGGCTGTCAAGGCCACGCGCAGCTCCTCCAAATCCTCCTCCAAGAGCAAGGCAGAAACCGTCGGCAAGTCCCAAGGCGGCAAGCAGGGCGGGAAGAAGGTCCTGAGCGCGATCGAGAAGCTCAAGCAACTGCGCGGAAACTAGCCTCCCCACATCCGTTCGGGTCGGGAGCGTTGACGAGACAATTCCGGACTCTTGCTTTATGGCGAGACTCGGTGAGGTAGAACGGAAGGCATGCCAGCAGATACCTCCCACAAGACCGTTCTCGTCACAGGGGCTTCTTCAGGGATTGGAGAAGCAACCGCATTGGCCTTTGCCGCAGAGGGATACCGGGTCGGCGTAGGTGCCCGAAGGGTCGACAGGCTGGAGGCCCTCCTCCCGAGGCTCGAGGAGGCGGGTGCTCCACAGGTCTTCCAATCGGCACTCGATGTATGCGACAAGAGCTCCGTGCGGGACTTCGTCAGCGCCTTTCGCGAAGCCCTCGGCGTGCCCAACATCCTGGTCAACAATGCCGGTTTGGCGCGGGGAACAGAAACGATCCGCAATGCCGAAGGGATCGCCTGGCGTGAGATGATGGAGACGAATGTCTTCGGGGTTCTGCACATGACCCACGAACTCCTGGATTCCATGATCAAGAAAGGAGGCGGAACGATCATCATGGTCGGAAGCGTCGCAGGTCGACAGGCCTACGCAGGAGGCTCGGTCTACTGCGCGAGCAAGCGTGCCTTGCAGTCCATTTGCGCGAGTCTTCGCATCGAGACACTGGGACAGGGGATCAGGGTCTGCAGCGTCGACCCTGGGCTGGCAGACACGGAGTTCGGGGTCGTGCGCTTCTCGGGTGATCAGGCCAAGGCGGACCAGGTCTATGACGGTATCCAGGCCTTGACCGGAGCCGACGTGGCAGAGTGCATCCTCTTCGCCGCAACGAGACCTCCACATGTCAACATCGATGACATCCTGGTCATGCCAACGATCCAGGCAGACCCCTGGCACATCCACCGAGGCTGATGGCCGGGGGAGAGGCAGGCAACCGGGTCGGCATCTGGACGCGGCTAGAGCGTCCCGGGGTATCCAGCCTTCTCTTGTTCTGCGGCCTTTCGATCGCCTACCTCCTGATCCTCCAGGAGCATCCCTACGGCGATGGCATCACCTATCTCGACTATCTCCTGGATGGAAAGCTGGCCTTCCACCACCTGCTGTACCTGCCCACGCTCTGGCTGTTCAGTCAGCTCGGTTCCTTGTTCGGAATCACTGTTCGCACGTCAGCATTCGCCTGGTCTGCTCTTGCGGCCGCTGGTGCCGTATCCACGGTCTACTATCTCCTGAGGACGGCCCGCACATTCCGAATCGAAATCGCCATGCCGGCTGGTCGGGCATGGGTCATGACCCTGCTCATCGCGCTGCTCGTGGCCACGGCTCCATCCGTCCTCTTCTATGCCACGCAGCTCGAGAACCACGCCAACCACCTGCTCTGGGTCAGCCTCTTCTTCCTCGTTCTCGACAGGTCTCTGGCCAGTCTGTCGCCCGCACCCTGGATTCTCTCGGGGCTCGTCCTCACCGGCGCCTACGCCAGTCACTCCTCCATCCTCCTCCTCTTTCCTGCGATCCTGCTGCTCGTCCACTACTACTGGAACGGTCCACGCCTCCGCCTACCTGAGGCCCCCGAGATCCTGCGCCTCCTGTTGCTGTTCCTACCGACGCTCGGTTTCAAATATCTGATCGAACCCTGGATCAAGGGACTCCAAGGAGATCCCAACCTGGCAGGTGACTTCGGTCAGGATTTTGCCCTCAAGCTGATGGAGTTCCGATCTGCGGGCTGGCTAGCGAGCTACTTCCTGGAAGAGGTCCTCTTCGCGGCCTTCGGGCTCTGGGTCTTGTTCTTCCTGTTCCAGCTCGGCAAGCAAGACCGGAGGTTTCCGGCTGCTTGTGTCATGCTGGGCCTGCTCAGCTACTACCTGCTCTTCGCTCATTGGCCCGTCCGCGAAAGGGGAGCCTACTTCCTCCCCCTTCTGCCCTTCGCGGCCCTGGCCCTGGGAAAGCCCCTGCCTCTCTTCCAGCGTTTCGCCACCCCGATTCTCCTGACGCTGATCCTGTCCCAGGCTACGCTCGGATACAGGGCTCTTCGCACACACGATCGTGCTCGGGGACCTTGGCGCACAGCCGATCTCATTGCTTCGACCGTCTCACAGAACACCATCGTCCTCTGTCGCAGTGGCGTCGTGCAGCTGCACCTCAAGTTGGATCATCACATCGACGGCCAGGCCCTCGAGAACTGGATGATCGGCTGGGCCTACAGTGCCAAGAGCATCCCTCGCTACTGGGAGATCCTCATCGAGACCGAGATCCTCCCCAAGATCGATGGCATCATCGACAGCCGTCCTCTCTACTTGACCCAGGCAGGAAGCGAGGTGCTGAGCGCGGACCCAGGGGCAGCGAAGATCCTCACAGCACTGCAAAAGCGATACAGGTTCGAAGCGCGGGGTGAGGGCGCAAGCGCAGGGTGGATGCTGCATCGCCGGGACTAGAGCCCGAACGATTCATGACCTCGATGCGTCTGACGGCGTCTTTCGGTCCAGGACCGAGAACCTATGGGTTCGCTCGGCATTGCCTCGATTCGACGACCCTCTTGGGTCGCCTCATATCTCGCGCAGCCGTCCTGAACTCGAAATGCGCTCGTCAGGCCGCAAGAACGAGCTCGGCTGCGCCGATCTCGTTCTTGCTCACAACGATCTCATGAATCGTCCGGGCTAGCCCTGCCCCGGAGCAATTCCAGGATGGAACGGCGTGAGATCAGGCGACTCTGCATCTCGACGGAGATCTGGCCCTTGTCCAGCATCCGTGCCTGGATGAGCTCAGAGATTTCGAGGGCGAGATCGGAGTCCTCGATACGGGACCTTGCGGCTGCGGTGCTCTCCTGGGCACTACCCACCTGGGAGATTTGGCTCGTGAGCCGGTTCTCGATGGATCCCAAAGCCGCTCGCGTGCGTGTGAGCTGATCGAGTGCCTGGTCCAGCTTGTCGATGGTCGCTGGCTGTGCGACGCTCTGCCCCTGCACACCCAGGGCTCCTGCCGATGCATCCGGCAAATCGATCTCGGTACCCGAAGTCTCCGGCCCCTGTCCATTCTCGATACTGACTGCGCCAGCGCCGGTCAGACTGCCATCCAGGAGGTTGCTTCCGTTGAACTGCGTGCTCGCTGAGATCCGCGTGAGCTCCTCCGAGAGGGCGTCGTACTCCTGCTGGATCGTTGCACGATCACTTGGGGAGAGAATGCCGTTCTGGCCCTGGATGCTCAGCTCGCGCATTCGACCGATGAGATTGCTGGACTCCCCCAGAGCCCCTTCCGCGACGCGGGCCAGCGAGAGACCATCCTGGAGGTTTCTGAGACCTTGTCCCTGTGTTGCCATCTGCGAGGACATGCGAGCTGCGATGGCCAGTCCTGCAGCATCATCGGACGCCTTGTTGATCCGCTTGCCGCTGGCCATCCGCTCCAGGGATTGGTCCCAACGCATTCGGTTCCTTCGCATGTACAGGGACGAGATACGTGAGACACTGTTGATTCCTGACATGACTCCCCCTGCTCCCCACTCGATTGCAACGCCGACGCTCATCCTTGATCGACGCGAACCGAAGGAGTGGCCGCAGGCTACTGCCCCGCCTGCATCGGACTTCACAGGGATCCCATGACACGGATGCATCGCGACAGAAAGGATCGAATCCCCCATGCAGGAGGGCTAAAGTCGAGACTTCACCGCCACCCCACAAGAGAGAGCCATCGATGGAGTACCGTCACTACCCAGAGCGACCCGCAGTGTTGGAGCCTGAATTCCTGGCAAGCGCATTCCGTCAGATCACGGACAGGATCGAGGGGGCGGAGAAGGACACTCAAGCATCCGGCTGGCTCGAGATCTATCGGGATTGGAACGACCTTCGTGCCTACGTCAGTGGAGAGAGGGCGCGCCGCTACTATCGCCTGACCAAGGATATGAGGGATGAGACTGCGGAGGCCGACGAGAGGTTCTTTCGTGAGGAGCTCAAACCAATCGCGGAGAAGGCTGGATCCACATTGACTGAAGCTCTTGTCAAGAGTCGCCACAAGGATGCCGTCGCTGAGAAGTACGGGCGACACCTCCTGCAAGTCCTGGAGATCAGTCGACAACCACTGAATCCTGTCAACGCCGATTTGCGCGTCCAAGAGGGGCAGCTGACGAAGGAGTACGACAAACTCTGCGCCAGCGGCGAAGTCGAGGTCAGCGGTGAAAAGAAGACCCTGGCACAGGCAGGAGCCCTGACGATTTCCGAGGACGAAGAACTGCGCAAAGAAGCGTATCTCGCGGTCCGTGGTTGGTTCCTGGACAACCGCGAGGAGCTTGCACGCATCTATCACGAACTCGTCAAGACGCGGACCCAGATGGGAAAGAACCTCGAACACGAAGACTTCATCCCCCTGGGTTACGCAGGGATGGAAAGGACAGACTACGGTCCCGAACAAACTGCGGCCTTCCGCGCCGCCGTCCTGGAGTTCGCTTCACCACTGTATGGCAAGATCCTCGCAGCACAGGCAAAGAGCCTCGGACAGGAGAATCTCGCGCCCTGGGATACGGGATACCACCCGGACCTGACACTCCCCACAGACATTGCGGAACCCATCGTTGAACAACTCGAGCGGGCACAGAGGGTCTTCGATCGCGTGGCACCCAAGCTAGGGGCCCACTTCAAGCGCATGCGCAACGAAGGCCTCATCGACCTCGAGAATCGCAAGGGGAAGGCGTCTGGCGCCTACTGCACGACGATGCCCGACGAGGGGCGCGTCGCGATCTTCTGCAACTCGACTGGCAGTGCCAGCGACGTCTCCACGCTCATGCACGAGATGGGCCATGCCTTCCAAGGCTGGGAAAGTCAATGGATCGAGGCAACGACCCTCCGTTCCCCCACGGCGGATGCCTGCGAGATCCACTCCATGGGCATGGAGTATCTGAGCCAACCCTATCTCGATGAGTTCTTCGAAGCTCCGGACCTAGCTCGCTTCCGCAAGGACCGCTGGAGCAAGGCAGTCTTCCTTCTCTGCTATGTCAGCGTCGTGGATGAGTTCCAGCACCGGGTCTACGAGAACCCGGACATGAGTCCCGACGAACGCGATGAGGCATGGAACCAGATCCAATCGAAGTACATGCCGGGCGTCGACTGGCAAGGCCGGGAAGATCTACAGAAATCGCGGTGGTATGCGCAGCTGCACATCTTCCGCTATCCCTTCTACTACATCGACTACGCCATCGCAGAGATGGGAGCCATGCAGTTGGCCCTGCTCGATGCTGACGACCACGACAAGGCCCTGGAAACCTATCTGGAGCTCTGTCGCATCGGCGGAACCAAGAGTGTTCTCGGGATCTTCGAGAGCGCCCACCTACGGTCGCCCTTTGATCGAACACTGATGAGAGACCTCATGGAACACGCCCGCTCACAACTCGCAGTCTGAGGGGATGTGGATCCCACGCTGCGCCAGGCGAGTCAGTGCTGGATCGTCTTGCCGGCAGCGGACGGTGGCGGCTCCTTGGCAAAGAGTTCATAGAACGCCCAGAGGCAGAGAGCCGTACCGCAGAGCACAAGCAGCATCCCGCCCAGAGGGATCAGGATGGAGACGCTGGGGACCAGGATGGCCAGCCAAGGCAAGCCGAACGTCATCATCAGGCCTCCGAAGGCCCCCAGATAGACAGCGCTTTTGAGAGATTGTGGTCCACGGCAGAGCTGCACGAGATGGCAGAGGACCAAGAGCACGATCGGAATGGTGAAGAGATGTGGATGGCTCATGTCGATCAGCCAGTAGATCGGGTTGTCAGCTTCTCCTGCCAGCATTGGGTCCTGCGAAGCGAACCGATCCACGTAGTACTGCCGGCTTCCCGCAGCGCTGAACAACTCCCCGGAGGAAGCTCCTCGAAACCAGTATTTGGCCGCTGCGAGCCAGAAACCAAGGAGGGTGAGGACCAGGTAGAGGAGCAGGATGAGCCTGAGCCCTCCCGGCAACGCCCCCAGACGGAAGCGGGATCCAGTGTAGTACTTCATGTCATGCTCCGTGGCCCTTCTGCCACCAGAAGATTCCATTCCGCTCCCCGGAGGAGAGTGTATCCACCCGGCGAGGGATCATGCCCTCGCATCAGGTTCGCGCTCGACGAACCAGGCCGTGCTCCAGACCTCGGCCTCGAATGCCGTCGCCGCAGCAACCTGCACCTCTCCGTTTCTCTGAATGGACTCACCGGTGCGCGGATCCAGAAGATGGGATCCGCGCCTCGTCGTCCCACTGGTCGAAACACCCATGTGCTGCCCTGCAGGACCCGCCAGCAGGAACGACGAGCGGAAGCCGGCTGAGATCCAGGATAGGGCAGCCTCATCCAGAGCCTGGCCCAGGAGGTCGGCGGCAAAGCCCTTGCCGAAAGCGCCTGGATCGAGATCGCCGAAGCCTACGCGACGGAGGGCCCTCCCCTCATCCTCGAAGCGGAAGGCCAATTCCGGATGGCGACGACCAGGGACGGGACTGAAACGACCATGACTCTCCAGAGTACCCTCCCAGGCATCCTGCAGGGCGATTGCCGCCAGAGGCCAATCGGTGAGTGCCAGACACTCTCCGACCCTGAGTGCGTTGGCACGACCCATCATGCTGGTCGGGATTCTTGGAGACAGTTCCTCTTCGACCTTCATCACGATCGAGAGCGCGTCCCGGATCCTCGAGTCCTCGGTGGGATACTCAAGCTCCACAAAAGCGATATCCCCCATGGCGGGAAGCCCCAGAGAGCTGCGCAGAGCAGAGCCCGATGGCCTGGTCCTGGCCTCGCTCTCCAGCAGCCTCTCCTGAGAGGAGTCGATCTTCTTCTTGACCGGAACCTGCTTGGCCCCAGCTTTGCGAAAGACAGACAGGAGCCCCCGTGACGCCACCTTGCCCTTGCCCTGCTCGACATACATCTTGTGGAGGACCAAGGACTTCTTGACGGCGCGATTCACGGAATGACAGGAGAGTGTGGCCCCAGGGATGACTGGTACCTTGCGCAGTTTTTTGGCTGCATTCGCGAGTTCGACTCCTTTGAAACGGCGTAGAAAACTTTGATGTCGAACCTCGCTACCTCTCGGTTCGCGGTATTCCAGGACATCGATGTGCAAGAGCTTGCCGTTGCAGTCCATCGCCAGCATCAAGAAGAAGGGTTCCGTTCGTCCGACTTCTGCCGTCATGACGACGAAGCCGAGAGGCTTGCCCTTGCCGTCGAGCGCCAGCCAGGTCAGGTACCCTCGCTCACTGAGTTTCCTCTGGAGCTTCTTCTCCAAGGATGATTTCTCCTTCTTGGTCAGCACATGCCGACGCTCGAGGAAACTCGTCGCGGAAGGAAACGCACGAGAGAGTGCCTGAGAGCGGGTCATATAGACCTTCCCATTCGCAGAGAGGCCAGGTGTCAGGCTCAGGAGGGCTGGCCAGGCAAGGCCGAGCAGGAGAGCGGATGGCTTGTCGATCTTCATTCAGGGTTCCCTGTTCTGTACATGCTTCTCGAACGAATCCCTTCGGATGCCGTCATTCATGACCTCGCTGCAGCGATCTCATGAATCATCCGGGTTAGAAATACGTCGCGACCGAGGCCACGAATCCATTGTTGGCCTTCACGGGGTTGGATCCGCCTTCTCCATTCCACTGATACTCGAGCTTGAACACGGTCCGATCGCCGTTGGGACGAAAGGTGAAGCCAAGTGCGTGGCGATCCGATCGGGCACCGCCCAGATCGATCTGTCCGTATCGATACACGAGGTTGAAGCCCCCATCACTCGAGACGATAGGATCTTCTCCCTTGATCCAGGATTCCGGAAAGGGGATGTGATACTGGAGCTGGGAATAGAAGCCATTGGCCTTGCCAGGCACGCCGCCTGCGGTCGCAGCTGCGTCGCGCTCGATCCTGGAGAGGGCACCCTCACCAAGGATCTTGAAGTCGCTGACCCAGGAATCCTGGAGAGAGGCGATGGCGGCAGGGGTCCATTCGAAGTCCAAGACCGCCTGTCCCAGGCTCAAGTCCCCTTTGTTGTCCCACGCACCGTAGTATCCGGACAACCCGAACTCGTAGCCTGCCCCTTTGAACGCGAGACGCCCTTGGAAGGCAAGATTGCCATTACTGTTCTCATAGGGGCTGTACCCACCAGAACTGACCCCAGATTTGCTCGCCCTCGCGTTACGCAGACCATTCTGGCGATCAAGCACATACCCCGAGGAATCCTTTTTCTCTCCGCGATAGCCTGAGATTACATAGATTTCGTAGGTCATCAGATCGCTTCCTTCGCCGAAGACCTCGGAGAACTCACCTGTGAATCCGAACCCCGTGTCGCGCAGTGTTGTGGGGATCACCTTGGTATTCACCAGGGGGCGATCCGTAAGTTCCAACATGGGAGAGTCATGGAGGAGGTTCAGGCGCCCCAAGGGAAGCAGGACGATTCCTGCCCGGAGCTGAAGGCTGGACATCAGGCGATAGTCGATGTGAGCAAACTCGACAGAGATGTCGCTGCCATCCTCGATCTCGATCTCGGTCTGAAAACGGATGCGGTTGGAGATCCTCGCCTCAATCAAAGGCACCAGCCGATGAGCGCGAAAGGTCGGATCTCCATCCTGCATGTTCCGGAACTCAAGATCCACATAGCCGCCGATCTTGATCACGCTCTCACCGATTCGGTAGTCCCCCAGAAGACTCTCGCCGAAGAGTCGGGGACGGCCGGCACCAGCCCCATCGGAGGAAAAGTAGCTCTGGCCTTTGCCTGGCTCCTTACCCTGCTCGCTCGGCCGGGGACTCCCCTGAGAGCCCCCGGATCCGGTGAGCAGATCCTCATCTGCCCCCGATTTCTGAGAAAAAGCCGGATGGGTGGAAAGCGCCATGGTGCCCGCGAGCAGGAGACTGGTCCTGAGAATCTGGATGCTGTTCATGCTGTGCATCAGGGCTGCATGCCCCGGAATCAGTGGGAATTCGATACCTTTCGAGCCGCCCATGCGACTCGTCTCGATTCGTTGGCGCAGACCTTACCTGCGAATGCTTCGCATTTGCATACGCATTTATGCTGATCCGGTTGAAAAAAAAGCGGCTTGCCGCCCCGCTGGGCCTTGCAACCGAAGTCCCGTCCCCTAGGCTACTTCGGTGTCGCAAGCGGCAGTCTGTGTTCGAGCTTTCGCTCGGAGCGGACCGGCTCTTTGTGGCGCGACAATCCAGGGATTCCCCTGATCCCGCCGGACACTCCCCCCATCATTCCCCTTGTTCGGTGGGATCTTTTTGTACCCACTTCGAGTCTCGCTCTCTGTTGCATAGGCCAGTGATGTGCCGCTGCGCAAAGCCCTTCGGAGGGACCCGGATCGCTTTGCGCCAGATACGCGCCAGGGCGCATGAAGCCTTCTCCTTGCCTTCCAACAGGGTTTCGGTCCACTGAACACGGATGACCCCGATCACCTCTTCCCGATCACCTCTTCTCCGATCCTGCTCCGGTTCATCCAGCTCATGGTTCCTGGATTCGGCCTTTCCCACAGGCAACCCTCATCGCTAACCTCTCTGCGAGAAATCGGGAGAACGGTCTCCCATCGAAAACACGAAAGGAAAACTCATGATCGAAGTCGGATCAAAGGCCCCCTCCTTCACCTTGGAGGATCAGGCGGGCAAGAAGATTTCACAGGAGCAGCTCCTTGGCAACTGCCACTACATGCTGCTCTTCTACCCACTGGACTGGACCCCTACCTGAAGCCTGGAGATCCCAGAAGCGGAGGCCCTTCTCGGCCGTTTCGCTTCTGCTCACACCCAGGTCTTGGGTGTGTCCGTGGACTCTCGTTACTGTAACGACAACTGGGCCAAGAGCCTGGGTGGGGTGACTTACCCGCTGCTGGCGGACTTCCACCCCAAGGGTGAAGTCGCACAGGCCTATGGCCTGTACCTCGACGGTGCCGGCATCACGGACCGCGCGACGGTCATCGTGGACAAGGACGGCATCGTCCGTCACGTCTCCTCGGTAGGCCCGGCGGGCAAGCGCGAGATCATCGATCTCGCGACCGAGTGCGAAAAGGTCGATGCCGAGTACGGCGGCGGCCTGGGAGATCTGCCGAACCTCGGTTGATCGATTCCCCCCTGCACCGTTGATTCACTGAGCTCAACGGTGCAGGTGCCGCTCGACCAGGAGCGAGACGCTGCCCAGCCAGGGTCATGCGGCTCGCGCCGACGAGACAGACTCTACGAGTCCGGGCCATCGAGATAGGTCTGGGCGTTGAGGCTGTCCTTGTAGAGCCGCAGGTAGGCCAGGGCTTCGTCCTTCGTGAGAAGGTCCTCGCGCAGGCCACGCTCCACGACTTTGCGGACGTTGCCGATCATCTGCTCTCCGTCGTACTGCAGATACCCGAGGACTTCGCCGATGGTGTCCCCCTCTACGACCTTGGCCAGATCCACTTGCCCATCCACATCGATGGAGACGTGGATCGCGTGCGTATCACCGAAGAGGTTGTGGAGGTCGCCCAACACTTCCTGATAGGCACCTACGAGGAAGATGCCGAGATAGTAGGGGTCTCGCCCGATCGGATCGTGGAGGTAGAGGACGCCCGCCTCCCCACTGCTGTCGATGAAGCGGTCCATACGACCATCGCTATCGCAGGTCAAGTCTGCCAGGAGAGCGGGGTGAGTCGGTTCTTCATCCAGACGATGCAGCGGCATGACAGGGAACAACT
Organism: Planctomycetota bacterium; assembly: GCA_024278315.1. Taxonomy (GTDB): domain Bacteria; phylum Planctomycetota; class UBA1135; order UBA1135; genus JAJRTL01. Next base: position 4,842 of record JAJRTL010000290.1, on the reverse strand, counting down.
GATCCACGGCCCAATGGTCGGGCAGCGACTGGAAGATCGAAAAGTTGCAGTAGTACGTGTCTGCAAGGAGTCGAGGTAGGGTCGCAAGATCAGCGGAAACCCCCTCTTGGTTCCTGTTGAGCTCCATCAGTCGACCGGTCGCGGCCCAATAGAGCTTATCCATCTCCGCTCGATCCTCGAGGGTCAGATAGCCAAGACAGAACGACGCTTCCAACTCCTCCTTGAGCTGTAGCAGATCGTGCAAGGCCTCCAGGGCCACATCAGCACGGCCCTGCAGCGGGATACTCTCGTAGACCTCGTAGAGGCTCTTCAAGAGCGCCGGAGACTCGGCGGAGGGAACAGATACGGGCCCGACGGCACGGCGCGTATGCCGCGCCCTGACATCCACGACCAACAGGGCATGATGGGCTACCGATGCGCGACCGGATTCCGTGACCAGACAAGGATGTTCCACGCCCGCATGATCGCAAGCATCCTGAATCGCCCACACGACGTCGTTCGCATACTCCTGAAGCCCATAGTTCTTTGAAGAAGGATTGCGGCTCTTCGTCCCGTCATAATCCACACCCAAGCCACCGCCGACATCGGCCCACCCCATGGACGCACCCATGCGGACGAGTTCGCAGTAGGTACGACCTGCTTCCCGCAGAGCCGCCTTGATCGCACGAATGTCCGTGATCTGGGACCCAAGATGGAAGTGGAGGAGGGTCAGGCGATCCAACATCCGAGCGGCTTCCAGAGTTTGCACTGCCTGGACGAGTTCGCTGGAGGTGAGACCGAACTTGGACGCATCCCCCGAACTCTCGGTCCATCGTCCGGTGCCACGACTACTGAGTCGAAACCGGAGCCCGAGAACAGGTCGAACCGAAAGTTCTTCTGCCAGATCCAAGCAGAGAGCCAACTCCTCATACCGATCGATGACGATGTGGCAGCGGCGTCCCATCTTGGTGGCCATGAGCGCAAGCTTGAGATAGGTTCGATCTTGGAAGCCGTTGCAGATCAAGAGCCGCTCCGGATCTCTGAGCTCAGAGAGAGCCAGGATCAACTCGGGCTTGGAGCCCACCTCGAGCCCGATTCCCACTGCCCCCCCAGAGGCAAGAACCTCCTCGACGACATGCCGCATCTGATTGACCTTGACCGGATAGACCGCCTTGTAGCCACCCCGGTATCCCATCTCTTCGATGGCTTCCCCTAATGCCTTCCCCATGGCTCCCAGACGATCTTCGAGAATGTCCGCAAACCGCAGGAGAACTGGTGTATCCAGCCCCCTGCCCTTGAGTTCACGCACGCACTCATCCAGGTCCAGATCCCTGCCCTTCAGACGTGCCAGGGCGGTTCCCCGCTCACTGATCGAGAAGTAGCCCTGGGACCACTGCTCGCAGAGGTAGAGCCTCTTGGAGTCCTCGATGGACCAGGAACTTGCTTCGTTTTCCTTCATGAGGATGGGCTCTCCAGTTGGGACGGAACAGAGTAGCCCTGCACCTTCCCTGGGTCGAGTTCCGCTCGGCATTGGCCCTGGCCCATCCCTCGCTATACTCCTCCCCCTCCTGACATGGGCGTGTTGCTCCCTTCGTACGTCGCGAGGGACCCCACTCCGGCTACTGCCTGACTCCACATGCCTCCCAAGCGAGGCCCTGAACCATGAAGACACTCCTCCTGGCCGCAAGCTTCTTCGCCCTGCCCCTCCTTCTGGCCACAGCTTCCGACAAGAGCCGGACCAGCAACAGCCAGGACGCACCCGTCAAGCAGACCGTGCCGGGCAAGTCACAAGACACCAAGCTCCAGAAGGTCCGCAAACTGCTCCTGATCACGAATGGTGAAAACATGGGTCAGCAACTCGTCAAGAGGATGGTCATGCAGTTCGAACGTATGCCACAGGTCCCGGAAGGGTTCATACCAAGTTCAAGGAGTTGGCGAGGCCGGACGAGTTCATCGACATGATCGTCCCGATCTACGCCAAGAACGTCGAAGAGAAGGACCTCGACAGCATCCTTAAGTTCTTCCAGTCCGAGGTCGGAAAACGGTGGCTCTTGGCCCAGCCCAAGATCATCCGGGAAACCCAGACCGTCGGATTGAAGTGGAGTTCCGACCTGCGTCGGAAGGTCCTGGCAGAGCTGCGGAAGTAAGGACAGACGATGTTTCGTTTGGGTGCCCTCCTGGGTTTTCTGGCCGTCGCGCTGGGCGCGTTCGCAGCGCACGGTCTCAAGAACGTTCTGTCTGAACAGGCTCTGGAGAACTTCCAGACCGGTGTTCGTTACCAGATGTACCATGCTCTGGCCATCCTTGTCCTTGGACTCCGGGCCACGCGCGCATCTCGCCGGGTGTTCCGCCGTTCCACGTGGTGCTTCGCTGCTGGCATCCTGCTCTTCTCCGGCAGTCTGTATGGCCACTCTGTCACGGGGGCACATGCGCTAGTCTATCTCACTCCCGTGGGAGGCCTGCTGTTCCTCGCGGGTTGGCTCATGCTCGTCTTTCACAAGGTAGTCCCGAAGGACGCTTGAAGACCGGCACGAGGACCATGCAGCCGGATGACGATTCAGGAGCCCAGATGATTCAGGAGATCGTTGCGAGGTCATAAATCGTTCGGGGTAGGCCTTCGTCGTCGCGAAGAACCCGATCGGGACCACGATCACCGCGTCAATTCGAACCGATCAATCACTCTCCCACTGGAGGTTCTGTATTCACAGGTCATCCTCCGTGCATCCGCATCACACCAGAAGAACCCGTAGGACTCGTTGTCCTGCGCGGCCTGCCGATCATCCTCGACCATCTCGTAGAGGCTCTTCCCACCCGCACCGGCGACGACATACGTGATCCCGTCCTGCGGCTTGTACCTCTCATAGAGGTGATCGTGCCCCGAGAGCACCAGATCGACACCGGACTTGGCGAACAGAGGGTGCAGGAGTTCCCTGAGGCCAATGGCCTCGGGGTTCTTCATGGATCGTGAACTGGAATAGAACGGCATGTGGAGGAACACGACACGCCAGGCTGGCTTCGGTCGTGCCAGAGCCTGCTCCAACCACTTCCACTGAGCCGATCCAGGCTCCAAGCGATTGCGCGGTGTGAATGCGTTGAGACAGAGGAAATGTACGGGACCGTGCGTGAAGTCGTAGTAGCGTCCCTCGCTGACTCCGTACTTTCCGGGGAGCTCGAAGTGATCCACAAAGGCCTGTCCGCCCTCGCGCATCATGTCGTGGTTTCCCAAGCAGGGATAGACAGGCAGCTTCCGCAGGAGCTTCTCGAAGGGCAGAAAGAAGGCCTCCGGATAGTCGCAGCGTCGCCCCCAGGGATAGACGAGGTCTCCCATGTGGATGAAGAGGTCCGCCTGCACCTTTCCCATTTCGGATGCCAGCTCCCATTGCCCCTTGCGTCCTGGAAGGAGGTCCTTCAACCCGTCGGCAATGTCCACTCCCGAGGAGAATGCCGAGTAATTCCACCAGGGGATCCGGCCCGTATCCCCCAACGCCAAGAAACGGACCTTCCCGGTGCCAGCGAGCGGAGGCGTGCCGATCCGGCCTCCGCCGACGGTGGCATCTGATCCATCATGGAGTGTGTAATCGTAGGCCGTATCCGGGCTCAAGTCCTTGACTTCAAAGACATTGCGAAGGCCCGAGGGAGGCATGTCACGTGGGGCAAAGATTCGCCAGTCTCGCCCGCCGGTCTCTCGAACCCGGAGGGACCAGGCCCCCAAGCCCTGCTCCACGACCAGGACAGAATGAGGTCTCAGCTGTTGGAGAATCGGGCCAAAACGCACGTGCCCTGGCGCGGGCCTGAGGATCAACCCAAGAGCGAGAAGGACGACAGCAGCAGTGATTTTCAGCTTTTTCACCTGCTCCATCCTCTCCAGAGACTTCGTGGATCCCAGAGCAATCCAAAAATGCTGCAGGAGTGTCTGCGTGCGCGATCCCCACTGACAATGCGACGAAAATGGGAAAGTAACCCCAGGACAATGCGGCTTACGAAACAGGATTCATCGCCTACAATAGATGTCTTCCTTCTGCCTGATTCCGACTCGCGTGCTGGTCTGCAGCCGGCCTCCCCTTCTCCTCATTGGTCTTGGAGTTCTCCATGTCCCTGAAGCCCATCCCCCGGCTCCCCCTGATCGTGCTGACAACAGCTGCGTTCCTCATTCCCAGCTCGATTCTCGTCGGAGAAGGGAAGGGAGTCATTCCCGGCACCGGCAACAAGTTCCCTGCAGACCCGGCCAAGAAGTCACCCAGCTGCGGCATGTGTCATGGGGCCTTCGCGAACTCGCGCGGCGTGCTCAGCTTCAAGCTCACGGGTTCGACCTCGATACAGGTCGGGAAAAAGGTCCGCGGCGGATTGGCCATCTCGTCCATCGTCAAAGGCAGCAAGGGTGGCTTCAACATGCAGACGGACAAAGGCACCTGGACAGCTGTAGGCAACACGCGCGTCAACAGCAAGGGCAATATGCTGACCCACAACAGCAGTCAGACGAGGAGCTGGGCCTTCGACTTCACAAGCAAGAGCACGGGTCTCGTACAGTGGTGGATCGTGGGAAACACCGTGGACGGCAATGGTCGATTCGGGGGCGACTCCTGGACCTGGTACTCACACACACCCGCATTCGGCTTGCCTGGCTTCCCGTACCGGCTCTTCGTCAATGACACGCAGGTCTTCCCCTATGGGCAGGGTTGCAAGGGCGACAAGGGAATCATTCCACTGCTCGGTGCCGCCAATAATGCGACGCTGGGGCAAACCTTCAAGGTCGAGGCCTACAACTTGCCCCCCAAGTCGGTCGCGCTGTTCATGATGGGGTTCTCCGACACACAGTGGGGAACCATCAAGCTTCCCTTCAACCTAGGACTCATCGGCATGAAG
>JAJRTL010000289.1 GCA_024278315.1 Planctomycetota bacterium | reverse complement strand
CCACCCCTCCATCAAGGTGCGACAAGCCAAGAGACAGAGCAGGAACACAGAACAACCGAGCCCGAGCAGCCAGACGGCGGATCGGATTCTCTTGGGCATTCGGGACTCTGTCATTCCGAGGACTCTGTCATTGCAGCGATTCTCTCATCGTGGTGACTCGGCCCTCTCCCCTACTTGGAGATCGCATCCTGGAGATCGACATGCAGGAGGCGCGTCGAGCTCAGGAGGTTCTTGTTCTGGGAGCATGCCCCTGGCTTTTGCGCGAAGAGCGCATGCAGGTAGAAGCTCGGAATCTTGGTCTTGTCCAGAAAGCTGAGATCGATCCTGACCTTGGCCTGACCTCTGGCGTCACTGGTCAGCAGATAGGGCAGGAGGATGTTGGGTTTCACCATCTCGAAGTACCATTCGATCCCCAGGGGAGCCGGGAGCGACACGGGCTTGCTCGAGAGCACGAAGCTCATGAACAAGACACCACTCGAGCTTGCCGGTGCGCCGAGCACACGGACGTCGAAGTCCTTGCTTTTTTCGAATGCGAGCCCGAGAGGTTCCAAGGAGATCAAGGAACTGCAGGGACTGGACTTTCCCGAGTACCGCTGGGAGGCGAGGCCGGGAGCGATGCGCGCGATGAATCCCGCGTAGCGGTTCCACTTCTGGCTCTGATAGCGGTTCTTGCTGAGCGGGATGGCCCCCGAGCGGGTCGTTCCTGCGAAGAGGATCTCCTGCGTGAGGGGATCCACCCAGAGACCATGGACTTCTTCGGTGTCACTGCCCCCGTAGTAGCTCAAGTGCTCCAGGTTCTCGAGGCGATCGTCCAAGCGGGCGAAGAAGACTTCGCCATTCCAGGTTCGGAAGCCCGGACTTTCGTAGGTTCCCTTGAAGCTACCCTTCATTGCGGGGAGATCTGCGGAGCCCGTTGCCCCCATTACCCACAACTGTCCCCACACATCCAAGGCGGCGACCGCGATCTCGTCATCCTCCGATCCGCCCAGATAGGTTCCAGCCAGGACCTTGCTGGCCAGGCTGTCCAAGCGAAGGACGAATCCGTCTCCCCGATAGCTGACCGGCCCCGTTCCGAAGCCGGCGAAACCCTCGCGGTAGGCTCCCTTGTGTGTGGGCAGATCCCTGGAGGCGGACCAGCCGTAGAGGAGCAGGTTTCCAGACTTCTCGTGGATCAGACCGGCGACGGAATCGCGATCGCTACCCCCGATGCGCGTGGAAAGCAGGAGCTTGTCTCCCTTCGGCGAGAGCCGCGCGAAGAAGCCTTCGAGCTTGTCGTCGCCGGACTTCCCGATCGACCGGGTCTTGAGTGCACCTGCGGTCACCGGAAAGTCCTGTGACCGCGTCTCGCCCACCAGCTCCAGCTGCCCCTTGCCATCCACGATCAGCGCACGCGCATGTCCATAACGGCTTCCGCCCACGTACGTCGCATAGCGGAGGCGTCCACCGACCGTATCGAGCCGGAGCGCCAAGGGTTGGGCCAGACCTGCCTTGCCAGGCGCGCTGCTCTGGAACACACCGATCGTCGTCGGAAAACCCTTCTCGGCGGACCCTACCAGGCTCGCGATCCCGGCATCGTCCAGATGCACATCGCTGGTCTCCTCCAATCCCAGCCCCCCCAGGTAGGTCGAGTAGAGCAGGGTACTGCCGTCCTTGCTGAGCTTGGTCAGCACCAGATCCGAGTTGTAGGGAACGAACACCGACTTACCCGAGCGCTTGCTCTGGAGGGCGTTCTTGCTCACCGGATAGTCCATGGCGAAGCTGGAACCTCCCACGAGGATCTCTTGTTTCGCATTGCTGAATACGGCGTTCAGTTCGACTGCATCACTGCCGCCGATATAGGTGGAGAAGACGAGCGTATTGAAGTCGGCGCTGAAGCAGGTCACGAATCCGTCCCAGAGTTTCGTGGCCTTGAAGGAGGACTTCTTGGACCAGGCTCCCTTGGTCTCGGGGAAGTCCAGGGAGCTCGTGCGCCCCACGAGAAGTACGCGGCCCTTGGCATCCACGAAGAGGTCCTGGATGGCATCGTTGCCTCCCGCACCCCAGAAGCTGCCATAGACCAGTCCCGGATCGATCGTCAGGGGAAGCTTCACGTTCCAGCCATCGACCTCGAAGCCGTAGCGCTGTCCCTCGAGCAGACGGAAACGGCAGGTCACCAGCTCGCGTCCTCCATCCGGGAGGTCCTGCCAGGTCAAGGGGGCCTTCTGCCGCAGCGTGCCACGCTCCGTCTCCATCAGGAGGTTGCCGCTGCCATCCAAGGACAGGCTCTCGACTCCATCGCAGCGGAGGACCACAGCTGAGAGGTCGGCTCCGGGACTCAAGCAGAGGTCGTACTCCACGATGCCGCGCACCTCCTCGCTCTCCCGAAAACGGAACGTCACTCCCGGATACAGGTCCTCATAGAGGATCTCTGCATACCCCCGCACGTTGCGGGTCCATCGCTTCCGGTCCTGCCCCAGGAAAAAGTGCTCCCTCCCCGGCAAGAGCTTCTGGCCTGTCGGACCGAGCTTCGAGCTGGCCCGCTCGAAGTGGAGCGCCATGGTCAGGCCCTCGAGATCGCCCTCATTGCCTCCCTCATCACTTTCCTGCCCTCGGACCAGATCCAGGACGAGACTCCGATCCAGGAACCAGGCCGTGGCCGGTCCGACACGGCGCCGGAAGCGGACCTGGGACGGCCACTGCCCCCGATTCTCGACGAATCGCGTGGGCCCCTGAGCACCCAATGTGGACAGGTTCGCCAGGGAGACCAGAAAGACAAGGAGGAGCGGGATCCGGGGGAACTTCAACATGGCTGGCCTTGCTCGGTCGATACGACGGGAGGGGGATCTCCCCTTCCTATCGACCGAACAGGGCCCAGAGCCTTTGCGGAACCAGGGTCCAAAGGCTCCACCCCTGCCCTGGGGACCTCAGCAGGAGCCCCAGGCTCGCGGCAAAGGTAGGAGCCGCCAGGAGGCGGGCCGCCGGCTCGGGAGCGTCTCGCAATGCGGGCCCGAAGAGCCAGAAGCTGGCCAGACTCAGAAAAACGACGCTCATGCCATCCAGGCGACTCACGATGGTGCTGCGCTGGACCTCATCCCGGGCCAAGAGCAGGATGCCCGGGAGACTCAGCCAGGCCAGCACCCGCTCCTGGACCGTCGGTCCCCCTTCGAATCCAGCCAGGAGGAGGTCGGTGTCCGTGATTCCCATGGTCTCATGCAATCCAACCAGGAGGCAGAGCACACTGAACCAGGCCAGAGACCAGGGCAGGGTGCGCCAGAGCAAGGGCCAGAGCTGACGGGTAGGGTTCTCCGAACCGGGGAGGGGCGCGGGGCGGTAGTGCCTGCCACGGACCCGATACATCCCATGGATCGCCCGGGCGAGCGAATAGAAGAGGAGGAATCCCGGGAGGACCATGACCCAGGCCACGGTGGGATCCGCGGACGAAGCCAGCCCCAAGGCCATACCAGCCCCGAGCACGGCCAGAAGGCGGGGACCCCATCGTCCGGGGCTCCGCGGTCGCATGCTGTTGGTCGGCAGGGCCAGCGCCTCCAGAAAGGTCACCGTGACGAGGACCAGCGCGGCGGCGGGCATCCAAGGGAGGCGGGCCGCACCAAATCCGCGGAGAAGGGGGTGGCCGGCGAGCGCCAGCAGGGCCATGGCCGCCGAGAGTCTGCCCGTTGCCGGTATCAGGATCAGGGTCAAGCAGAGGGAGATGAGCAGCCAGGCCAAGGCACAACCGAGGTACAGAGATGGTCCAGCCACCCCACCGAAGACGGAGTACCAGAGCTCCCCGAGTCCCACCGCCTCGATCGCCTCCCGCTCACCAATGACGACCGGCACGAGCTGGGCAGTCAGGAAGCGACCCTCCTGATCGAGCGTGGCCTGATCCACAGTCTCGCTCGGGCCTGCGGTGACGATCAACGCAGGAAGCAGAAGGAGAACCAGCCAGGTCAGCAGTTCGAGCCAGCGCCTCAAGGTTCTTCAGCTCTTCTTGGCCCTCGCGATGCAGTCGATTTCGACGCGGGCTCCCTTGGGCAGGGCGGAGACTTCCACCGTAGCGCGCGCAGGTTTTGCATCCCCGAAGGCTTCGGCATAGAGCTCGTTGACCAGACCGAACTCACCCAGATCCACAAGGTAGATCGTCGTGCGCACCACATCGCGGAACCCGAGACCTGCAGCCTGGAGCACCGCGGCGAGGTTGGTGAAGACGCGCCGAGCTTCGGCTTCCGTCCCTCCCCCGACGATCTCGCCGCTTGCGGGGTCCAAGCCAATCTGCCCCGAACAGTAGAGCCAACCATCCACGGAGATGGCCTGGGAGTAGGGACCGATGGCGGCAGGCGCCTCATTCGTATGGATCTGATTCATGGTGGTCACGCCAGATGTTCAGACGAGCACTCAGCCGGGCCTCAATTCCAGGATGAAGCCAAGAGCTGGCATCCCCCCCATTCTGGACGATCTCCTTGATGAGGGAAGAAGACGCAAACGAGAGTTCGATGCTGGGGATCAGGAAAAGTGTCTCCAAGCCCCCCGATGCACTGGTCAGGGACAGACTGCGGTTGCTGTGCGCCATATCCCACTCGTAGGAAAAATCCCGGATGTCCCGCACTCCCCGGACCAGTGTGTCGCAGCCTTGGTCCTTGGCAAAATCCACGACCAGCCCCTGAAACGTGGAGATCTGCAGCCCCTCTGGCTCCCCCATGACCTCACGGAACAGGTCGCAGCGCTCCTCGGGGCTGAAGAGGCCCTGTTTGGAGGGATTGTGCCCGATTCCGATCACGAGGGATCCAAAGAGCTCGAGAGCTCGCTCGCAAAGATCGATGTGCCCGCGCGTCGGTGGGTCGAAACTGCCCGCATAGAGAGGATGGACCATGCAGGAACGATACCAGGAGCTCCCCCTCCCTGGGAACAGGCTCAGAGCAAAGCCCGTGGATGTTGTGTCCCCCTGCCTCAAGTGTATAAAAGGTCCCCTGTTCCACTGAATCCGAAGTCCATTCCCGAGAGGAATCACTCATGACTCACGTCGTGGTCGCTCGTTGCGTTGACTGCAGGTACACAGACTGTGCCGCTGTCTGCCCCGTAGATTGCTTCTATGAGGTCCAAGATCCCCACATGCTGGTGATCGACCCCGATACCTGCATCGACTGCGCGCTCTGCGTGCCAGAATGCCCGATCAACGCCATCTACCCCGAAGACGAACTCCCCGAATCCTACATAGATTGGCTCGAGAAGAATGCCGAGCTCTGGGAGGACGGTGAGTGCATCACGGACAAGACCGAGGCCTTGCCGACGGCCAAGACCCTCGAGGAATGGCAGGAGTTCGAGCAAGCACAGGGCATGGATGTCGACGAGCCTTCGGGCGCGTGACAGGACAGCTGGTCTGGGGGCACGGGGCCTGGGGGCACGGGGCCTGGGGGCACGGGGCCTGGGGGCACCCAGTCTGAAGGCACCAGGCCTGAGGACGCAAGTTCACGGATGGGCGCGCCAGAGGCGCGCCTTTTTTGTAGGATCTTGCCCCAACCAGTCGAAACCTCTGACTCCCCTTCCGATGGATCACCAATGAACAAGCTCGCCCTGCTGGCTCTGCCCTTCCTGTTCACATCATGCGGGAAGGACACCGACGCTTCGACCGTACACGTGCTCAGGTTCTCCGCCATTCCCGATCAGAACACGACTGAGCTGATGACCAAGTACGAGCCGGTGGCCGACTATCTGAGTGGGAAGCTGAATGTCAAGGTCGAGTACGTGCCCGTAGCCCAGTACGCCGCATCGGTGCAACAGTTCAAGAATGGAGAGATTCAGCTGGCGTGGTTCGGAGGTTGGACGCACATCCAGGCCCGGGTGGGGTCCCCAGGAGCCCAAGCACTCGTGATGGGCGCCGAAGATTCGAAGTTCCATTCCTACTTCCTTGCCCACAAGGACAGCGGCATCCAAAAGAGCACAGGATTCCCGATGGAGATGAAGGGCAAGAGGTTCAGTTTTGGATCACCGAGTTCCACATCTGGCCGCCTCTTCCCGACCAAGTTCATCATGGATGAAACAGGGGAGAAACCAGACCGGTTCTTCAAGTCTATCGTCTACTCAGGCAGCCACGAACAGACCCTTCGGTATCTGGCCAGCAAGACCGTCGATTGCGGCGTCGTCAACTACGAGATCTACGACCGGCTCACAAAGGCTGGCAAGTACGACCCTGATATCATTCGCGTGGTGTGGGTCACACCGAACTACCCAGACTACAACTTCACCGCCCACGGGGATCTCGACAAGGACTTCGGCGAGGGTTTCACGGAGAAGCTCAAGAAGGTGCTGCTAGGGATGCCGAGCGAGATGACGCAACGATTCGGGCGAAGCAGGTTCATCGAAACCAAGAACTCGGACTTCGATGTCGTGGAGAAGATCGCGCGTGAAGTAGGACTGCTTGTCCGCTGATCCCAAAGTCCAGGATCGGATCGTCTATGACCTTCAAGAGGTCAGCCAGCGCTACAACTCCACAACGGCCCTCGATTCCGTCAGCCTCACAATCACCAGCGGAGAGATCCTTGCGATCGTAGGCCCAAGTGGGTCGGGCAAGAGCACCTTGCTTCGGATCCTGGCCGGGGCCCAGCGTCCCAGCACCGGACACGTGATGATCCGCGGAAGGATGCTCCGCGACTACTCGCCCACGACCTTGCGCGAACTCCGCGCCGCGACAGGATTCATCCATCAGGACCACCGTCTGGTGCCGGGGCTGCGTGTCTCACAGAACGTCCTCTTGGGAAGGTTGGGCCAGAGCAGCCTCATGGCCTCCTGGAGGAGCTTCCTGTTTCCGAGCCGGTCGGAACTCCTGGAGGCACACGAGGTGCTCGAGCGTGTGGGTATCGAGGAGAAGCTCTTCGAACGTAGCGACCGCTTGAGCGGCGGACAGCAACAACGCGTTGCCATTGCGCGAGCCTTGTATCAGGCACCCTGCACACTCCTCGCGGATGAGCCCATCGCGAGTCTCGACCCCATCCGGAGCCGAGACATCCTGAAGCTCCTGACCGAAGTGGCTGCGGAGCGTGGCTTGACCCTCGTCCTCTCGATGCACGATCTGGCGCTGGCGCGGGAGTTCTGCCCACGCCTCATCGGCTTGCGTCACGGACAAGTCGATTTCGACAAGTCCTCCTCCGATGTGACCCAAACCGATCTGGATCAGCTCTATCGGCTCGAAGGGAAGGAGCGGATCGAAGACCGTGCGATCCAAGGCTGAACTCAAGGGCAAACCCTTCCCGGTGGGGATTCGAGGATGGGTCCTCATCTCCGCCATCCTCGTCGGGCTTTGGGCCTGGCTGTATCTCGGTCTGAGCCCTCGGCAGCTCCTACCCGGGGACGCCTCCTCGATCGGACGATTCCTGGCAGCAGCACTCAGCCCCGCCTTGGACAGCCAGGACCCAGGCCTCGGTGAAGCAGTGCGCTACATCGTGCTGCAGAATGCGCTCCATGGCCTGGGGAGGACCGTGCTCTTCGCGGCAGCCTCCCTGTTGCTGAGCATCCTCGGGGGCTTCGTCCTGGGGTTTCTGGCCACTTCGACCTGGTGGGCAGGCGACACGATCACGTCCAGAGGCCCCTTGCGTCGTCTCCTTCGTCAAGTCTTCGGCCCCACGGTCAGCGCAACAGCGAAGATTCTCGCAACCCTGCTGCGCTCGGTGCACGAACTCTTCTGGGCACTGATCTTCCTGGCCGCCTTCGGCAGCGGTCCACTTACGGGTGTCCTGGCTCTGGCCCTGCCCTTCGCAGGGACGCTGGGCAAGATCTACGCAGAGATGCTCGAAGAAAGTCCGTCCGCCCCCTCCAAGGCGCTTCGGGACCTGGGGGCCACGCGGCTCCAGGTTTTCTTCTTCGGACGTCTGCCCGCAGCCTTCCCTGACATGATGGCCTACACGCTGTATCGGTTCGAATGCGCACTGCGCTCGTCGGCCGTGTTGGGCTTCTTCGGCTATCCGACGATCGGGTACTTCCTCAAGCTCTCTTTCGAGAACCTCTACTACTCTGAGGTCTGGACCTACCTCTACGGCCTCTTCCTCTTGATCTTCCTGGTGGATGCCTGGAGTGGCACCTTGCGTCGGAGGTTGGCGACATGACCGCCTTGGCTTCGGAGAGGATGACGCAGATCGAGCAGCTCCGCCGGGATCGACCGCGGAGTCGGTTCCTCCGATGGAGCCTCTCGGCCTTCGTGCTGCTGCTCGTCCTCTCACTCTTCTCCGGAGAGTTCGGTTTCGAGCAGGTCTTCTCTCCACGCCGTCTCCAGAATCTCGAGAACTTCCTCACGGAGACCCTCCCCCCACCCATCCGCCGCGGCGAGGGACTCGCGGCGGGTCTCGCCTGGGCCAGCGACATTCTCATGTCCCCGAAGGGATTCCCGGCACTGGGCAAGACCCTGGCGATTTCGATCCTCTCCATTCTCCTGGCCTTCTTCGTGGCCATCCTCCTCACTCCGCCGGGAAGCAGGAGCCTTGCCTGCCCAGAACCCTATCTCCCCGGCTTGGCTTCCGCCAAGGGGGTGAGGTCCTTTCTCTGGAACGTCTGCCTCCACTTCTGCCGCTTCTTCTATGTCTTCCTCCGTGCCATTCCCGAGTACATCTGGGCCTTCCTTCTGATCCAGATGTTCGGATTCTCGGCTTGGCCCGCCATCCTTGCACTCGCGATCCACAACTCTGGCATCCTCGGAAAGCTCTTTTCGGAAACCGTCGAAAACCTCCCTCCCGAGTCGACGATCGCTCTGCGCGGCATCGGAGCCGGGCGAGCCCAGCTCTTCTGGTTCTCCCTCTTTCCGACCGGACTCTCACGATTCCTGGTCTACTTCTTCTATCGTTGGGAGACCTGCATCCGCGAGTCCACGGTTCTGGGCATGCTCGGCATCGTGTCGCTGGGCTACTACATCAACGATGCCCAGGCCACGATCAACACGCCCGAGATGCTCTTCCTGATCTTCCTGGGCTCTGGCCTCGTCCTCCTAGGCGACCTGTTCTCCGCACTGATCCGCTACCTCGTGCGCCACGCAAACTGACAATCTGACCACCTCCCCCGAAACCGCAAGGCCTTGTGAAACCAAAGGAATACGCGAGTCCTTTTTCTACCACGAAGAACGGGGAGGACACGAAGGTCTGAAATGGGGGTCCTGCGAACCCATCGGCGGAGGACACAGAATCAGAGTCTCAAGGGGAATTGGGTCCTACACCCACGACACTCCCGGCCTTCCTTCTCCATCTTCGTGGCCCCCCCCCTCCTTCCGCCGCGCTCCTGGGACTACCCCAGGATGCCTGCCATCGGGGGCTTGTCATCGAGTTCAACCAGCCCCGTAGGGCAGGCCGGTGGGGCAGGACTAGGCCTGCCCGTGCCCCATAAATCTTCCTGGACAACAACAAGCGGGTCAGGTCACAAGGGTCCGCTGCATTGGGCTGCGGTGAGCTGAGCTGCGCCCTGTTCGGTTCATGCTCGGGATCAGGGCGCGGGGACTGCTTGGGGGTTGGTGGCTGCTCTTGCGCACAGCCAGGTGGTGTTGAGTGCCTCGGGGATGGGCGCTATGCGGGTGGGTGTTGGGGCTTGGGGAGTCGGGGGTGGTCTTGGACGGTGAGGGCGCCACCCTTGCGCCAGCCCTTGCGGAGGAGCCAGCTCTTGGGACAGGCTGCTGGTTTGGGCT
>JAJRTL010000288.1 GCA_024278315.1 Planctomycetota bacterium | reverse complement strand
TCAGAAAGCACGGCCATGAGACTGTTTGCCCTGGGAGCGACAGCACATTCCACCCCTCTGCGCAGGCTTGTTGAGCCATGGCGGTCAATCAACAATGCCCAGCAGGGTCTTCTTGCGGAGTTGGGTCTTGGGATTGAAGTTGCTGCTATTCATGTAATTGAGAAGCGAGCTTCGGAGCTGCCGAGCCACGAATCGCTTGTTGAGGTTCCCGGAGATATCCATGGAACAGATCATGAGCTTGCCGTCCCCAACCGCGACTTCGGCCAGCAGGGCGAGCTTTCGGTTCACGTTCCAGTCGTCGATAGGCTGGATGAGCGGCTTGTAGGATTTGGGCCACGAGACCTTTGATCCCCATTCGTCGAGAATCATCGGCCGAGCCGTGACCAGCAGCTCCCACCACTGCCAGTTGGTTGTTTTGTCAGTAGGGAATGAACGGAACACTGGGTGGCTAGGATCGAGCACCATCCCCAGCGTATTGGATTCGCCGCCGTTGGTATAAGGACCGTTCCAGTAGATGCTGGAAAAGCACTGGGGGATGTTCCCTCGGATGCGACTATGTGCTGGTACCCACAAGACCTTGGCACCCGCTTCGAGTTCCTCGTACCTTGCATCCGATAGCTCTGTCACAATGACGATGTCTTTGGCTGGCACCGCTTGAAGCTTGGCCGGATACACCCAGAAATCCCAACTGTTCTCATGCTCTCCAACACGTGTGACGAGCCGGTATTTGGCAGGAGCTTTCAACCCGTCCAACCCAAGAGACAGGGAGCCCAGTCCAATGCCATTGCCAATCTCGATGTCACAGGTCGCCAGGGCTTGGCTGAATACTTGATGGCCATTGGAATCGAGGATGAGGCAGTGGGGAGTGACCCCCTTCAGTCTCTCAGGGCCAAAATGGGCGATCTCGATGGATGCCTGGAACGTCTCATTCGACAACCAGACACGTTTTTGCATTCTCGCCAGGGGAACCGTGGGAGAGCAGAACTGCCTGAACTGCTCTCCAGTCACATACCCTTTCTCGTCCCAGAACGCGTCCAGAACCCCGACCAGCGCCGCGCCCTGTCCGGGGAAGTCGTGGATATCCAGGAGCTGGAAGCCGGCCATCTTCCGTGTCCTCAGCGCCGCTTCGATCTCTTCCTTGAATTGCTGCACTTGCCATCGCCCGGAGAGCTCGACAAAGCTTGGAACCTGCTCCGTCATGCCGCGCGCTCGGAGTTGGTCTTTGGCGATATCCAGATAGCCGGCAATGAACGAACCTGAGTACTTGTTTTGCCACAAAGGATCCGGGTAGCTACATCGCTGGACGATTTCATGCGAAAGGATCGGCAGCCTTGCACTCTCGACTCCGCGCCTCCAATCAAGAGTGGTTTGTGGAGCCATCGAGGTGAAGAGCGAATTCTTCGGGCGCGGCGGCCATCCTGATTGGTAGCGAACCCTTGCGTTTTTCCCGCGTCCACGGTTCACGATAAAGTCATACTCGTCGCTGATATCAGGGGAACGGTTGCATCCGCCGGTGTATATGTGCCTCGAATCCTGCTTCCATTCCCGGAGCATTCGATCGAGGATGCCCTTCTTGACGTGCATCTCATTGCCGATCGACATCATCAGGAAGGAGGGATGGTTCCCGTAGGAAGAAAGGATCTTTCGAGCTTCTTCGCCTGCCCAGTCAGCCTTGTGTTTCCCGTTGATCGATGCCCATAAGCTGGCTTCCGGCTGAAGATAGACGCCCTCTCTGTCCGCCGCGAGAAAGGCCGCTTCCGGCGGGCACCACGAGTGGAAACGAACATGGTTGAGCCCAAAGTTCTTTACTTGTCGCATCACCTTCAGCCAGCTATCCAGGTCCGTCGGTGGATATCCCGTCAGCGGGAAGATGCAAGACTCCAGCGTGCCACGGAGGAAGACGGGCTTGCCGTTCACGTAGATCTGCGAGCCTTTTGTCCTAACCTCACGCATTCCGAAGTGCGTGGCCAACTGGCTCTGGCCAGCGGAGGATCTCAGCTCGGCCTTGATACCGTAGAGCCGAGGATTGAACTCGTCCCACAAGAAGGGCGACGATCCCATACGGCATTCTGCAACGACGATGGTTTCCAGTTCTGTTCCGGAATAGGACTTCTTGGCAAACGGCTTGGCAAAACCATCCGTACCGGGTGATTCCAAGGAGAGGATCAATTCGGCGTCAAGGGCTTTGAGTTGCCGCGGATTGGCGATCACCACCTCGACCCGAGCACTGTTCTTGGCGAGGTTCGGGAAGACCTGTATCTCTTGAATGTAGACTCGTGGACGCGCCTGAAGCGAGATATCTCCCACGACTCCGTTCCATGCTGATTGCGTCTGGTCGCTGATGCTATGCGCGTTCAGCCCAACATTGATGAGCATCCGATTGTCTACCCGCAGGGTGAGTACTTGTCTGCCTGGCTTCAGATCAGGTGTCAGGTCATATCGGTGGGCCGTACCCAAAGCGTCATGGGTGCTGCGGCGGAAGACTTGCTTGTCGCCAATCCACACGGTTGTCCCCCAGTGGCAACGCTCCAGATTCAAGGTGACTTGCTTGTCCTTCCAACTGTCCGGGATGTCGATGCTCTTCTGATACCACGCGGCCCCGACGTAGTGGCGCTTGGGCTGCAGCCAATACGGGAACCGAAAGGTCTTCGCTTCCCTGTACCGCTCATACATCTCATGCGTGAAATAGTCGGGAAACCTGTTCCTCTTGACTCCGCTGGTCGCCAGCCAACGCGTCTCGCGATCTGGAACCTTCCCATAGCCTTGCTCCTGGAGAGAACCGGGCAAACGGATGGGGTCGGAGAGTGTTGTTGTAAACCATCTCCCTTCCAGCCCCTCGTCCTGGGGGTCCAGCTTGAATCCCCATTCGCCCGCCAGGCTGATTGTCTGTCTGTCGGAGTCAGGGACCGCGCTTCCTCCGCATGAGCCAAAGAGCACGCCACCACAGAGAGCGAAGTTTGCAAAGCCTGTAAGAAGCACCAATCTATGGAATGTCATACTCCGTCTTCTCTCTCTTTCGCAACCGACCATCGGCCGAAGGCGCTACTTCTTGTTTCGCTTTCGCTTCTGCTTCATCTGACTGCGCCAGGCCTCGTAGAGGTCTGTCATAGCCTTGACTCTTGCCGGCATGCTATCTGCCAGGTTGGCGGTTTCGCCGAGGTCGTCTTTCAGGTTGAAGAGGCAGGTGCCCGAAGGATACTTGTAGTTGTCGGCACGAACGGCTTTACGGCCTTCCATTCTGTAGTTGAGATGATCCCAGCCGCCATCAATCACGAGCTTCCAGTCACCCTGACGGATGACTTTCGTTCTGCGCCCATCGGTCCAGCACAGGTGGTCGTGTACGCTTTCGTCTGATTCACCATTGATGATTGGCACCAAGGTCTTGCCATCAAGGTTGGCCGGGAGTTGGCCACCACACAAGTCAAGAATGGTCGGCATGACATCCATGGCGGAGACCATTGAGGAATTGGTCTTGTTGACTGGCAGTTTTCCAGGCCAGGAGATGATCATAGGAACGCGAATCCCACCTTCGCCAAACATGTACTTGTATCCGCGCAAGGCACCATTGTTGGCGTAGGTGTTGATAGTGCCACCGTTGTCAGAAATGAAGACGATGATTGTATGGCCCAGTGTTCTCGCGTCCTCCAGTGCTTGGAGAATCTGGCCGATGCATTCATCCAGCGCCAACAAGTGTGCAAGGTATCGTTTGCGGCCATCTGGGTCCACTTGCCCAAGATGTCCCCATCGAGCATGCCACGTTTTCCATCTGTCCTTCCTCGGATCCCAATAGGGGAAAGGATAGCTTTGCGCACCACGATCCCATTTGGGTGTGACCAGCCCGATGCGTTTGGCGTACTTCGGAGGTACGACATAGGTTGGCTGGTGCATGGCATTGTAGTCCAGCTGCAGATAGAACGGCTTGCCTTTGTGGTCCCGTTTGATGTATTGGATCGCCTCGTTCGTAAAGATCTCGGTTGTGAAACCGTTCTCGTAGGAGACTTTTTCGACTTTACCGGAGGATGCGACCGCACGCACAAGGGGGCCGATGCAAGCAGCCCTGGCATTCCGCCCATAGACCTTGGCATCATCTGCACTGACGCGCATATAGTCCCAAGTATGATGGACGAAGCCGATGAACTCGTCGAATCCGTGTTTCGTTGGGAACTGTGCCGGACCACCATTGTGATGACACTTCCCAACCTTCTTGGTGACGTATCCGATGTCCTTCAGAGCCTGGGGGAGTGTCTTCTCCGTGGCTGGCAATCCACCCTGGCCATACCAGTAGTTCCCCCAGCGTTGCTGATAGCGCCCTGTGATCAGACCCGTTCGCGATGGACTGCAGATGGGGCTTGTGGCGTACGCTGAACTGAAGTAGGTCCCCATGGATCTGAGTCGGTCCATGTTGGGGGTTTTCAACTGCTTGACATCCGCTGGGGACTGGGCCAGGAAGCTCATATCTGCGTATCCAAGGTCGTCAATCACGATCTGAATCACGTTGGGCCGTGAATCCTGACCTGCCTGTCCTTCGAGCGTGCAGGCCATGATCGTCATGGATGCGAGAAGCAAGGCCCAAGAAGAGAGTGTCATGCTGTTCCTGTTGCTAACGGTTCCAATTCAGTCCAGCACAAGATGGTTCGATCTTACTGGGGTGGCCTGGCTTCTGATTGGCCAGTCACTTATCCACCTCTGTGCTGCACTTCTTGACGGCTGGACCATGAGCGATGCTGCCCCCTCTGCCTGGCAGATGCAAGATGTGGTATCCAAAGAACCTGACCAGGATCATTCATGAGGTGGTTGCGAGTCGATGAGCCAATGGCGAAACCTGTGGTGCATGTGCTCGCGGACGGAGTCGAATCAGGAGATCCGTCGGGGGCGTGCTACGAAGGCAGGAGCGAAGAGGGTCGTCCAAGAAACCAAGATCTCCTTGGGCAGCTCCTCACCCTGGTATGATCAATCACCCTGGGTGCGGGAGGCGTGTACTGTACTGCGATCACCCCATCTACGGGCCGCGAAGTCTTCTGGACAGACGGGCAGAAGCTCTTCCCCTACGATGTCCACCCCGGAAAGGCGTCGTCGTTCCCCGCTGAGATTACAGTTCTGCGCAACAACAGGGCCGTGTTTGCGGCGACAGATCCAATCGGTGGTCGCGAGTTGTGGTGGATCAATCCAGGAAAGAACCAGATCTCGACCGTTGACATCAACAAGGGAGCTGCCAACTCCGGCGACCCGAGCGACTTCTACACTGTGGGGAGTCGTTATGTATTCTTTCAAGCCACGGATGCATCGAAGGACCGGGAGTTGTGGCGGACGGACGGCACGACGACCGGTACGATTCGCGTCGTAGACGCCTGCCCGCAGTTTGGCTGTAGCGGACTCTACAAGGCGGCAAATGCCTGGAATCTGGGTACGACCATTGGTGGGCGCCTGCTCTTTCGGGCCAGAACCAAAACTGCGGGCATCGAGCCCATGATCCTTGATCTCGGAGCAACGAGTGAAACAATAGGACGGCCCTGGGGGCCACATCAGCCAACGATCCACGTGTCGGACCCGGTGCTCGGTGGCACCTTGGACAAAGGTTGCAATGAGCAACGTTCCGCCCACGGCTCCGCAAGCGATGTTGTTCATCTTTGGAGGTGCTGCGAACACGCCCTACGTTGGGTTCATTGGCATTCAGTTGTACTTCGATCTGGCCAGCGCGCTGATGATGCTACCCACAATCACAACGGGACCCTCGCACACGATCCAGTTGCCAATCCCCAACAACGCCTCTCTCAAGAACGCCAGGGTCGTCGTCCAGGATATCGTCATCACGAAACCTGTCTGGGAGGCGACGGCAGCCAGCGCCTCTACTTTGGAAGATAGACGGCGGGAGTGACGGCAGCGCGTCTGCGCTTGGTAGCTCCCGGGGCATCCAGGATCATGAGCCCATTGGCCTAGCCCGAACAATTCCTGACCTCGATGCGTCTGACGGGGATCTTTCGGTCCAGGACCGCAAACCTGCGGTTCGCGCGGAATTGTTCCGATTCGCCGACCCTCATGGGTCGCCTCACGTCTCGCGCGGACGTCCTGAACCCGAATTCTCCTCGTCAGACCACAGATGTGCCACTGGCTTCGCCATTGGCACATCTGCTCGCAACGATCGCATGAATCATCCGGGATAGAAGCTCCAGACCTGCTGCGGCAGGCCAAGGATGTCCGTGTGACGACTGTGTGTCGAGAAGGGGAGGACGATCGCAAACTCCCTTGCCACGCCAATGGGGTGGCTTGGGAGAAGGGTCTGAGGTGGTAGAGTGGGTGCAATACTGTGGTCAAGGAACAATGATGAATCTGAAACCGATTGCCAAGCGGACAATATGTGCGGTAGTTTGGGGGCTGATTACGGCTTGCGGTGTCGAGAGAGAAGTCGGTCCTCTTGCAACTGGACCCGTACAAGAGAGCTTGGATGATGATTTCGAGGGCTCAGGCGAATTGATCGACTACAAGACGCACAACAAGGCCGCGCTACCGGACGTGACTCGAAGCGATGGTCGATACCTGGCGGTCCTGAGAGACAACAGCTCCAACAGGACGCTACACTTCAACGAGGACCAAGGTCGACTCGACGCCAAACTCGTGAAGTTTCCCTTCGAGCTGATTGCACGAAATATCGGGATTGGAACGATCCAAGACTCCCAGATCGCGCCCTCGCCGTCCGGGGAACCATTCGTGTTTGCGGGACTCCAGATCCATGTCACGAACTTCGCTTCCATCAACTCCTCGCATGTAGTGGTGGGGCATCGAGGCGGAACGGCTTGTACCGTGGAGGCCAAGAACACGGTCGATGGCAGTTCGACCGTCGATGATGCAGGGGCCAATATCGTTCCCGATGGACGAGCAGATCTACGTGTCGTGGGTGGAGCCGACAGGAGGTTGAGGCTCTATTGGCAGCGACCGAATCTCGTACCCCAGTAGCAGGATGACGCATGGATTGCCTACAACGGGACCGGCAGGTTCCCGGGCATGGCACCGCAGTATGGCGAGAGGGTCTTCGTCGGCTTGATCACCTACGCTTCGGGCCAAGGGGCGCTCCCCTTCGTGGGCACCTGTGATGCGCTTGAGGGTGGTTGCTTGAAGTAGGTGGCCTGTTGGCCGATCGACTCATGCCGGAGCCGCGGTCCGGTCAGCCAGTGAGTCCGCTCCTCTGGGATTTCGAAGGATTGTGGACATGGACGCGACAGCATGGCCGGTGGAGATCCTTGTTTCTCCAAAGGGTGCCGTCAATCCCATCGCTAGGACTACGGGGTTCAGAGGAGGATGCCAGCGGCCCTCAGATCCTGGATGCGACTCTTGGCGTATCCGATCTCCTCGAGGACGCGGTCGTTGTCGGCGCCGTAGGCTGGCGCGAAGGGGATCTCGCCCCCACGCTCGTTCAGCCATGGTGTGGGCAGTGCGGGCGGAGGCAATTGGATGTGGTGGCCGTCTGGCGCCGTCGTGTGGAGTGCTGACTCTCGCACGAAGGGCAGGCTACCCACCTCTTCGATCCGTGAGATGGGAGAGTGGGGGATGGAGGCATGCGCAAAGACAGTGGCAAGCTCGCTCTTGCTGTGTCGCGCCGTGATCGCGCCGATGAGCGCATGCAGCTCGATCTTGTCGGTCCGTCGACCTTCGTTGGTCGCGAAGCGCTCCTGATCCAGCGAGGAGAACATCGGCTCGGCCACCAGCCGCGTCCACTGCGCGTCCGATCCCAGCGCCATGTAGATGAAGCCATCCCGGGTCGGGTAGGAGTTTACCGGGATGAACTGTCTGTGTTCGTTGCCGCTGCGCCGGATGTCGGCAGGGTTGCTGCCCATCTCGAGCATCGGCAAGAATGTCTGCAACCAGGAAACGGCTGCGTGGGCCATGGACACGTCGATCATTTTCCCATGTCCACCCTGTTCGCGTTCGAGCAGGGCCAGTGCCACCTGTGCGAAGACCTCGTCGCCGGCCTTCAAGTCGATGATCGGTGGTCCGCATTGCAGAGGCGGCCCGTCAGGATGGCCCGTCAGGTCCATGTATCCACAGAGCGCCTGCATGGCCGGGTCGTAGCCAGGCACTTCGGGATGCGCGGTGCCCATGGCCGAGATTGCGGCCCAGATCAGATCAGGACGCCCTTTCGACAAGGTCTCGTAGTCGATGCCAAGCGCGGCGTGCCGCCCCGGCATCGTGTTGGTGCAGAAGACGTCCACCTCGAGCTCGTCCAGCAGTTGATGCAGGATCTCCTGCCCCTCCCTCGACTTGAGATCGAGGGCCATGGCCTCCTTTCCGACGTTGGGCGCGATGTAGTAGCTGTGTCGATCCTCACCTGCGACGGGTGTGCCGATGTAGCGGTTGGGATCTCCCTTGCTCTTGCGGCCGGGCAGGGGCGTAGGCTCGATGCGGATCACGCGCCATCCCAGATGCACGAAGCGCAGCGTGGCATACGGCATCGAGAGCGCTTGCTCGACACTGACGACGATGGGCTTCCTATTGGTCTCGGCTGTCATGGGGCCTCATGAGGAGGGGAAGGACGAAGTTCGTCAGGGACGTTCTCGTTCCCAGGATAGGTAGTCCAGGGCCCGGCTGGCAAGCCCCAGATAGGCATGCACTGATCCTTCGATCCAGAGGCAGGCCTCGAGCGTGGTCGGGAGTGCCCAGGAATCCTGTCGACCGGCAGAGGCTGTCGCG
>JAJRTL010000287.1 GCA_024278315.1 Planctomycetota bacterium | reverse complement strand
GTTTCCAGCGGGAGCCCGGAGCCACAAGCCGATCTGCCTTCTCGGTTTGGTTGGTCTTTGGCGAGTTGCGTTTGCATGTGGGACTGGATCGTGGTGCGACGGTCTCCTTGTATTCCAAGGTGACTCGCGTTTGTGAAAGAGGGATTCCTTGCTCGTTCGAAAAGGACACGCGGATCCTGTGTACCGGCAACACGAGAGCCTGCTGTCCCTTGTCGGTAGTCAAGGTATGATGTGTATCGAAAAGGGAGTCGCACATCGTAGCTGGAAAGCTGATTCTGTAGTCGCCTGCAGCCAGGCCACTCAGGGAGAAAAACCCGTTGGAATCAGTGCGTGTCATTCCCAAGAGGGCTCCGCGTAGGTCTGTATCCAGGATTGTCTTGCCCATACGCGTGACCGTGACCGCAAGATCTTCGATCCCTTCTCCGTCGGGGTAGCGGATGCGTCCAGTCAGTGAATGAACAGGAGATAGTCGGATGTCACCAAGATCGATATTCGACGCGTTTGGTGAAGAACG
The DNA here is from genome assembly GCA_024278315.1 of Planctomycetota bacterium. GTDB lineage: Bacteria > Planctomycetota > UBA1135 > UBA1135 > JAJRTL01. The sequence continues at coordinate 3,478 of JAJRTL010000287.1, read as the reverse complement.
CGCATGTCGTATCGCATTCCCGTAGCGGCCACTGTTGATGATCAACGTGTAGGCAAGGCCCGGTTTGACCTCGCAGTAGAAGTGTCCGGAAGCACTCGTCCACCAGAGGCTCTGTCCTGGCCTTCCTGCGAGCTGCATTGATGCGTCCGGAACGAGCAGGATGCGGGCCCCAGACACCGGATTCTGTCCAAAGACCACGCGCCCTTGGATGGATGCCCCTGGATCCAGGACGAAATCTCTCTTGATCGTTTTCGGTTTTCCGACCAGCCATGTGTGGGGAAATCCCGCGTGCGCGGGCAGGAAGCCCCTTTGCAGTACAACGAGTCTGGGAACCCTCGTGCCCCACGCCCATTGTCCTTCCAGCCTGAATTGTCCCCTTTGATCTGATTTCGTGGTGACGGAACGCGGTAGTGCCTCGAGTCGAACCGTCGCTCCCACGATGGAATTGCCGGCTCTGGAGCGAATGCTGCCAAAGACCACGAACTTGGCTGCCCCGTGGTCCTCGACAGGTTTCTGATGATCTGGAAGTGAGAGCAGGGAGTTCGCATTGTCGTAGATCCGCTGACGAGGCTTCGCCTGTGGCACCGGATCTACGCGGGAGCCTGGGAAGCCTGTGTCTTTCGTTGACGCAGGAGGAAGGGCCTCTTCCACCACACAGATCTCATCAGATTCACAGGATCTGCTGATCCCAATGAGGATCAGCAGCATCGCCGCAATCCACAAGAGGGGCATGGTAGGTCTTCGCATCATGAGGAGGCGTAACGGTCCTCGGCGAGGTTGTCAAGGCCGTGTCCAATTCCCTCCAAAGGTGCCTGCGACATCAGGGTTGTCCTCGATGGCTCCATTCTGGTTCGCTGCTTGAGCGCCACCATGGTAAGTCGCAACTTTGTTGCCATTGTTGTCATAGACAAAGATATCATCTCCGACTTTCTTCCATGTCCACCCTGTGCGATTCTCGGCCTCGTTGTTGTCGTTGGTTTCCTCGAAGGCCCCAGTCGTCGCATTGGCAACGTTGAATCCCTTGAAGATCGTCGTGTATGCCACTCCTCCGCGGTTCGAAGTGAGTGTCAGATCGTTGCCGCTTGGCATTGGCATGGCTTGCAGGGAGGCCGTGCTCGCGAGCAAGGGCGTGAGAATTCCGATCAGAGCTATGACCAGACGGATGAGCTTCTTCTCCATGTTGTACTCCATGAATGTTGGATGATCGGCGCCGGGGGCATGGACACGCCGGTGCGATGATCCCCCCCCCCGCAGGATGTCAAGGGTTTACGTTAGTTTTTCAGAGCTCGTTCGCCCTTGTCGGTGGCATGCGGAGGTCACAGGACAGGGGCTCCCAGGCTTGTTTGGGAGCCCCTGTCATGAGCCTTACTCGCATTGTTACCGCGCAACCCCGATGTTCCCGAGGTGCAGGAGGCTTCCATCCCGGATTCACTTCGCAGGATGGAAGCGTTCTTCATGGGAGCGGCCCCCGGCAATGCCCGATGCGTGGACCCGGTTGCTCGGTCAGAACCGCTCCCCATGCTACCGGTCCTTGTTGGGCCCGAGAACGATGGTTGCCCACCTGATGGTTCCGAGCCCGATCGCCAAGGGAAGCAGGAACCGGCGACGGGCGGGCGTCCATTGCTCGCATGAGGGAGAAGCCGGGGCGAGTCAGGCCCTGCTCTGAGACAGCTGTACGAGTCGGTGGACTGACAGCGAATCGAGGGTGGCAGATCTGTGCCCACGTCGAAAGTGAGCGGCACAGGCTCTACGAGGGTTTCCTGCCCGGACTCGTGGTCCTCGGCGCAGTTACACCGAGGTTGACCAGGGTGTGATCCGTCCCAAGGAGGTCGAGATCGATGATCTGTCCGCGTAGAATCGTTACATCGTGCCCATCTCCTGTTGCCGCCATGTTCGTCTCACCGGTCTCAGTGAGTCAGAGGACGCATCCGGGAGGGTCCCCCCCGATCACATGCCTGGTGCCTCCCCAGATGGGCTTCTATCGTTGCGGCAAAGGGAGAAGAACGGAGGGTGACCCTCGGACGAGTCCCGCGAAACCCATCAAGATACGTCTGCGGATTCGGCCCGAGTGCAGTCCGGCATGACATGCGTCTCAGATCTAGCTACCATGGCGACGCCCGTTGCCAGGAGTCGAGTCATGACATGCAAGACGATCCCGCCGATTACTCTTCTCTGTTTTCTCCTCGCAAGCGGTTGTGCGCACGAGATGGAGTGGCAAGCCGTGGACGAGGGCCAGCTCTGGGCGCGCTGTACCGGTAGGATCGTTGCGTTGTCGGTTCCACCCTCCGGGCTCGTCGTCGTTCGCGTGAAACCTCGCGCCGAGGATGTTTACCTGCTGTCGGAGGGCGACCCTTACTCAGTTGCGAGATCGAGGGGCATGCTCGCGCTTCGCTGGAACCCGTGCTGAAGAAGCTGAGAGTCGGACAGACGGTAACAGCCAACGGCTACTGGGTCGCGCACACGAAGGACGGCTTGCGCTCAGACAAGCTCCACACCACGGCGGCGATCAGGATCGTCGAGCCGGCTCGGGAGTGTTGAGCCACCATGACCGCGACGATCCGAGCCGCGGGACGACACGACCCAAGAAAAAGGCAATGAAGATCGAAGTGCGTCGAGAAGCCGCTGATGGTTGCGCGCTGGTGATTGGCAGGAGCCCATCTTCGTTGTGGGGGCGGATTGCCGCACTGCCGAGCGTTCGATCCATCGAAGAGAGGATGCCTGCAGGGAGACCCTTTCGCGCGCCGCAAAGATATGTCCAGAACCCTCACCTCAGCAGGATCGGAAACCAGACGCTGCGAGCACCTCCGCGTTACGCGGGGTGGCAACTCCGAACTTCTTGCCGAGTTTCACGATGAAGCCCGCCAACCACTGGACCTCGGACGCGGCTCCCCGTTGCCGGCTCTGCCACATGGAGCCTCCCGGTCGCGTCCGACCGGCGATTCGCCCCGGCAGTACCTTGGCGCAGCGCTTCCGGATCTGCTCGGGGGGGACGAACTCGATTCCTCCGGCATCGAAGCAGGCCTGCCCCTCGCGCATCAACTCCTCGGACAACTCTCTCGTCGCAGGGTACCCCAGGGCTGCCAGCGCGCCCGGAAGATTGCAGAGCAGCTTGCCGAACTTCCAGGACCGGATGTTCTCGCGCACCTGAACGTCGAAGCCTGCACTCCGTATTGCCTCGGCGATTGCGACCGACTCGGGCGCCGTGGAGCTGTTCGGCCAGGGGCCGAGGTCCAACACTCCTGGGGAGCCCGAGCTGTAGAGCGCGACCACGCCAGGCTCGAGATGCAGGGCAAACATCCAGACGAGCATGCCCAGGACCGGACCTCGGGCGACTGCGAGCTCTTCGTTCTCGACACCATTCTGTGCGCATACTACCGTCGTCCCTGGAGGAACAGCCTGCAGGGCAGCCCCGGTGTCCGGGGACTTGACCGACAGGATCACCACATCGCCTGGCTCGATCGACGGCGTCGCCCATACG
>JAJRTL010000286.1 GCA_024278315.1 Planctomycetota bacterium | reverse complement strand
TCACGCCCCTGCCACGGGAATCGTGATCCACAAGGGTGTGATCGAGGGACAGATGGTCAAGGCGGGTTCAGATCTCCTCCGGATCGCTGATCTCTCCAGGGTCTGGGTCCTGGGAAAGGTCTATGAATACGATCTCCCCTATGTCAAGGAGGGACAGGTGGCACTCATGACACTCTCCTATCTTCCCGGTCGCACCTTCAAGGGACGCGTGACCTACGTCTACCCCTATCTCGAGAAGGGGACACGTGAGGTCTCGGTCAGGATGGAGTTCGACAATCCTGGGTACCATCTCAAGCCGGGCATGTATGCCACCCTCACCCTGAGGTCGGAGTTGGCCAAGGATGTCACCTTGGTTCCTGATATCGCGGTCATCGATACCGGCCTGCGGTCTGTGGTATTCGTCGCCACTTCTCCCGGCAAGTTCGAGCTCCGGAACGTCAAGACAGGACTGAGATCGGATGACAACAAGCTCCAGGTTCTGGAGGGTCTCGAGCCCGGTCAGACGGTGGTCCTATCCGGTCAGTTCCTGTTGGATTCCGAGAGTCGACTTCGCGAAGCAGCTCTCAAGTTCTTGAACCCGGATGACGGGATACCGGGAGATGGAGGGAAGAAGTCGGGCGCCAAGGCCAGCACAGTAGCCAAGAAGACGGGAAAGGGGGCAACGCCCACACCCGATGCCACGAAGGATGACACTGTCCTCGATGACACGTACTACGTCTGCCCCATGCCTGAGCACTCATCTCTCCTCTACGATGCACCAGGCGATTGCCCCATCTGTGGCAAGGCGATGCAACTGGTGCCCGTCTCGGCGACCACTGGCTCCCCGTCGAGCATGAGCTCAGATCCTTCGAAGAACACGCCTCCTTCCAAGAAATGACGCTCATCGCAAGTGCTGGAACCGTTCTCGTCTCGAATCACTCGTTCAACTTGGATCGTCGGTCATGATTGGAAAGATCATCAGCCTCTCTCTGGAGAACAGGTTCCTGGTGATCCTGTTTTCGCTCTTCATCGGCCTGGGTGGATATCTTGCCCTGACGAACACTGCCTTGGATGCGATTCCGGATCTATCCGATGTCCAGGTGATCGTATTCACCGAATACCCCGGTCAGGCTCCGAGGATCGTCGAGGACCAGGTCACTTATCCGATCACGACCAAGATGCTGGCCGTGCCCTACGCCAAGGTCGTTCGAGGATACAGCTTCTTCAACTACTCCTTCGTCTACATCATCTTCGAGGACGGAACTGATCTCTACTGGGCACGCAGCCGCGTCCTGGAATACCTGAGCCAGCTGCAGAACGATCTTCCCAAGGGCGTGGCTCCTACCCTGGGTCCCGATGCAACCGGTGTGGGATGGGCCTTCATGTATGTCCTGAAAAGCCCCTCGCTCGACCTCCAACAGCTCCGGTCTTTGCAGGACTGGTACATCAAATACGAGCTGACAGCGATCAACGGTGTCTCGGAGGTGGCGAGCGTCGGCGGCTTTGTGAAGCAATACCAGGTCACCGTGGACCCCGAGAAGATGCGCGGATACGGGATCTCGTTGGCCCAGGTGCAGAAGGCGATCCGACGATCCAATGGAGAAGTCGGCGGACGTGTCCTGGAGATGTCGGAGACGGAGTACATCGTTCGTGTCAAGGGGTACGTGAACGACACGGAGGACCTCGAGAAGGCCGCCGTTGCGTCCAGACCCGATGGAACGCCCATACTCATTTAGGACGTAGGACGCGTGGATATCGGTCCCGAAATGCGTCGAGGGATTGCTGAGTGGAATGGCGAGGGCGAGATCGTTGGAGGTGTCGTCGTCGTTCGGTACGGAGCCAATGCACTCGAGGTCATCGATGGAGTCAAGGCCAAGCTTGCCGAGATCGAGGCGGGGTTGCCCGGCGATGTGAAGATCGAGGCAGCCTATGACAGGTCGGGTCTGATCGAGCGGTCGGTCGAGACCTTGACCGACAAGCTCATCGAGGAATGCATTGTCGTGTCCTTGGTGTGCCTTCTCTTCCTCCTGCACTTCCGCAGTGCTCTGGTGGCGATTCTGACGCTCCCCTTGGCCATTCTTCTGGCCTTCACTGTCATGTATGAGCAGGGGATCGGTGCCAACATCATGAGCCTGGGAGGTGTCGCTATCGCGATCGGGGCCATGGTGGATGCTGCGATCGTGATGATCGAGAACGCCCACAAACACATCGAACACAATGATGGATCGAAGTCCCACTTTGAAGTCATCAAGGAAGCCACGATGGAGGTGGGGCCGACACTGTTCTTCTCCCTGTTGGTCATCACGGTGAGCTTTCTCCCCGTGTTCACACTGCAGGCCCAGGAGGGGCGCCTCTTCAAGCCGCTGGCCTTCACCAAGACCTACTCCATGGCGGCTGCCGCCTTCCTGTCGGTGACCCTGGTCCCGGTCTTGATGTTCTATTTCATCCGGGGACGCATCCTCCCGGAGCACAAGAATCCCATCAACCGGGCCCTGTCTGCGATCTACCATCCCATCATGGGCTTGATCCTGCATTCCAGGTTGGCCTCGCTCTCGATTCTCGGTGGGTCCTTGGTGATGGTCTTGATCACCTGGTTCCCGTTCAGCCAGCTGGGATCCGAGTTCATGCCTCCCTTGTACGAAGGAGACCTGCTCTACATGCCCACCACGCTGCCAGGAACCTCGATCACGAAGGCGCGTGAGATCCTTCAGCAGACGGATGCCATCATCAAGCAGTTCCCCGAGGTGGAGCACGTCTTCGGCAAGGTCGGAAGAGCCGAGACGGCGACGGATCCGGCATCCCTCAGCATGATCGAGACGACGATCACCTTGAAGGCCGAGGAGGACTGGCCGAGCGTTGATATCCTGGACATGTCGGGACGGATTCTCGCACACCGCAAGCGAACCTCCGATGAACTGGTCGAGGCCCTCGATGCGGCCATCAATCTCCCCGGTGTGACCAACGCCTGGACGATGCCGATCAAAACCCGTATCGATATGCTCTCGACGGGGATCAAGACCCCGATCGGAATCAAGGTGGCGGGGGCGGATCTGAATGTGCTAGAGGGCATCGGCAAGAGTATCGAAGCCAAGATCCGCGGTGTGCCGAACACCCTGAGCGTCTATGCAGAGCGGGTCGTGGGCGGCAACTATGTCGACATCACGATCGATCGCGACGAGATCTCGCGCTACGGTCTGGCTCTCGCCGATGTCCAGGATGTCATCTCGGCCGCTGTCGGTGGAATGACCGTCGCCACGACCGTGCAGGGTCTTGAGCGCTATCCCATCAACCTCCGTTACCCCAGGGAGCTCCGCGACAACCTGGATCAGCTGGGAGCCATCCTGGTCTCAACACCGAGGGGACAGCAGATTCC